>CAQXTN010000008.1:0-61126 GCA_948916585.1 uncultured Oscillibacter sp. | reverse complement strand
TTTTCAAGTTCGATCCTCAAACCCTTGCGCCCCAACCGCCTCGGTCAGACAGCTTTGCTAGATTACCACGTCTTTCCTCGTTTGTCAAGTGCTTTTTTCGATTTCTTTTTGAATTCGACTTTTTTCACTTGACGCCCGCCTGTCCTCCCGGACAGCTTTGCTAGATTACCACGCTATACCCTGTTTTGTCAATCCCCTTTTTTCTCTTTTTTCGCCTTTTTTGGAAAATGCCGGAGATTGCTCTTTTATTTGGTATGACCTATGGGTAATTTTAAAATCCGCCTGTGCAAATCCGGCGGTTTGTGCTATACTGTCCTCTATGGTCTCCGCCTTTCGCCGGAACTATGTAAGGCGGAGCCTGGAAAAATGTTACATAAGAATGATCAAAGGAGCTGATTTCTTTGCTGATACGCCGCATGACCGCCACCTTCGGAAAGCTCCGGGAGCAAACCCTGGAGCTTCAGGAGGGACTGAACATCCTTCAGGCCCCCAACGAAACGGGGAAATCCACCTGGTGCGCCTTCCTCCTCGCCATGCTCTACGGCGTCAATACCAAGGAGCGGGACCGGGCCGGCGTCCTTGCGGACAAGAACCATTACGCTCCCTGGTCCGGCGGGTCCATGTCCGGCCGTCTGGACTGCCGGACGGGGGACGACGCTCTGACCCTGTTCCGCACCACCCGCCGCCAGACGGCCCCCATGGGGGACTTCCAGGCCCTCTACACCGGCACCGCCGATCCGGTCCCCGGCCTCACCGGGGCCAACTGCGGGGAGACGCTGCTGGGGGTCAGCCGGGAGGTCTATGCCCGCAGCGCCTTTATCCGTCAGGGGGGCGTGGCCGTCACCCAGGACCCGGGACTGGAGCGGCGCATCGCCGCCCTGGTCACCTCCGGGGAGGAGGACACCTCGTATACAGAGGCGGTGGAGGCCCTGAAAAAGCAGCTCAACCGCCGCCGCCACAACAAAACCGGCCAGCTCCCCACTCTGGAAGCGGAGCTCCAGGAGACGGAGGCGCTGCTGGCCTCCCAGGCGGAGCTCTTCCGCCAGCGGGAGAGCCTGCTGTCCCGCTCGGCGGAGCTGGAGGCCCGGGAGACCTCTTTAAAAGAGGAGCTGTCCGCCCTGGACCGCTGGGACCGCCATCAAAAGCGGCAGGAGCTGCAACGGGTAGAGGAGGCCGCCCTCCAGGCGGAGGAGCAGGCCGCCGCCCTCCGCCGCCGCCTGGAGGAGGAGGGTATTCCCGAAAACGACCTGACGGGCCGCCTTCGGGGGGCCATCGTGAACCTGAACACCCTCCGCAAAAACGCGGAGAAGGCCCAGGGGAAATACGACGAGGCCAAAGCCGCCCTGGCCCAGGCGGAGGAGGCGCTGTCCGCCAGCCCCTTCGCCGGGCAGACGGCGGAGGAGGCCCGGCGAACCGCCGCCGATCCCCTTCCAGCGGCCAAGCGCCCCCTGGCCCCCCTGCTGCTGACGGCTCTGGCCTGTCTCTGCGCCGCCCTGGGGGCGGGATACGGCGTGTACTTCTATTTTCACGACCTTTATGCCGGCCTGGGGACTGCCGCCGGTCTGCTGGTCCTGACCGCTCTGGTCTCCCTGCTCCTCTGGAAACGGGCGGGGAACAAGGCGAGAGCCGCCGCTCTCACGGCCCGCTATCAAACCGCCGACCCGGTGGCGATCTCCGCCCTGGCGGACGCCTATGTAACGCTTCTGGCAAACCGGGACGCCGCCACGCGGGAGGCCGCCGCCAAGGCCGCCGCCGCCCAGGGCCTCTGGCAGTCCGTGGACGTGAACGCCGACGGCATTTTAGAGGAGGTCCGCCGCTTCGCCCCCGCAGCCTATGATATTCCCTCCGCCGACGCGGCCCTCCGGGCCAGCGCCCTTCTCCGCAAGGAGCTCCGGGAGGCGGAGAAGGCCGCCCACGAGGCCCGCCTTCGGGCGGAGTTCCAATCCGGGGGCACCCCCGCGCCGGAGAATCCAGACGCCCCGTCCCCCACGCCGCCCCCCCGCAGCCGGGAGGCCGCCGCCGAAGAGCTGGAGGCCGTTCAGGCGGACCTGACCCTGCTCCGCTCCAATCTGGACCGCGTCGCCGGCCGGCTGGCCGCCGCCGGAGACCCCCTGACCCTCCAGGCCGCCGCCGAGCGGCTGACGGATGAAATCGCCGCCCTGGAGGGGGAGTACGCCGCCATCGAGCTGGCCATGTCCACCCTGGCCCGCGCCAACACCCAGCTCCAGGGCCGCTTCTCTCCCGCCCTGGGAACGCGGGCCGCGGAAATCTTTGGCCGCCTCACCGGCGGAGCCTACACCGGCGTCATCCTGGACAAGGCCCTCCATGTCTCGGCGGAATCCGCGGACGCCGGCGTCCCCCGGGACGCGGGCTATCTCTCCGCCGGGGCGGCGGACCAGCTGTATCTGGCCGTGCGCCTGGCGGTCTGCGACCTGGTTTTGCCCTCGGAAAACGCCGTCCCCATCGTCCTGGACGACGCCCTGGCCAGCTTTGACGACGCCCGCTGCGCCGCCGCCCTGGACTATCTGCGGAAGGAGGCGGAAACACGCCAAATTCTGCTCTTCACCTGCCACAGCCGGGAGGCGGCCCATTTCCAAAACGATCCCGCCGTCTCCATCCAGCACTTGACGGCCCCGGCGGAGAGGGTATAAAATGAACTTCATCAACTTGATTTAAGAGGAGAACAGCACCATGAGCGAATGTACCCACGACTGCTCCACCTGCGGCGAGTCCTGTGCGGACCGCCAGGAGCCCCAGTCCCTTCTAAAAGAGTGTAACCCCCACGCCCGGGTGGGCAAGGTCTTTGGCGTCGTCTCCGGCAAGGGCGGCGTCGGCAAGTCCATGGTCACCAGCCAGCTGGCGGTGACCATGCGCCGCCGGGGCCATACCGCCGGCATTCTGGACGCGGACGTCACCGGCCCCTCCATCCCCAAGGCCTTCGGCGTCCACGGCCAGGCCGTGGGCGGGGAGGACGGCATTTACCCCATGGAGTCCCGCTCCGGCATCCAGATGATATCGACGAACCTGCTCCTGCCCAACGAGACGGACCCGGTGATCTGGCGGGGGCCCGTCATCTCCGGCGTGGTCCAGCAGTTCTGGACGGACGTCCTCTGGAACTGCGACTATCTCTTTGTCGACATGCCTCCCGGCACCGGGGACGTGTCCCTCTCCGTTTTCCAGTCCATCCCCCTGGACGGCATCGTGGTGGTGGCCTCCCCCCAGGAGCTGGTTTCCATGGTGGTGGAAAAGGCCGTGAAGATGGCGGAGATGATGGAGGTGCCCATCCTGGGCCTCATCGAGAACATGAGCTATGTTCTCTGCCCCGACTGCGGGAAAAAGCTCCGCCTCTTCGGCGAGGGCAAAACGGCGGAGGCCGCCCAGCGCCATCAGCTGCCCCTGCTGGCGGAAATGCCCATCGACCCGTCCCTCGCGGCCCTTGTGGACGGGGGGGACATCGAGTCCTTCCAGGGCAATTGGCTGGACGCCGCCGCCGATCTGCTGGAGAAAACATAAGCCAAAATTGCGCTCCGTCCCCGGAATCCCAGGGCGGAGCGCGGCCTTTTTCCAAAAATATGTACTGACCGCGCAAGGCGCTCCGCCCTGATTTTGTCGGGAACGGCAATTGCAAAAGCCGCCGGGATTCGACATAATAAAGGGGAACAATCTGATAAGCAGGAGGAATGTACCATGCAGGAGCTGAAAGACCGCATCGTGAAGGAGGGCAAGGTCCTCCCGGGAAACATCATCAAGGTGGACGGATTCCTGAACCACCGCGTGGACACGGAGCTGATGGACCACATCGCCCAGGAGCTGGGAACGCATTTCGATATGGACGGCGTGGACGTGATTCTCACCGCCGAGGCCAGCGGCATCGCCCTGGCGGCGGTAGTGGCCCGCCATTTCAAAAAGCCCATGATCTTCGCCAAAAAGGCCAAGAGCGACAACATCGAGGGCGGCCTGTATCAAAGCGACATTTTCTCCTATACTTATAAGAAAAAGGTCACCCTCCTGGTCAGCAAGGAGTGGCTCCACGCCGGGGACCGGGTGCTGGTGGTGGACGACTTCATGGCCAACGGTGAGGCCATGCGGGGCCTGTGCGACATCGTGGAGAAGGCCGGGGCGAAGCTCGTGGGCATCGGCTGCGCCGTGGAAAAGGGCTTCCAGGGCGGCGGCGACCGCCTCCGGGAGGCGGGGGTAAACCTCCACTCCCTGGCCATTATTGAAAGCGCCGAGCCCGGCAGCATCGTCTTCCGGGAGGAATAATTCCCCCTCCCCGCAACCTCCCCGCACCTTTTCTCGTCTTTACAGATAGACGGATTTTGAAAAGGAGGCTTTCCCATGAAACGAATCTTGTTCCCCCTGTGCCTCGCGGGCCTGCTGCTCCTCTCCGCCTGCCGGGGGAAGGAGACGGCCGACGCCAAGCCCGTGATCTACCTCTACCCGGAGAAGGAGACGGAGGTCACCGTCCGCCTGGACTACGACGGAACACTCACCTGCACCTATCCCGCCTATGAAGACGGCTGGACCGTCACCGCCGCCCCGGACGGCGCCCTGACAGACGAAGCCGGCCAGACCTACAGCTACCTCTACTGGGAGGGCGTGACCCGGACAGAGTACGACTTCTCCCGGGGCTTCTGCGTTCCCGGCGGAGAAACCGCCGCTTTTTTGGAGGACGCCCTCAGCCGCCTGGGCCTCACCCGCCGGGAGGCCAACGAATTCATCGTCTACTGGCTTCCCCGGATGGAGGCCAATCCCTATAACCTGATCGCCTTCCAGGCGGAGGACTACACGAATCACGCCCGCCTTACCGTCACCCCGGAGCCGGACAGCCTCCTCCGGGTCTTTATGGCCTGGAAGCCTCTGGAGGCTCCAATGGAAATTCCGCCCCAGGAGCTTCCCGCCTTTAAGCGCGCCGGCTTCACCGTGGTGGAGTGGGGCGGGGCGGAACTCCCCTCCTGACGCGCTTCCCTAATCTAGGGCGGCGTCTCCGTCCCCTGGACGGCCAAATCTAACGAAAGAACCGAGGAACTGTTTATGCCCCATCAAACCGTCGTCATCCTGGACTTTGGCGGCCAGTACAACCAGCTCATCGCCCGCCGGGTCCGGGAGCAGGGGGTTTACTGTGAGGTCAAGCCCTATACCACCCCCATCGCGGACCTGAAGTCCATGAACCCCATCGGCGTCATCCTCACCGGGGGCCCCGGCAGCGTCTACGACCCTTCCGCCCCCCAGGCGGACCCGGAGCTTTTCCATCTGGGCGTGCCGGTCCTTGGCATCTGCTACGGCTGCCAGCTCCTGGCCCATCATCTGGGAGGCCGGGTAACCCCCGCCCAGAGCGATTCCGCCCGGGAGTACGGCAAGACCGAGACCTCCTTCGACACGAACTGCAAGCTCTTCCGGGGCCTTCCCGCGAAAAGCGTCACCTGGATGAGCCACGGGGACTACATGGAGAAGGTCCCCGAGGGCTTCCGGCTCTATGCCCGCAGCGCCGCCTGTCCCAACGTGGCCACCGCCGACGAGGCCCGGGGCTTCTACGGCGTGCAGTTCCACCCGGAGGTAAACCACACCGAACAGGGCGCGGCCATGCTCCGGAACTTCCTCTACGAAATCTGCGGGGCCTCCGGCGACTGGACCATGGAGGACTATAAGGAAACCGCCGTCCGCCGCCTCCGGGAAACGATCGGAGACGGAAGGGTCCTCCTGGCCCTCAGCGGCGGGGTGGACAGCTCCGTGGCCGCCGCCCTGCTGGCGGAGGCCGTGGGGCCCCAGCTCACCTGCGTCTTTGTGGACCACGGCCTCCTGCGCCTGAACGAGGGAGACGAGGTGGAGGCCGCCTTCTCCCAGTGGGACATTCGCCTCGTCCGGGTCAACGCGGAGGACCGCTTCCTGGAGAAACTGGCCGGCGTCACAGAGCCGGAGGCCAAGCGAAAGCGCGTCGGCGAGGAGTTCATCCGGGTCTTTGAGGCGGAGGCCCGCGAAATCGGCCAAGTGGATTACCTGGCCCAGGGCACCATCTACCCCGATGTCATCGAGTCCGGGGCGGGAGACGCCGCCGTCATCAAAAGCCACCACAACGTGGGGGGCCTGCCGGACTGCGTGGATTTCAAGGAGATTTTAGAGCCCCTGCGGATGCTCTTCAAGGACGAGGTGCGGCGGCTGGGCCGGGAGCTGGGCCTGCCGGAATACCTGGTAAGCCGCCAGCCCTTCCCGGGCCCGGGCCTTGCCATCCGCTGCGTCGGCGAGGTGACGAAGGAAAAGCTGGGCCTGCTCCGCCGCGCGGACTTCATATTCCGGGACGAGATCGCCAAGGCGGGCCTTGCCGGGACCATGGACCAATACTTCGCCGCGCTGACGAATCTGCGCAGCGTGGGGGTCATGGGGGATGGCCGGACCTATGACTACGCCCTGGCCCTGCGGAGCGTCACCACCACCGACTTCATGACGGCGGACTGGGCCCGGATTCCCTATGAGGTCCTGGACCGGATCAGCGTCCGGGTGGTGAACGAGGTGCCCCATATCAACCGGGTGCTGTACGACATCACCTCCAAGCCCCCGGCGACGATTGAATACGAATAAATCTTTAAAAGCAGAATCCCGTTTCGTTACAATGGCTCCGCAGTTTTAAGCCTTTTTTGACAACGATTTGATAGCGCTCCCCTTAGGCCGTATCTTTACTGTATCCCCGGTGGACCGCGGGTGAAAAGTGTTCCTCCGCGGCTTGTAGGTGACAAAAACCATATTAGAAAGCCCTTACCGATGACAACATCGGTAAGGGCTTTTTGCTGTCTGTCAGTCCCTGCCCAGCCTGTCCTTGAACGCTTCCGCAAGGAAGTCGCTCAATTCCCTGGAGGGGACTTTGCCCCATTTCCGGGTGGTGTCGTACTTGGGGTAGTTGTCGCGCCAGCGGTCATAGTCCTCCCTGGCGATTTCCTTGGCCTCCAGCTTCTTGGCCCGCTCCGCCCATGCGGACAGCATTACAAGCATATCAGCATAGGTCTTGCCTCTGGTCTTATCCAGCCGCAGACAGATTTCACCGTCAATCTCCCCAGTGGTCAGGCCCCGTATGTTCTCCAAGGCAAAGAGAGTGAAGCGCGGCTTACCCGCAACCTCGACCGCGCAGAGGCGCGGAACAGGACAAAAAGAAGGAGCCGCAACCGGACGGTAAAGGGGAAATCATGACTTGAAAAGACAATTTGACACTTACCAATCAGGTTATGAACAAACCGCCGCTCCGAATCTCGGAGGGCCGATTTCATAAATTGTAGATATTTCTTGTAAATCCTGTCGAGGTATGCCATAATTATTCTTATCTATTCTGTCAATTCTATCCACACCAATCTGGAACAGCCTTTAGGAAGGAGGCCATTTTGTGACAAGAACGTTCAGAATACATGGCGATAATATTGTAGAATGTGAACGCATCGCCAAGATTATTTTAGCCGAAACAAATCCGACCCACATTGAAATATCATTGCTGTCGCCGTCTACCATTGTTTATAACATTCAATTCAGTTACCTGGGTCACTATTTTAAGTGGCAATTAGAATTGCTTCCGGGTTTTAACAAGGGCGGAAGCGGAAGATGGGAAGCCAATATTTTTTTGGGGCTCAAAGAGAGCGGCGGTTTCCTTGATGAAACACCGGACGCAATTGTCACCTATGTTGAAAATGGTTTGGAGACCATTCTCTACGCGATTGAGTTTTGCGGCGCTCTGCAAGCCGGCAATCAAGCGTGGCAGCGAAGCGGCCGCGCCTTCTCTACAGGTCGTACCGGCTGCCCGTATCTATACGTTGTCGATTTTGTAAATTATGAATTAGACCCCGAAACTCGTGAACGAAAGTCTCTTCGTTTCCCCAATCCCGCAGTTCCGTATAGTTATATCAATTTCTCAGAGAATTCGGGAAATTTTGTTGCTCAAGTATATATTCGATCAGCGGAATTTAATAAACATCTTGATCCTAAACTGGAGCGTTTTGATGAAACGGACTTTGCGGAAGCAGAGCTTTCTCGATATATCATCAAACGGATGTGCGGGTTTGATACAAACGAGGAAGAATCTGTCATTCTCCAAAAAGGGCTTAATATCGTAATGTTCCTTGCCAGCGGCTTGTGCCCAGCCACAAACCTTACGCCTGTTCAGTGGAAACGGCTGCGTACATACCAGCAAGGTATCGTCGAGTTTTCATTAGAAAACTCAGGTTTTAATTTCCGTAAAAAAATAGCGGCGAAAAGCCATCATGGAAATTCAGCGGATTTTCTCGATTTAGCCAGCCGGTTTAGTGTTGGATTGGTGTCCAAAGAGCTTCCCTTTGGAATCATTCCCGCAGCTAAAAGGAGACAATTCGCGGACGGAGCGCGACGTTTATATCCGACTTACGATGCTGATATACTTGATAGAATTGCCTCCGATGATTCGGACTTAATTCTTTGCGTGATTAAAGGCTTTAAGCCAAGAGGCGACGATAACCGGCCAGATAGAGGAATTCTTCCGTTAACTGTCATGCTCGCTTCGCCTGACATCGAAGTGATGACTTACATTTACGGACCGGTTAGTGATCGCAATTTCAACGCGCTTATCAAAGATCCAAGCCGTCTCGCCGCGTCCAACGGTTTTTGGCGCTCCATTCTTGCCCTAAGCGATTTCGTTGCGCTGGATGTTCCGATACTCGCCGTTCCTTCTCGTGATGAGGAGTTACTTTTGGACACTTCCGCATTGAAGGAATATTACGTGGAGCAGCTTCCTGTGGGAGGCGGCTTGACGCAAAACGGCTTTTCCAGCGTCCCGCAGTTCTTCCATGAAAACGATGTCGATACGGGGATTCATTTCCTTTTCGCGCACCTACTCCAAAAAGTCTGCTTTGAGGGTATGTGTGATCCTCCCGGCGGCGATTGGAGCGGACTTTCTGTCCTTTATGAAAACCATGAGGTGCGCTGGTTGTCGCTGCCTCGTGTAAGTGAGGAAGTCAATGGCAAGCGTCCGGATCATGTTTTGGAGCTGCTCGGTGTGTTCGACCGCCCGGTTCTGCTTTCTATTGAATCAAAGGAGCGTTCCCTTGATCTGGAAATAAATGTTGGAGAAGAGCTTGTAAACTATATCCGAAACCTTATGGATTATGTTCCGAATGTGGAACGCTTGGCTTATCCTTACACCGGACCATGGACACAATCAGAACGCGCTGTCGATTTTAACGCATTTGAAACAATCTCTGCCGCGGCCTATCTGCGAAGCTCCGCGCGGCCAAATCACGCGGTTTTCGAACGCAGCAACTGCGACATGCTGTTCATCATGAATCCAGTTGAATATGGATGGGATATCGAAATTGTTACCGCCACCCGTGCCTCCGAAATTTTGAAAGCGTTTATCTGTGAAAAGATTGAAGAGAGCGGATTCAACGCCATAACCATTTTCTAGCGCGGTTGCCAGAAATAATGAGAAAAAAGGAGGCGGGGAGCAAGGCGAAGGACGCGGACAGCAACGCGGCTACGCGGCCTCTGTCCCCGCCGAACTTTTCTCAGTATTTTGGGGAACCGCTCTAAACGGCTACCAATTCAGATACAGCGATTCTAAAACTTGAATATTCTCCTTATCCATAACTTTTTTGAAGCTGGAATTGCCCGAGGGAATCAGCTCATGGCGTTTATATACTTCCCTGGGCAATTCAACTGTAAAGTCATCTTCTCCTCTGACGCCGTCAAAGGAGAGCATATACTTAATGTCCTTGCTGTTTAAATACTCAAGATAAGTAAGAAACGCGTCAAAATCAATCGTCCCATAATAACGGCCCTTCGTATGAAAGTACGGAGGGTCTAAATAGATCAGGTCGCCCGCCTTGGCGGTCTCAGTTGTAACCGTATAGTCCGCGGCAATAAACTCCGCGCCATGAATATGGGCAGACCAATCCAGAATGATTTCTTCCAAACGGTCAGGAGATATGCCAGGACGCGTATGATGCAGAGAATTGTTAAATTCTCCGTTTGCATTAAAGCGAATCAGACCGTTGACGCATGTTCTGGACAAAAAAAGAAGATCTTCCGGCGAGTGATTTTTGTTGAAATCACCTCTTATGTCATAATATACTTGATAGCTTTCCGCTTGCAGCCTTGTCCAACGGAGTCTATACGCTTCGGATAATTTGTTTGGATTGTTTTTGATCTCATTCCACAAATCGATGAGCGGCACACAAATATCTCCACAAATAGCATCTGTTGGATTGATCGCGTATAACATAGAACCGCCGCCAATAAACGGCTCATAGTATCTATTGAACTTTTCGGGCAAAAATTCTTTTATTCTTGCGGATTGGCTGCGTTTACTGCCGCTCCATTTAATAACCGGCTTGAACATTTCAGTCCTCCATAGGCGCCGCTTCAGTTTCCATTAGAATTTCATATGGATTAGCATTTCAATAACCGCGCAAGCGGATAAACGCAGCTGAAAGCAGCGCTTTTCCGTTTACATATTCATATATTGCAGGTTTGGCCGCTTCAGCCTTTGCCGCGAACTCATTTACGGCTTTGATATCTGGAGCAATCATTTTTGGCGAGGCTCCTTTTCATTAAGTCTCCAAATCTTCATTCAGCGGTCTCGCCTTCAAACAGGCTCAGTCTAAGCTGCCCCAGCTGATTCTCGTTTTTCTCGACATGCTTCAAGCGATTCGCCGCGATTTCACAGTAAGAATCATCAAGCTCAATGCCGATATATTTTCTTCCTGTCATTTTTGCGGCAACGCATTCACTTCCAGAACCCGAAAAAGGAGTAAGCATAATATCGCCTTCTCTTGAAGTCAGATTGATGATTCGTTTAAGGATTCTAAGCGGCTTTTGTGTAGGATGTTTGCCATACGCAAGCTCAGCTTTTTCCTTGTTGTTTGATATATCCCATACGGTTCGCATTTGTTTCCCCGGGGTTTTCAATACATCATAAGAAAAGTCGCCATTTTTTGAATATTCATAATCAAAAAAGTATTCTCTTCTCCTTCCTCCTCTATTGCACCACAAAATCGTTTCGTGACTGGCCGTCAATCTTCTTCCCGCCAAATTCGGAAAAGCGTTTCTTTTGTACCATACAACTTCATTGATGATCTCAATTCCCAGCATTTGACAAACAACATTGACAATGCCAATATTATGATATGAGCCGAAAATCCACATGGAGCCGGTTGGCTTAAGTATTCTCTTAGCTTCCGTAAGCCATGCTCTAGTAAATATCATATAGGATTCAAGTGTGAAGTCATCCCATTCTTGCATAACCTTATTCCAGTTGCCACCCATGCCTTGAAGTTCTATGCTATTATCCCATTTCCATTCGCTGCCTTTAGAAAGATTATACGGCGGATCCGCAATAATCAAATCAACGCACGCATCGGGAATTTTTTTCATTTCAGATACGCACTCGCCGTTGATAATACTGTTGACCGGCAATGTCTCCATATGTCACGCCTCCTTACTTAATAAGTATATCACCATTCGCCCGGAGGGGCAATATGCTCTTACAAAAGGTAAAAATATATCGGCTTCTATCGGGGAATATATTCTATCTAGCGCACACAAAACGAGAAGAACAGAAATCTAGAGCAGTTCCCAGAAATAATGAGAAAAAAGGAGGCGGGGGACGCGGTTGCATTTTCCCGTCTTTTGTGATACTATTTTGCCGCCAAAAAAGAAGCGAAAAAACAGCAGGCGGAATATCCGCAAAGCCGCGAAAGCTCCACCTGTGAGCGTGCGGAAACGATACCCTCCCATAACAGGATTTATCGAATACGAATAACAGGAGGACTCCCCCATGTCCATCACCCTCTCCAACGCCTCCCTCACCGCCGCCGTCCGCCCCCTGGGCGGCGAGCTGACCTCCCTCCAAGACCAGACCGGCACGGAATACATCTGGCAGGGAGACCCCGCCTTCTGGTCCGGCCGGAACCCCATCCTCTTCCCCATCGTCGGCAGCCTGAAAAACGGCAAAACGGACGTCGGCGGTCGGACCTTTGAAATGGGCCGCCACGGCTTTGCCCGGCAAAGCACATTCACCCCCGTGGACCAGGGCCCGGACTACGCCGTCCTGGAGCTCCGGGAGAGCCCGGAAACCCTGGCCCGCTTCCCCTTCCCCTTCGTCCTCCAGGTCCGGCATCAGCTTCTCGCAAACGGCTTTTCCACCACCTTCGCCGTGGAGAACCCCGGCGAGGCCCCCCTGCCCTTCTGCGTCGGGGCCCATACCGCCATCCGCTGCCCCCTGTTCGGAGGCGAGCGCTTCGAGGACTATGAGCTGGTTTTCGCCCGGCCCGAGGACGCAAACACCCTCCTTCTCACCCCCCAGGGCCTCCTCCGAAGCGGCGAAACGGAGCCCATGCTCCACGGTGGGAAGGTCGCCTTGGACTATGCCGCCTTCCAGCGCCTGGACACCCTGATTTTCCAGGGCCTCCGGTCCAAAACCGTCCGCCTCCAAAACCGGGAAACCGGCCGGGGCGTCTCCCTGGACTTCCAGGACTTCCCCATGATTGCCTTCTGGACCAAGTCCGGCGCGCCCTTCCTCTGCATGGAGCCCTGGCAGGGCTGCGCCGCCTATGAAAGCGAATCCGGCCGCTTCCAGGACAAGCCCCACGTCCTCACCCTCGCCCCCGGTGAGCGGAAGGAGCTGGCCTATACCTTCACCCTACTAAACGCCTGACAAAGCGGCTCTCCGGCGCACGCGCCGGAGAGCCATTCTTTTTATTCCTCTATGGGCCGAATCTCCAGATAGTAGTGCTCTTGCTCCAAATCCAGCTCCACGGAGGTGATGCCGTTATTCGGCTCAAAGCCGAAATTCTGCCCGGTAATCTCCACGTTCTCCAGATTCACCAGATCGGCGCTCTGCCGGGTAAATGCCAGAGACGACCCTAGCTTTGTCATCAGATCATAGCCCTGGAGCCCCTCGTTTTCCGCGCCGGAGCAGCCAAAGTCAAAGCTGGGCGCTTTCCAGAAGGCGCACGCCACCTCCGCGCTCCCCCCGGCGGGCACCGTCACCGGGAAACGGAGATACAGCACCCGCTCCTGGCGCAGGGTCTCTTGTATCAGCTCGTCCAGCCGCCCGTCGGCATAGCGGTCCACAGGCGCGTCGGAGAGGGGCCCATACCGGGCCAGCAGCTCCGCCGCCGCCCCCCGGTACATCGCGAAGGTGACGGGTCCCTCCTCCGTAACCCAGTCCTTCCCGTACCGCTCAACAAAATCCCGGCAGGCCAAATCCAGCACCGCGTCCAAGGTGGTCTCCCGCCGGGTGACGGAGCAGGACACCCCGTCAATTTCCTCTCCCCGGCCGCAGCCGCCGTCCTGGTAGCCCTGGAGGGTATATTCCCCGATGTCCTCCCCCCAAACCACCAGTAATTTCCGCTCCGTCTCCCGCCGCATGCCGTCGGGAACGAAATAGCTGTACCGCCGGAAGCCGCCGTCCCACTCGCAGCCGTTGAAACCGTAGGTAAACACGGTGGTCCTCTCCGGGTCGATGGTAAAGGAAACCGCCTGGGTCGCCGCCTGATATTCCTCGTGGGGCGCTTCAAAATCCGAGAATTCGTACACCGTCACCGGACTGTCCAGCGCCGGGTATTCTCCCAGCGCCCGTTCCCGGTACGCCCCGCCCTCCAGCAGGGCCTTGTACTCCCTCCAACCGCTAAGGCCCGCCAGGTTCAAGGTATCCGCCCCCTCCGGCCCGGCGGCGCTTTGGAAGCCCCCGGAGTAAGGGCCGACGTACAGCGCAGGCTCCGCGGACTCCCCGTTCACCGTCACGGCGGGCAGGGCCAGCTCCGCGAAGCTTCCGGCAAAGGGGTACAGGGCCGTCACGGCGAGGTCCTCCTCCGTGCCGTTGCGGAGGATATAGGCGTCCGTTACCTCCGCCCCCCACTGCCGCCGCTCCCCGTCGGGATAGGCCCCGGGAGCGAAGTCCCAGGTGACCGTCCGCTCCGCCGTCAGCCCCGCGGGATTTTCCAGCGTGTCCAGGGGCAGCACCGGCCCGGCGTAGGATAAGAAGGCAGCGCCGTCTTCCGCGCCGCCGGGAGCTCCGGCGTTCCCATCCATCATGCCGCCAGAGCTCCCGGCATCCGCGCCCGGAGACATGCCTCCAAAGCCCCGAAAGCCTCCAGAGGCCAACCATCCAAAGCCCAGGCCCATCACCAGCGCCAGACACGCCGCCAGGGCCGCCCAGCGCTTCCATTCCCTCCGCCGGACCGCCAGCGCCTCTTCCACCAAAGCCGCGTCCACCAGCCCCAGGGCCCGAAACAGCCGTTCCGCTCTCATACCGTGATTCCCTCCTTTTCCAGATACTCCCGTAAAGCCTTCCGGCTTCGGAAGAGGGAAGATTTCACCTTCCCCTCCCCGCAGCCCAGGGCCAGGGCTACCTCCGCCACGCTCTCGCCGTACCAATACCGCCGCAGGAACATGGCCCGTCCCTCCCGGCTCAGGCCCCGCAGAAATACGTTCAGCAGCTCCGCCAGCTCCCCGTCCTCCACGCTCCGCGCCCCGCCGCCGGGGGCCGGGAGGCAGTCCTCCAGCTCTCCCAGCAGCAGCTCCGCGCCGCCGCCCCGTTTTTCCGCCCCCCGGCTCTTCCAGCGGTCCAGGGACAAATTCCGGGTAATCCGCCCCAGCCAGGTCCGAAAGGCTCCGGGCCGGGCGGGGGGGATGGCCTCCCAGGCCCGAAAGTAGGTGTCGCTGACGCACTCCTCCGCGTCCTCCCGGCTGTGGAGCAGGTTCCAGGCAATGCCGTGGAGCAGCTTCCCATACTTGCCATCGGTCTCCCGAATGGCCCGCTGGTCCCGGTTCCAGTATAACTCAATGATCTGCCCGTCCTCCAAGCGCTCCGCCTCCTCTCCCAATTGTTCTGCCCATAAGGACGAAAAAAACCGTCCCCAGGTTTTGCGGCCCTTAAAAAATTCCCGCCCTGACGCAAAGCCGCCCCTCTGGGGACGCCGGCTTTCCTTTTTCCCTTCGCTTCCGGGCGAAAAAGGGCCCCCTCCCGGACAGGAGGGGGCCTTGCTCATTTCAGCTTCCCGTTCTTCTCACAGGCGGCGATCACCGCGTCCATCACCGCGCCCCGGAAGCCCGCCTCCTCCAGCCGCCGCACGCCCTGGATGGTGGACCCGCCGGGGGAGCACACCGCGTCCTTCAGCTCCCCGGGGTGCTTCCCACTCTCCAGGGCCAGCCGGGCGGAGCCCACTGCCATTTGGGCGGCAAGCTCCAGGGCCTGGGCCCGGGGCAGCCCGCAGGCCACGCCCCCATCCGCCAAAGCCTCTAAAAAGAGGTCCACAAAGGCCGGGCCGCAGCCCGCTATGGCGGCCCCCGCGTCCATCAGCCGCTCCGGGATGAGGGAGAAGCGCCCCGCCCCAGCCATGGCCTCCAGAAAGGCCCGCTCCTCGTCCGGCCTCACGCCGGGGCCGGGGGTGTAGAGAATCATCCCCTCCCCGATGGAGCAGGGGGTGTTGGGCATGACGCGGAGGACGGGGTAATCCCCTCCCGCCATGTCCTGAATGTCCCGGATGCTCAGCCCCGCCGCCATGGAGACCAGAAGGAAGCGGTCTTTCCGAGCCCCCAGCTCCGGGCCGATTTCCGCCAGCAGCTCCCCCATCATCTGGGGCTTGACCCCCAGGAAAATGTAGTCCGCGTTCCCCGCGATGGTCCGGTTGTTGGACAGCGGGGCCCCCAGCTCCTTTGCCAGGGCCGCCGCCTTGGCCTCCGTCCGGTTGGCCAGGAGAAGCCGCTCCCCCTCCAGCCGCCGCCGGGCCGCCCGGGCCAGGGCGCCCCCCATATTTCCCACGCCGATGAAGCCCAGCCTGGCCCCGCCGAATCCCTTGTCCTTGCTCATAGAACTCCCTTCCGTCAATCGCATTGCAAAACCAGCCGCACCCGGTCAAACCGCCGGGCGGCCAGGTCCTCGGTTCGAATGTAGAAATAGACCCGTCCACAGTCTCCGAAATCCAGGGAAAACCGCCCCTGCTGAATGGTATCCAGCTGGAGCAGCAACCGCCAATCTTCCAGAGACGTCTCCTCCGCCTCCCGTATCTGCTCCTCTGGAATCTTCTGTCCGCCGCCCAGATTATAGCCCCGGCTCACCAGCTCGCACTCCACGGTCATGTTGCTTTGGATGATGTCGGGCCAGCCCAGAAGCCGGTGGGCGGGCCAGTCCGTTTCCTGCTTCCCCGCCGTCATGGAATACGCGGTCTCAAAGGCTTTCCGCCCTCCCTCCGCCTTGTCCGCCGCCATCCCGGCGTCGTCGTAACTGGGAAAGCGGCGCTCCATCCGTCCCCGGATGGGCAGGGCGGGAAGCCGGAATTCCTCCTCCAGCGCCGCCGGGAAGCCCGCCGGCAGGGGGCCGGGCGGACACGCGGGTCCGCCTCTGCCATCCGTTTACCGGACCTGCCCCTCGCCGTAAATCACGTACTTGCAGCTGGTCAGCTCCTCCAGCCCCATGGGGCCCCGGGCGTGCATCTTCTGGGTGGAGATGCCGATTTCCGCCCCCAGGCCGAACTCCCCGCCGTCGGTGAAGCGGGTGGAGGCGTTGACGTACACCGCCGCCGCGTCCACCGTGTCCAGGAAGCGCTGGGCCTTGAAGTAGTTGGTGGTAATGATGGCCTCCGAGTGCCCCGTGCCGTGGGCGTTGATAAACTCCACGGCCTCCTCCATGTCCTTCACCGTCCGCACGGCCAGGATGTAGTCGTCATACTCCGCGTCCCAGTCGCTGTCCGCCGCCGGGACGGCCCGGTCCCCCAGAACCGCCAGGGCGCTTTCGTCGCACCGGAGCTCCACCCGGTTCCGGTCCAACAGGGGCACGGCCTTTTTCAAAAACGCCTCCGCGACGTCCGCCTGGACCAGCAGGCATTCCACCGCGTTGCAGACCGAGGGCCGGGAGCACTTGGCGTTGTAAAGAATCTCCGCCCCCATGTCCAGGTCCGCCTCGCTGTCCACATAGATATGGCAGACCCCTTCTCCCGTCCGAATCACCGGGACGCCGGCCTCCCTGGCGACCGCCCGGATGAGCCCCGCGCCGCCCCGGGGAATCAGCACGTCCACGTACCCGTCCAGGTGCATCAGCTCGTTGGCCGTCTCATGGCTGGTGTCCTGGACCAGGGACACGCAGTCCTCCGGCAGTCCCGCGCTTTTCAGCGCCGCGCGCATCAGCTCCGCCGCCTTCCGGTTGGAGCGGATGGCCTCCTTCCCGCCCCGGAGGATGCAGACGTTGCCGGACTTGAGGCACAGGGCTGCGGCGTCCACGGTGACGTTGGGCCGGGCCTCGAAGATGATGGCCACCACCCCCAGGGGCACCCGCCGCCGCCCGATGATAAGGCCGTTGGGCCGGGTCTCCATCTTATCCACCTTTCCAATGGGGTCCGGCAGGGCGATGACCTGCCGCACGGCCTCCACGATGCCGGAAATCCGCTCCTCCGTCAGGGTCAGCCGGTCCAGCATGGCCGGGCGCATCCCCGCCTCCCTGGCGGCGGCCACGTCCGACCCGTTGGCCGCCAGCCACTCCGCCGACCGCTTTGTCAAAGTCTCCGCGATGGCCTCCAGGGCGGCGTTTTTCCTGGCCGTCCCGGCGGTGGCCAACGTATAGGACGCGGCCTTGGCCCGCCGTCCCTGTTCCCGCAACGCTGTCATCGCGCGCCTCCCTTTCCTGCGGCAAACCGCGTCCCGATGTCCTGCCCTTCCACAATGCCGTACAAATCCTCCGGCCTTTGGCCGTTGGTAATCACCATGTCACACCCGGCCTCCATGGCGATTTTCGCGGCGGAGAGCTTGGTGGTCATGCCGCCGGTGCCCCGCCAGGTGCCCGCGCCCCCGGCCATCTCCAGAATTTCCGGCGTCAGCGCCTCCACACGGTGGAGGAGCCTCGCCCCCGGGTCCCGCTTGGGGTCGGCGTCATAAAGCCCGTCGATGTCGCTGAGGAGCACCAGCAGCTCCGCCCCGCAGAGCTCCGCCACAATGGCGGAAAGGGTGTCGTTGTCCCCCAGCACCTTGTGGCGGCCCGTCTCAATCTCGGCGGAGGACACGGAGTCGTTTTCGTTTACCACCGGGAGAATCCCCAGCTCCAGGAGGCTGGTGAAGGTATTTTTCAAATGCTCCGCCCGAACCGGGTCCTCCACGTCCTCCCCGGTGAGGAGAATCTGGGCCACGGTGCAGTTGTACTCGGAGAAGAGCTTGTCGTAAATGTGCATCATCCGGCACTGCCCCACGGCGGCGGCGGCCTGCTTCATCCGCAGGGCCCTGGGCCGCTCGTCCAGGCCCATCCGGGCGGTGCCCACGGCGATGGCCCCGGAGGTCACCAGAATCACCTCATGCCCCCCGCCGCTGAGATCCGCCAATACCCGGACCAGCCGCTCCATGCTCCGAAGGTCCAGACTGCCGGAGCTGTGGGTCAGGGTGGAGGTGCCCACCTTGACCACCACCCGCCGTTTCTTGTTATTCATAAAAGACCGCCTCCCGCCCCACGGGCCTGATTTTCCCCCAGTATAGCACGCCGGGGCAAAAAAGAAAAGCCCGGAGAACGCGGGAAACCGGCGGATCAATACGGTCCGCCGGTTTTTGTTATCCGTTCTTCTTCGCGCTTGCTTCCCGCCGCTTCCGGCACATCCGGAAGATGGTGTAATAAAGCAGGAAAGCCAGAGCCGTTCCCCCGGCCAGCTCCGCGGTGTGGAAGCCCACCGCGCCGGTCAGGGCCGTCTGCCCCGCGATGACCGCCGCCACCAGCAAAATCCCAAGCGCGATTCCCTTCAGCATATCCTTCATCGTATTCTTCATCATTTTCTCCTCCGTTTCTGTTCTCTTGGAACTGATGTCAGTATAGCAAACCGCCGCCGGGGCTGCCATTGATTTTCCTTACAATTTCCCGCCGTATCTTACAATGCTGTAAGATTCCGCCGGGCGCGGGTAATTTCCGAAAAACCGCAAAAGCTACCCTTACGAAAGGAAGGTTGCTGACTATGACCAAACCCACCAAGCCCACCGAACCGGAAAACGATACACAGAAGGAGGCCGTCCAGTCCATCCTGGACTTCGGTTCCGCCATGACGGCCACGCCCCACGGAAATCTCTACTGCCTCACCATCATCGGCCAGATCGAGGGCCACATGGCCGCCGACGACCGGGCCAAAACCACCAAGTACGAGCACGTCCTCCCCCTCCTCGCCAAGCTGGAGGAGTCCAGCGAAATCGCGGGGGTCCTCTTCCTCCTCAACACCGTGGGCGGAGACGTGGAGGCGGGCCTCGCCATCGCGGAGCTCATCGCCGGCATGACCAAGCCCACCGTCTCCATCGTCCTGGGGGGCAGCCACTCCATCGGCGTGCCCCTGGCGGTGGCCGCAAGGCGGAGCTTCGCCGTGCCCTCCGCCGCCATGACCATCCACCCCGTCCGCATGAGCGGCACCGTCATCGCCGCCCCCCAGACCTACAGCTACTTCCAGCGGCTCCAGGACCGGATCGTGGCCTTTGTCGCCGGACACAGCCACATCTCCGCCGGGGACTTCCAGGACCTGATGCTGAAAAAGGACGACATGGCCGCGGACGTTGGAAGCGTCGTCTACGGCGAGGAGGCGGTGCGCCTGGGCCTTATCGACGAAATCGGCGGCCTCTCCGACGGGCTCCAATGGCTCTATAGGGAGATTGACGAAGGAAAGAAAAAGCGGAAGAAGAAATAACCCCTGTCCCCCCGGAGGCATAGCGTTACCGGAAACACGGGCCGCCCCCCTGGGCGGCCCGTTTCCCCCTCTATCAATCGAACACCGGGCGGGGGCGGACCTGCGTGTCCGCTTTTCCCCCGCTCCGCGCCGCTTTCCAGCCGGGCGGAAATTTTATTGTTCTTTTAGTAAAATATACTTGACAAATAGTCGGGTTAGCTATATACTGGCTTTACCAGCACAGAATAAGGAGTAACTTTATGAATCGCTTTCAGAAAGTATATACCCAAGGAACCATTGATGTCATGGAAATCTGGGCAGACACGGAAACCGGCGTCCACTACGTATTCCACCGAAACGGCAGCGCGGCGGGCTTCACGCCTTTGCTGGGCCCCGACGGCAAGCCGGTTATTGCCAGCAAATAACCCGAAAGGAAGAAAGGACGGATTTTTATGGATCTCCACCATGCCGGAGTTTTCGTTGGCCTTACGGCGGGCCTCCTCGCCGGGCTGGCCTTCGTCATGTTCCTGTTCAAGAAAAAAGTCCTGGACACGCACTTTGACGAGCGGCAGGAGCGGGCCCGGGGCAAGGCCTTTCAATACGGCTTTTTCACCCTGCTCATCGCCGCCTATGCCTACGGCATCTCCGACGTGCTCCTGGGCCGGTGGTGCGACGTGCTGACGGGAGTGACCCTTTGCATCGCCCTGGCCCTCTGCGTCTTCGCCGTCACCTGCATTTTGAAGGACGCCTACCTCAGCCTCCGGGAGAAGCCCCGGACCGTCATGACCATGTTCGCCCTGCTGTCCACCATCAACCTGGGCTTCGGCGGCATGTATGCCCTCTCCGGTGATCTGGTGGAGGACGGCGTGCTGACCTTCCGGGCGGTAAATCCCATCATAGGGGCGGCGGTCCTGGTGATTCTCATTGTGTACATCGTCAACTACCTCCTCCGCCCCCGGGACGAGGAGGCGGAATGAAAAACCTCCGTATGAAAGCCGCCCGGGCCGCCCTGGACCTGAGCCAGCAGCAGCTGGCGGACGCGGTGGGAGTCTCCCGCCAGACCATCAACGCCATTGAAAAGGGGGACTACAACCCCACCATCAAGCTCTGCGCCGCCATCTGCCGCTGCCTGGGCAAGACCCTGGACGAGCTCTTTTGGGAAGATTAAGCAAGCAGGGAGGGGAGGGCCCGGGGGCCTTCCCCTCCCCCTATAAGCGTTTGCGGAAACACTTTCACAGAGACTAAGCTAAACGATTACGTAAAATTTATGGAATTCTAACCTATCCAGCGGGGAAAGACTCTTGTATAATAGGAGACTGCAAGGAAGCATTTATCTTTGGTTCGGCTCCCCGCCGGAGGGGGCCTATAGGAGGAATTTCATATGCTGAGAAAAACGAAAATTATCTGCACCCTGGGCCCCGCCGTGGACAGCGAGGACCTGATTGTCGCCCTCATCAAGGGGGGCATGAACGGCGCCCGGTTCAACTTTTCCCACGGCAGCCACCCGGAGCACCTGGAGCGGCTGAACCGCCTCAAGGCCATCCGGGACCGGATGGGCAGCCCCGTGGCCACCATCCTGGACACCAAGGGCCCGGAAATCCGCATCAAGAGCTTTGAGAGCAAGACCGTGGAGCTCACCGCCGGGGAGGAATTCACCCTCACGGTGGAGGATGTGCCCGGCACCGCCCAGCGGGTTTCCGTCACCTATCCCAAGCTCCACGAGGAGGTGTCCCCCGGCCAGGAGATCCTGATTGACGACGGGCTGGTCGCCATCCGGGTCCAGGAGATCCGGGGCGGCGACATCGTGTGCCAGGTGGAAAACGGCGGTACCCTCTCCGCCAACAAGTCCATCAACATCCCCGGGGCCCATATCCAGCTCCCCGCCCTGACGGAGAAGGACGTGGCGGACATCCGCTTTGGCGTGGAGAACGACTTTGACTTCATCGCCGCCTCCTTCGTCCGCCGGGCCGCCGATGTGGAGGCCGTCCGGGAGGTGCTGCGCCAGTGCGGCGGGGACAATGTGAAAATCATCGCGAAAATTGAGAACCAGGAGGGCATCGACAACCTGGACGGCATTCTGGAGGCCGCCGACGGGGTGATGGTGGCCCGGGGCGATTTGGGGGTGGAGATTCCCGCCGCCAAGGTTCCCGCCCTGCAAAAGCAGATGATCCGCAAGGGCCTCCAGGCGGGCAAGCCCGTCATCACCGCCACCCAGATGCTGGACTCCATGATGCGCAACCCCCGCCCCACCCGGGCGGAAGTCTCCGACGTGGCCAACGCCGTATACGACGGCACCAGCTGCGTCATGCTCTCCGGGGAGACCGCCGGGGGCAAGTACCCCGTGGAGGCCCTGGCGGCCATGCTGGAGATCGTCACGGAGGCGGAGGCGTCCATCGACTACTGGAAGCGCTTCCAGAAGCAGCTGGTGGTTACCACCTCCAACAACATCAACGACGCCATCACCCACACCTGCTGTCTCACGGCCCGGGACCTGAACGCCACGGCCATCCTGGCGGCCAGCAGCTCCGGCCGGACGGCCCGGATGATCTGCCGCTTCCGCCCCGCCTGCCCGGTGGCGGCGCTGACCATGCAGGAAAAGACCCGGCGGCAGCTTTCCATCTGCTGGGGCGTGATTCCCTTCCTGACGGGGGAGGTCAACTCCACGGACCGGATTTTCTCCCTCTCCGCCGAGGTGGCGGTGAAGGAGGGGCTGGTCCAGCCCGGGGATACGGTGGTCATCACCGCCGGGGTGCCCCTGGGGCAGAGCGGGTCTACGAACCTCATTAAGGCGCAGGTCATTGAGGATAATACCCTCTAATACCGCTCTCCCAAGCGGGGGAGATTGTACTCGCCCTGACGGGCGGGGGAGATTGGATACCAGCGATGGCCGTATTTCTCAATAGGAACTAATGTTTAAGCTCTCATCATCCTCGCCCTTTTCAATCTTCCTGATTTCCACGAAATACCGCATATTGGGACTGACCACAATCTCCACCCGCTCGCCAACCCGGCGGCCGAGAATCGCCTTCCCCACCGGGGACTCCTTGCTGACCAGGCCTTTCAGTGCGTCCTGGCGCAATGTGGTGACAATCCGCACCTCCATTTCCTTCTTTGCCATCTCGTTGTAGATGGTCACCCGGTCGAACAGCCCCACCGCGTCCTCCGCCCCCCGGACCTCAATCACCTTCGCCGTGCGGATCATCCGCTCCAGATAGCGGATCCGGCTGTCGTTCCGGTTCTTCGCCTGCTTGGCGCATTTGTACTCAAAGTTCTCGCTCAGGTCCCCGAAGGCCCGGGCGGTCTGGACCTCCTCGATCAGCTGGGGCCGCAGCACCCGGACCCGGTGGTCCAGCTCCTCTTTCATCTTTTTGATATCCACCGCCGTCAGCTCGTCATACACGGCGCATCCCTCCTTTTTTGTGCCGCTCCATCATAGCCCCTTCCGCCGCCGCTGTCAAGAAGGCCCCTTGACGCCGGTCCGGAGGGGTGCTATTCTATACAAAGAACAACGAAGGAGGAGGCGCCGCCATGTGCTTTGCCGAGCTGCTGTCTATCCGCCCCGGCGTCACCGCCGTCATCGGCGGAGGGGGGAAGACCACCCTCCTGCGGACCCTGGGAACGGAGCTGGCGGCGGGCGGGGCCCGGGTCCTCCTCTGCGCCACCACGAAGGTATTTCCCTTCGGGGGGCTCTTCAATCTGCCGGACCCTACGGAGGACTCCCTGGCGCAGGCCCTGGAAGCTCGCCGCCTGGTCTGCGCCGGATCCCCGGTACCGGGAACCGGGAAGCTTGCCGCCCCGGCCATTCCCATGGCCCGTTTGATAGAGCTGGCGGACTACGTGCTGGCGGAGGCCGACGGCGCGGCGGGCCGTCCCCTCAAGGCCCACGCCCCTCACGAGCCGGTAATTCCCCCGGAGGCGAACCAGACGGTTCTGGTGATCGGAGCCTCCGGCTTCGGCCGTCCCATCGCCGAGGCGGCCCACCGCCCGGGCCTTTACGCCCGCCTGGCGGGCGCGGAGGAGAGCGCCCCCGCCTCGCCGGAGACGGAGGCGGCGGTGCTGCTGGCGGAGGGCCTCCACACCCGGGTCTTCATCAACCAGGCCGAGACGGCGGAAGCCCGGCGGCAGGCCGCCGCCCTGGCGGCGCGGCTGCCCTGCCCCGTCCTGGCCGGGTCCCTTATGAGAAAGGAGCGTTACCCATGCTAGTCGTGATTCGAGGCGCCGGGGACATCGCCACCGGCGTTGCCCTCCGCCTCTGGCGGGCGGGTATCCAGGTGGTCCTGACGGACCTGGAGCAGCCCACCGCCATCCGGCGGACCGTGGCCTTTTCCCAGGCCATTGTCCACGGGGAGGCCGTGGTGGAGGGCGTGACCGCCCGCCGGGCAAGGTCCCCGGAGCAGGCCCTGGAGCTTTTGCGCCAAAGGCTGATCCCCGTCCTGGCGGACCCGGCGGGGACCTGCGTCCCGGCCCTGGGGCCCGCCGCTGTGGTGGACGCCATCTTAGCAAAACGGAACCTGGGCACCAAAATCACCGACGCTCCCGTGGTCATCGGCGTGGGCCCCGGCTTCACGGTAAGAGTGGACTGTCACGCCGTGGTGGAGACCATGCGGGGCCACACCCTGGGCCGGGCCCTCTATGAGGGCTCCGCCCTGCCCAACACCGGCGTCCCCGGCCTCATCGGCGGCTTTGCCGGGGAGCGGGTCCTCCGGGCCCCGGCGGACGGGGTGTTTCACCAGCTTCTGGACATCGGCGCCCAGGTGAAGCTGGGGGACGTGGCCGGCGAGGTAAACGGCCTCCCCATGGCCTGCACCCTGGACGGCGTGCTCCGGGGCATCCTGCCGGAGGGGACCCCCGTTCACAAGGGCATGAAGGCCGGGGACGTGGACCCCCGTTGCCGTGTCGAGCACTGCCACTGCGCCAGCGACAAGGCCCTGGCGGTGGGCGGCGGAGTGCTGGAGGCAGTGCTGAACCTGTCCGGTGCGTTGAAATCTGACAGTTAATTACCATTTGTATTCCGATCAGGAGGGTTTTTATGGCGGAAAACCAAGTGAAGCTGACCAAGCTGGCCAAGTGCGCCGGCTGCGGGGCCAAGGTGGGGGCCGGAACCCTGGCCCAGCTGTTGGAGGGCATCCAGGTCCATCAGGACCCAAACCTGCTGGTGGGCTTTGACCGGAGCGACGACGCCTCCGTCTACAAAATCTCCGACACCCTGGCCCTGGTCCAGACGGTGGACTTCTTCCCCCCCATCGCCGACGACCCCTATCTCTTCGGCCAGATCGCCGCCGCCAACGCCCTCTCCGACGTGTACGCCATGGGCGGCGAGCCCAAGCTGTGCCTGAATATCATGGCCGTCCCCAAGGACATGCCCCCGGAGGCGGTCCACGACCTACTCCGGGGAGGCTATAACAAAGTGTATGAAGCCGGGGCTTTGATTACAGGAGGTCATAGCATTTTGGACGATGAGCCCAAATACGGCCTGGCCGTCACCGGCTTTGTCCACCCGGACAAGATGCTCACCAACGCCGGGGCCCGGCCCGGGGACGTGCTTCTTTTCACGAAGCCCCTGGGGCTGGGGGTCCTGACCACCGCCGCCAAGGCGGAGCTGGTCCCCCCGGCGGTCATGGCCCGGGTCTATGGGCTTATGACCACCCTGAACAAGGCCGCCCGGGACGTCATGGTCCGATACCGGGTCCACGCCTGCACGGACGTGACGGGCTTCGGCCTCCTGGGCCACGGTCTGGAGCTGGCCCAGGGCGGCGGCGTAGCCTTGGAGATCGACGCGAAGGCCGTGGACTTCCTTCCCGAGGCGGCGGAGCTGGCGAGCATGGGTATCCTCCCCGAGGGCATGTACCGAAACCGCGCCTTCGCGCAAGACGCCGTGGCCCCCGGCGAAACGGAGCTCTGGCGGCAGGACCTGTTCTACGATCCCCAGACCTCCGGCGGCCTCCTCATGGCGGTGGACCCAGAGGATGCGGAGGCCCTGTATCAGGCGCTGAAGCCCGCCGTCCCCAGCGCCCAGCGGATTGGGACCGTCCGGGAATATCAGGGCGGACGGCGAATCTTCTTGAAATAGAAAAAGCGGACGGCTATACCGTCCGCTTTTTCATTTAGCTCATATCCGTCACCGTGCCGATAAACGCGGGAAGGTTCGTCTCCGTATCCACCAGCATGTACAAGAAGGGCCGGTCCAGATAGACCTCCGCCGCCCTGGGCATATCGCCTCCGCTGTCCGCGGTTACCACCGTGGCGGCCCCGGCCTTGGTGCCCTTCTCGTCTACGGAGAGATAGGTCTTGTGAAGCGCCCGGCTGATGAACAAAGGCCCCAGCTCCGAGCGCCCCAGGCCGGAGAGGTCCGCCAGCCCGGGGACAAAGGCGTCCGTCATGCCCATGGCCTTCAAGCTCTCGTTCAGCTCTGCCGCGTAGGCGCTGTTGAATTTCGGAATAGCGGCGTAGACCAGGGTCTCCTCCGCGTTTGCCAGCACCTCGCGAAGCCGCTCTCCCGTCAAGGAGCTCAGGTACTCCCCCAAGGCCAGGCCCTCCTCGGGCAGAAGGGCGGCAAAGGCCCAGCGCCCGCCCTTATAGGGCTTCCAAAAGCCCTGGGCATGCTCGTCCCGCAGATAAGCCTCCTCCGAGGAGATCATCAGGGTCACGGGCTGTTCCGCACCGTCCTCTGTGGTAAAAACCCGGTCGTCCCAGACCTGATCCGCCGTGTAGGTCTCCTCCCACTCGGCCTCCAGGGCCAGAGCGTTCACCAGGACCAGCATGGTCTCGTCCCGAAGCTCGCTCAGAATCTCCGGAATCATGCCGCGGGTGCGCTTCTCCACCCAGCCGTTGACGTCCCGGACGGCGGAGCCGTCAAATCGGGAGGCGTAAACCTCCGCCTTATACCAGCCCGCCGCGGTCTCCAGAAAGTCCTGATCGGCCTCAAAGCTCCCGTCGTCCCGGACCCAGACGGAGTTCGCCAGTTCCACCCGGCAGTCCTTTTCCCTGGGCAGGTCCGCCGCCCAGGCGGCCAGAACCCCGTTCAGCTCCTCCACCGGCAGGCCCAGCACGGCCTCCATTTGTTCCAAGGTCTCCCCCCGGGCCCCGTTCGCCGTCATGCCCAGGGCGCAGAGCACCGACAGGGGGGATATCAGGGTGTTCTCCCCCGCCCAGCTTTCCCGCAGCAGCTCCAGGGAGAACCCCGCCAGGGCGGCGGCGTCCTCCGGCCGAATCTCCCGGGGAATCTCCGCCGGCGCGGGTCTCACCGATTTCGTCAGGCTTCGGGCGCCGCCGCTTCCGCCGCATCCGGCGAGGCACAGCAGGGCCAAAAGCAGGGCGGCTACGCGTTTCCATGCCTTCATGGCGTGAACCTCCTTCGCGTCCTTTGCCCATATAGACGGCAAAGCGGCGCCGGAGGTTTCGCCTGTCAAGAAATTTTTAGTACCAGTCCACCACCCGCACGGAGCAGGTGGCCATCGCGCCGGAGGGCGTGGAGGCAATGATCAGGGCGGTGCCGGGCTGGATGGCGGTGACGGTGCCGTACTGGTCCACCACGGCGGTCCGGGGCTCGGAGGAGGCCCAGGTCACCGTCTGGGCCCGGATGTTGTTAACAGGATACACCACGGCGGTAAGCCGGTCGACCTGTCCCGGGGAGAGGAGCATGGCGTTTCGGTCCAGATAGACCCGGTAGGAGTCCACGTTCATCAGCGTGGTCCCCCGGCGGAGGGCGGGCTCCACCATCCGGGCGGTGGCCACCGCCGCCGTGTCCCGGGTAATCAGGCTGTTGGGATAGAAGGTGCCCCAGTCGTCGCCGCCCACCAGAACGCCCGCCCGGTAAAGGCGGTAAATGCCCTGGGCGCCGGGGTCCGACATGGGCACGTCGGGGATGGTCCCGTCCATAACAATGTTGATGCCCCGCAGCGCCTCGGAGGGCAGGGCGTTGGCCATGATGGCGGCAAAGCTCCGCCGGGTGGCGGGGGCGGTGTAGTCGTCGTATTGGTCGGCGGTGACGATGCCGGTATTCAGCGCGTATTGGAGACCGCTCATCCCCTCCGGCATGGCCCAGCCGTTATAGGTCCGGTGGAGGAGCACCGCCATGGACACCACCTCCCCCAGGGTAACCCTGCCCTTGGGAGCGAAGCGTCCCCCCTCCATCAGTCCCCGCTCATAGAGGGTTCCCACGCCGTTTTCGTACCAGGCCCCGGCGGGCACGTCGAAAAAGACCCCGGGATAATAGTCCCGGCTTCTCCGGAAGTTGTTCAGGCCCAGGGCCATGCCGGTCCACAGGTTCGAGGAGACGGCGGTCCGCCCGTCCCAGGGGCCGTAGGACGCGGCCTCGGCCGCGGGCGCGGCCAAGCTCAGGCACAGCAGCGCCGCCAGGAATGTTGTGATGGTCTTTTTCATAGGAAGCCCTCCTCCGCATTGCGCGTCTTATCCGGTGGATTCTTTATGGAATAAGAATAATCCTCCCGCCGCCTCCCGTCAAGGGGTTTTGGTAAAGTTGAAGAAAGTTGGAAGAAAAAGGGAAGGGCGCAAACCGTAAGAAATTTGTAAGAAAGCTGTCAAGCCGTTCGTAAGATTTGCCTGGTATGCTGGAGGCATTTCAACAAGGAGATGATACATCATGAAAAACCGCAGACTTTTGCGTCCCGCCCTCTGCCTTTTGCTGGCCCTGCTGGCGGGCTGCGGGCCGTCCCGGGAGGAACCCATGGAGCCGGAGGCGGAAAGCCGGGCCCTTTTGTCCTCCGGCGATCTCCGGGGGGCGGACCTCCGGGAGCTGGATCTGACGGGCCTGGGGGAGGCGGCGTACCGCTGGGATTTTGACACCCGGACCCAGTGGCCGGAGGAGCTGCCGGAGGGCTTTGACCCGGCGCGGCTTTTGGAGCTGGGGAAGGACCCCGGCCTGGGCCTCCGGGCCCTTCATGGGCGGGGAATCACCGGCAGGGGCGTTGGGATTGCCATCATAGACCAGGCCCTGCCGGCGGACCATCAGGAGTACGGGGACCGCCTCCGGTTCTATCAGGAATATCACACCGCCGCCCAGGGCCCCGCCTCCGCCCACGGCCCCGCCGTGGCCTCCATCGCCCTGGGGAAGACGGTGGGCGTGGCCCCGGAGGCCCTGCTGTACTTCCTGGCCGACGATTTGGGAACCGGGGAGGGCGCGGCGTTTTCCCGGGACCTGAGCTGGTACGCCGAGGACGTAGACCGCCTCACGGCCCTGAATGAAACCCTGCCGGAGGGCGAGAGCATCCGGGTGATTTCCATGTCCGTGGGCTGGATGCCGGGGGACCCGGGGGCGGAAGCCCTGGAGGCCGCCATCGCCCGGGCCCGGGCGGCGGGCATCGCCGTGGTCTGCGTCAACAGCCGGGACCCCCTGCTGGAACCCTGGATGGGCATGGGGCGGCGGCCCTATGGGGACCCCAACCGCCTGGAGGACTGCCTCCCCGGGGCCTTCTGGGAGGAGAGCCTTTACAGCGGGGAATACCGGGGGACGGACGGGTCCCTTCTCCTGGTCCCCATGGATGGCCGCGCCGCCGCCTCCCCGGCGGGCGAGGCGGAGTACGCCTATTTCGCCGGGGGCGGCATGAGCTGGGCGGCGCCCTATGTGGCGGGGCTCTACGCCCTGGCCTGTCAGGTGAAGCCCGAGGTGACGTTCGAGGAATTCCTCGCCGCCGCCCGGTCCACCGCCCGGCCCGTTTCCGTTTGGAGGGACGGGGTGGAATATCCCTATGGGAAGGCGGTGGACCCGGCGGCCCTGCTGGAGGCTCTGGGGGCATGAGAAAAGCGGACGGCTAAGGCCGTCCGCTTTCCTTATCGTTCATTTTACGCGATTCTCGCCAGCCACTTCAAATCGTAGGGCTCAAAGACCACCTTTTCATAAGCCTCCACGTCCAGCGGGGTCCCGTCCCAGTCGCCGTGGATGTCCCCGTTCTGCTTAATCAGGATGTCGTAGAGAATGTCGTAGGTCACCCCGTCCGCCGGGTCCGTCTCCACCACGGTGGAATAGGGCAGGGTCTTGTGGTAGGTCAGCTCCAGCCCGTGGTAATCGAAGTGGAACCCGCAGCGCATCCGGCAGCCGTCCAGGCCGGTGTACCGGGCAATCCGCTTCAAGTCCTGAAGGATTTTGTCCCCCTCTTCCTCATAGAGGTTCTCCGGCGTGGTGGCGGTGTAGTCAAACCGGAACTGGATGGAGGCTCCGGGAACCTTTTTAAAGCGGTCCAGATAGGGAACCAGGTCCTTGGCGGGGTAGTCCTTATACAGCACGCAGTTCACCCGGAAGGGCACGGGGAGCCGGGCCAAAAGCCCGTCGTTGGACTCCACCACGTATTTCTGCATGTGCCGGGAGACGTTGATGCAGGTGATTTTATGCTTGTTCCGCTCCGTGAAGGCCAGGATGTCCTCCTCCGTCTGGAACTCGGACACAGGCAGCGTGGTGTTGATATAGACCTTGTGGGTGGTGGGAATCTCGTCCAGCATGGACTGGAGGACCTGGAGGTCGGCGAAGGGCTCCCCGCCGGTGAACACGAAGTCGCAGTAGGGCGTGATGGCGTCCATCCGGCGGATGCTGGCGCGGATTTTCTCGGCGGAGAAGCCGGTCAGGTCCGCGTACTCGCCTTTATTGATGCAGAAGGGGCAGTGGTTCTTGCAGTCGTAGGGAACAAAAACCGTCACCGTCGCGCCGCCTTCCCGCGTCTTGTAGGGATGCTTCATAACGTCGTCTCGCCTTTCCGTTTATAGTGGTAACGGCACGGCCATGGCCGTACACAAACTCTTATTTTAAAGGATTTTCCCCGGAAGGTCAAGAGCTATTCGGAAAATTGCTGTTGAAAAAATGTGTGGTCATCCAGGCGGCAAAAGGGGGCCGCGTTTCCGCGGTCCCCTCTCAGGCCGGCGCTTTGGCAGGCTTCCCCCTCTCCCGCACCTTCCAGGTTGCCCTGCCGGTACCATCGGCGTGTGGCCGGGACGAACTTTACCGCCTCAACGCGTCAGCTTATCCGTTCACTTCTTCCCGTGGAGCGCCTTCATCCGCTTCTCGTGGTCCAAAATGCTCTTGCGCATCCTGAGGCTCTTGGGGGTCACCTCCAGCAGCTCGTCGTCCGCCAGGAACTCCAGGCACTGCTCCAGGCTCATCTGCCTGGGGGGCACCAGCCGCAGCGCGTCGTCGGACCCGCTGGCCCGGGTGTTGGTCAGCTGCTTTTTCTTGCACACGTTCACCGTCATATCCTCGCTCCGGGGGCTGACGCCGATGACCATGCCGCCGTAGACCGGCACGCCAGCGCCGATGAACAGCGTGCCCCGCTCCTGGGCGTTGAAGAGGCCGTATGTGATGGACTCGCCGGTCTCGAAGGAGATGAGGGACCCGTTGCCCCGGCGGGAGATATCGCCCTTATATGGGGCGTAGGAATCAAAGACGGAGGCCATGATGCCCTCGCCCTTGGTGTCGGTGAGGAAATCGTTGCGGTAGCCGAAGAGGCCCCGGGCGGGGACCAGGAACTCCACCTTCATCCGGCTTCCCACGGGGGTCATTTCCACCATGTCCGCCTTCCGCTGGCCCAGCTTCTCAATGACCGCGCCCACGCAGTCGGCGGGCACGTCCACCACCAGCCGCTCGATGGGCTCGCAGGTCTTGCCGTCTATTTCCTTATAGAGCACCCGGGCCGGGGACACCTGGAACTCATAGCCCTCCCGGCGCATGGTCTCGATGAGGATGGAGAGGGACATCTCCCCCCGGCCCGCCACGTTGAAGGCTGTTTCCGTGTCCGTCTCCGTCACCCGGAGGGACACGTCCCGCAGGGTCTCCCGGAAGAGGCGCTCCCGAATCTGGCGGGAGGTGACGAACTTCCCCTCCCGCCCGGCGAAGGGGGAGTCGTTGACGGAGAAGGTCATCTCCAGGGTGGGGGCGGAAATCTTCACGAAGGGCAGGGCCTCCACCGTGTCGGGGACGCAGATGGTGTCCCCGATGGTGACGTCGGGGATGCCGCTCATGGCGATGATATTCCCGGCGAATGCCTCGGTCACCGCCTTCCGGCCCAGGCCGTCGAACTCGTAGATGGCGGTGGCCTTGGCCTTGCGGAGAACGGCCTCCGGGTCATGGTAGTTGCACACGGCGATTTCCTGGTTCTGCTTCAGAGTGCCCCGCTCAATGCGGCCGATGGCGATGCGGCCCACGAACTCGTTGTAGTCAATGGAGGAAACCAGCATCTGGAAGGGCTGGTCCACCTCCGCCTCCGGGGCGGGGATATACTCCAGGATGGTGTCGAAGAGAGGCTTTAAATCCGTGCCCTGCGCCGTGGGGGAGCAGGAGGCGGTGCCGTTGCGCCCGGAGCAGAAAAGCATGGGGCTGTCCAGCTGCTCGGAGGTAGCGTCCAGGTCCATCAGGAGCTCCAGCACCTCGTCAATGACCTCATAGACCCGCTGGTCGGGCCGGTCGATCTTGTTCACCACCACGATGACCCGGTGGCCCAGCTCCAAGGCCCGGGAGAGCACGAAGCGGGTCTGGGGCATGGGGCCCTCGGCGGCGTCCACCAGGAGGATGACGCCGTTGACCATCTTGAGGACCCGCTCCACCTCGCCGCCGAAGTCGGCGTGGCCCGGGGTATCCACGATGTTGATTTTGGTGTCTCCGTACTGGATGGCGGTGTTTTTGGCCAGGATGGTGATTCCCCGCTCCCGCTCCAGGTCGCCGGAGTCCATGACCCGGTCGACAACCTCCTGGTTTTCCCGGTAAGCGCCGCCCTGTTTCAGCATCTCGTCTACCAGCGTGGTCTTGCCGTGATCAACGTGGGCGATGATGGCGATATTTCTCAGATGTTCATTCCGCATAAGCTCACAGACTCCTTTGAAAGGGCGGAGGTCCCGCCGTAGAATAGAAGACAAAATTTCACGGTTTCTTATTATATGCCACTCCCCGCCGCTTTTCAACGGAAGAATCCACATTTTTCGGGACTTTTTCACGAAAAATCCAAGTCACCTTGGACAAGTTCGACAAAAAGCGGAGACGGCTTCCGCCGCCTCCGCCATATTCACGCCTGTTTTTCCAGGGCCTCCTCCCGCAGCAGTAAGTACTCCTCCATGCAAAGCCCGCTGTCCCGGATATCCAGGGCCACCTCCCGGCCCACGTAGCGATAGTGCCAGGGCTCGTAGCCGATGCCGGTGATCTCGCTTTTGTCGTTGGGATAGCGGAGGATGAAGCCATACTCCCAGCAGTGCTCCATCAGCCACTTCTGCTCGGCGGTTTTCTCCTGCTTCTTGGTCAGGGCCTGATAGGACTGGGACACGATGTCCAGCGCCAGCCCCAACTGGTGCTCGCTGGTGCCGGGCCGGGCCACCCAGCGGCCCGCCTCCGCCTCGGCGGCGGTTTTGCTATAGCCCGCGCTCCGCAGCCGGGCGATCTTGTTGTTGTAGAGATAGGTCTGCTTGGACTGGGTGCGATAGGACGAGCAAATTTTAGGCCGCAGCCCCGCCTTCCGGCAGGCCTCCAGCATGGCGTTCAAGTCCTCATAGGCACGCTCGTCCACCTTCTGCCCATCCGGCAGGGTTTTCAAGGTGACCTCAAAGTCCTCCGGCATCTCGTTCCAGGGATTCACCAGGAGAATCTGCCACGCCTCCGCCTCCGGGAACACGGGGTCCCGCCGCTCCTCCTTGGGGGCGGTTCCGGGATTTGGGGCTGGTTCCTGGGGCTTGACGGGCTCCGGCGTCACCACCGTCATCCCCGCCTCCTCCGGCTTTATGACCATCAGCTCCGGCAGCTTCGCGGCCTCTCCCGTCTCGCCGGGGCGGGCCAGCCGGACATTCAAAATGGGCCGTTCCTCCCCGGTGGGGGACTTGGCGGTCCCTCCCGCCTGAACGGCCGTTGTCAACAGCAGCAGCGCCGCCAGCAGCGCCGCCGCCCCTTTGCTCCACTTCATTTGTCGCTGTTCCTTTCCGCGCCCACCATATTTTGTGGTTTATTGCGTTTATCATACGCCTTTCTTCCCACAAAAACAAGGGCTAATTTGTGAACGGGCCAAACTTTTTCCCCCTTTCGCCGGTCCAGGGACAATTTCTCTTTTCATTTTCCCTCCAGCGTGGTATAATTCCATCCAGAAGCAACCCCGCAGCGCCCCGGGACAACCGGACGCCGCCCCCAAACCGGGCCCCGCCGGGGCCTTTTCTGGAAAGGACGCGGAGCGATGAGCAAGCAAATGGACCTGACGGAGCGGACGCTCCGCCGGGAGGACAAATTCAACGGGCGGATTCTCACCGTCCATGTGGACACCGTGACCCTCCCCAACGGCGAAACCGCCCTCCGGGAGGTGGCGGATCACCCCGGCGGCGTGGCCGTCCTGGCCCTGGACGGGGAGAACAACGTGCTGACGGTGACCCAGTACCGCTACCCCTTCGGCAAGCCCCTGCTGGAAATTCCCGCCGGAAAGCTGGACCACCCGGGGGAGGACCCCTACGCGGCGGGCCTCCGGGAGCTGGAGGAGGAGACCGGGGCGGTGCCGGGGATTTACGAGCCACTTGGCCGCATCCTGCCCTCCCCGGGCTGCTATGGGGAAACCCTGCACCTCTACCTGGCCCGGGAGCTTCGGATGTCGGAGCAGCACCTGGACGAGGACGAGTTTTTAAACGTGGAGCGAATCCCCTTTGACGAGATGGTCCGCCGGTGTCTAGACGGGGAGATCGAGGATGCCAAGACCGTGGCCGCGGTGCTGAAAGCGAAGCTTTTGCTGAACCTGTGACGCCGGAAATGGGCCGCGCCCTCCCAGGGGCGGCCAGGGAGTTTGGAGGTCGAGTATGCCAGAGGAAAAGACCGTCCTGGTGGTAGAGGACGAGAAGAACATTGTGGACATTCTGCGCTTTAACCTGGAGCGAAAGGGCTACCGGGTGCTGGAGGCCTATGACGGCGAGGAGGGCCTGCGAAAGGCCCGGGCGGAGAAGCCGGATTTGATTTTGCTGGACATCATGCTGCCCAAGATGATTGGCTTCGACGTGTGCGAGGCCCTGCGCAAGGACGGGGACAACGTGCCCATCCTGCTCCTCACCGCCCGGGAGGAGGAGGACGACAAGGTCCGGGGCCTGGAGATCGGGGCGGACGATTATATCACAAAGCCCTTTTCCATGCGGGAGGTCATCGCCCGGGTGGAGGCCAACATCCGCCGCACCTCCATGGCGGCCCCCACCGGGGCGGCGGCAGACAGCGCCATGCCGGTGGCGGGGGACCTGGCGATTAACACGGACAGCCACCAGGTTTTCCGGGCGGGAAAGGCCATTGACCTGACCCAGCGGGAGTATGAGCTTCTGACGTTTTTGGCCAGCCACCCCAATAAGGTCTACTCCCGGGTGGACCTGATGGAGCAGGTGTGGAACTACGGCTACGTCGGGGACGACGTGCGGACGGTGGACGTGACGGTCCGGCGCCTGCGGGAGAAGATCGAGGCCGACCCGGCCTCGCCGGTGTATATTCTGACCCGCCGTGGGGCGGGGTACTATTTCTCGGTCTCCTAGACGGAGACGGGGCTTTTGCCCGCCCGAAGGGCGCGTATCAGCCCCCCATTCGGGGGGGGGTAACAAAGAAGGTGTACCTTAGATGTTTCGCAGCCTCCACATGAAGCTGACTTTAATTTTGCTGTTACTGATCACCTCCCTTATGGCGGTGGTGGGGGCCTTTTTGACCATCAACGTCTCCAACTTCTTCACCAACACCTTCTACCAGCAGATCGACAGCGTTTTCGGCGCGGACCAGCGGGAGTTCGTCTCCTCCCTCCGGGGGGAGGCCGCCCAGGACGACGGCGCCGACCGGGTTCACGACATGATGGAGCTCACCGCCGGCAAGCTTGGCATCGACTACCGCTCCCGGAACTACTTCGTCCTGGATGGGGAGACCGGCGCCTACCTCAACGGCTCCGCCGCCGAGAGCTCCATGCCCCGGGAGCCGAGCCCCAACCTCCTCACCGCCCGAAACGCCGTGTCCCGGCGGGACGAAACCGCCGTGGGAGACGTCAGCGACATCACCGCGGACTATATGGACGCCGCCATCCCCATCTTCGGCGGGGACAACGCCTTCATCATCTATATCCTGGACACCCGGGACACCGTGTCCGGCCTCAACAGCCAGCTCTTTCAGATCATCATGCAGGCCCTGTTCCTGGGGCTGCTGATCTCCGTGCTTTTGAGCTTCCTCCTCTCCAAAACCATGGTGGGTCCCATTGAAAAGCTCACCGCCGGGGCGGAGAAAATGGCCGCCGGCAACTTCGGCAGCGCTTTGCCTGTGGAGTCCACCGACGAGATCGGCGTGCTGACTGGCACCTTCAACGAGATGGCCGGGGTGCTGCAAACCACCCTGGCCGCCGTGGAGAACGAGCGGAACAAACTGGATACCCTCTTCCTCCACATGACCGATGGCGTGGTGGCCTTTGACCACGCCGGGAAGCTCATCCACTGCAACCCCGCCGCCACGGACATGCTCCAGCGCCCCGTGGGGCCGGAGTGCGCCTATGAGGAGCTCTTCGGCGGCCTCTACCCCTTTTCGGAGATGCTGGCCCTCCAGCGGCCCAATTTCGCCGAGGGGGAGCTGGAGGCCGGGGAGAAAACCCTGGAGGTCTATCTGGCCCCCTTCTCCGACCGGGAGCGGGGCGGCGTGCTCATCGTCCTCCACGACGTGACGGAGCAGCACCGCAACGAGGAGCGGCGGAAGGAATTCGTGGCCAACGTCTCCCACGAGCTCCGGACCCCCCTTACCAACGTCCGCACCTACGCCGAGACCCTCCGGGACGCGGAGGGGGACATCCCCCAGTCCACCGCCAACGGCTTTTTGGACATCATCATCACAGAGACGGACCGGATGACCCACATTGTCCAGGACCTGCTGACCCTCTCCCGGCTGGACCGGGGAGACGCGGAGCTGGTCCTCTCCCGCTTCCCCTTCGCGGAATCCATCCGCAGCGTGGTCCGCTCCAGCGCCTTAAACGCCCAGCAGCGGGGCCATACCCTCACCTGCGCCGACCTGGACCACCTGCCTCTCATCGTGGGAGACCGGAGCCGTTTGGAACAGGTGATGATGAACATTTTGGGCAACGCCATCAAATACACCCCCGACGGGGGACACATCCAGGTCTCCGCCGGCTGCGGAGAGGACGACACCGTCTGGATGGAGGTCTGGGACGACGGCATCGGCATCCCGGAGAAGGACAAGGAGCGGATTTTCGACCGCTTCTACCGGGTGGACAAGGCCCGGTCCCGGGAGTCCGGCGGCACGGGCCTGGGGCTCTCCATCGCCCGGGAGATCGTCCAGCGGCACCGGGGCGTCATCGCCCTGGTCCCCCACCAGGGGCCGGGCACCACCATCCGCATGACCCTGCCCATCGCCCAGGGCCGGGGCGGGCAGACGGAGGGCTGAGCCATGGAGGAACAGCGCCGCAACCGCCGGAACCTGATACAAAACCTGCTCATCACCCTGCTGGCCCTGTCGGCGGTGGTGCTCTTCGCCCAGACCCAGCTGTACAACCTGGACCTGACCACCGGCCAAGCCACCGCCGCCACAGGGCCCAGCCAGTCCGCCGCCCCGGCGGCGGAGCTCACCGCCCCGGTCCGGGTGGCCGTCACCGGGGACTATGGCCGCCACGGCGGCATCGCCCTCACCACGGAGGACCCCGGCTTCGCGGACCCCTTAGGCCGCCGCTTGCTGGAGGCGCTGGGCTCCGCCCGGGACTATACGCCCTGCACCGGCGCGGACTTTCTCCGGGCCCTCCGGGGCCCCTCCTTGTACTATGACTTTTTAGAGCCCCTGCCCCTGTCCGTGCTGGCAGGGCTGCTGGGCGGGGGGGAGGAGCTCTCCCCCCGGGAGGACCTCTCCGCCCGCCGCCTCCTCATTGCCGCCCAGAGCGGCGGTACGGCCCTCTATCTCTGGGACGGGGGGGATGCCTGCTTCCGGGCCACCACCGCCGTCTCCGGCGACAGCTTAGAGCAGGTCATCGGCCGCTATGAGCTGGGAGACGCCTCCTTCGCCATGGACGGAACCGGCCCGGAGAAGGTCCTGGACCCCTGCTCCCTCCTGCCCGCCCAGCCGCCGGAGCTGCCCGCCTACACCGCGGGAGACCCCCTGGCGGGGGGAACGGACTGGCTTCTCTCCGCCCTGAGCTTCAACCTTCGGAGCCGCACCCGGCACACGGAGTCCAACGGCACGGAGCTGATTATGGACGGAGACCGGACCCTCCGCGTCCGGCCGGACAACAGCGTCCACTACCAGAGCGGAGACGAGCCCAGCCTCCGGGTGAAGGCCGCGGGAGACCTGCCCACCGCCCGGGAGGCGGCCCTGGGGGCCGGGTCGCTGCTGGAGGGGCTGCTCTCCCCGGTCTCCGGAGAGGCCCGTCCCTGGCTTCAGAGCCTCCGCCGCGGGGGGGAGGTGACGGTGCTTCGCTTCGGCTATCAGCTGGGGGGGCTGCCGGTCCGGTTTCAGGACGGGGGCTTCGCCGCGGAGGTCACCCTCACCGGCTCCGCCGTCACGGCTCTGACCCTGCGCTTCCGGCAGTATGTCCCGGCGGAGGAAGCCTCTTTGCTGCTGCCCCTGCCCCAGGCCCTGGCCGTAGCCGCCGGAGACCCCGGAAAGGAGCTGTCCGTCGGCTATGTGGAGCGGGCCGGGACGTGCCGGGCCTGCTGGCTGTCGGACTAACTCGCCGCGAAGTCCGCTTGCCTCCGTTTCCGCCTGGCGGCGAAAACCGCGGCCGCATCTCGTTTCCCCACAAAATCCGGGGATTTTGCGGGGGACCCTTTTGGAAAGGAGGTTCCCGCTTGGAACGCTTCCGGCTGAAAAACATCATCATTTTGATTCTGGTCCTGCTAAACGCCTTTTTGCTCTTCTCCCTGGCCCAGCGCCGGGCCTCGGAGCGGGACGCCTTCCGCCGCACGGCGGAGCAGCTGTCCGCCCTCTTTCAGGCGGACGGCATGACCCTGGAGCCCGGGGCCATCTCCCAGGCCGTGCCGCCGGACGGGATTTCCCTGACCCGGGACACCGCTCTGGAGGAGCAGGCCGCCGCCTTCCTCCTGGGGGACGCGCCCGCCTCCTCCGACCAGGGGGGCGGCATCTTTCACTACGCCGGGGCGGCGGGAGAGGCCCTCTTCCGCTCCAGCGGCGGCTTCGAGGCCGCCGGAACCCTGGCGGAGGAGGACGTGGAGGACGTTTGCCAGGACTTCTGCCGGACCTTTTCCTATGGCGACCCGGCCATCCGCCTGGACGAAGAGGGCAGCGGCGTCTTTACCGCCCAGGGGATCTACAACAAGCTGCCGGTTTTCAACTGCGCCGTGACCTTCACGGTGGAACAGGGCGTTCTCACCGCCGTCAGCGGCACCCTCCTGCCCAAAACCGGGACCGCCGTCGCGGGAGAGGCGCCCCTCTCCGCCGCCGGGGCCCTTCTGGCCTTCCAGCAAATGCGGCGGGAAAGCGCGGCGGTGGCCTCCACGGTAACGGAGGCCCGGCTGTGCTATGAGCTCCAGACCGCCGGAGCCGCCATGTCCCTGGCTCCAGCCTGGCAGATCGTCACCGACACGGAGGACTATTACGTCAACTGCCTCACCGGCGCCGTCACCGCCGGAGCCGCCCGGACGGGAGAGGCCGTTCCCTAAAACCGGAGGGTCTCTCCGCCCTGTTTTCCAGTCTGTTCCTTTCAAGCCCGGCCCCGGCGGCCGGGTTTCGCGTCCCATCCACGGAAGCGGCCCCTCTTCGCTGTCGAAACATTATCGAAAAACACGGAAGGAAAGGTTTGCATTTTTTCCCCGCCTGTGCTATGATAACAAAGTATGTAAAAAACTCCATGCGGGTTCGCCCGCCGCAAAGGCAGAGAAAACGCCTTCGCGGGCGAAGCGTTGGCGCCTCCCTTTCGGTTTTCTGAAAGGAACGAAAACGGCGCGTTCGGAGCGTGGCCGCGCGTCTGCGCAGCCATCGCTTTCAAAGAAGAATCCGCCTTCCCGCGTCCCGCGCGGGTATGAAGCGCCGCCAGCCGGGCAAACTGTCTCTTGTGCCTCCCGCGAATGCCCCGGACCGGCAAACTGTTGCTTGAAGAGAGGGTCAATATTTTGACAAAATATATGATACAGGGCGGAACGCCCCTGTTTGGCGAAGTGGAAATCAGCGGCGCGAAAAACGCCGCCGTGGCCATTATCCCCGCCGCGCTGCTGGTGGACGGGGTCTGCCGCATTGAGAACATCCCCCAAATTTCCGACGTGACGCTGTGCCTGAATATTTTAGAGCAGCTGGGGGCGGGGGTCCGCAGCCTGGACCGCCACACCGTGGAGGTGGACTGCCGTCACATTCACTCCACCCGCACCCCCTACGACCTGGCCCGGCGCATCCGAGCCTCCACCTACTTCATCGGGGCTCTCCTGGGCCGCTTCGGCCAGGCGGAGGTGGCCCTGCCGGGAGGGTGCAACTTCGGCGGCGTCCGGCCTATCGACCAGCATATCAAGGGCTTCAACGCCCTGGGGGCCACCGTGGCGGTGGAGGGGGGCTTCATCCGGGCCACCGCCGGAGAGGAGCGGCTGAAGGGCACCAGCGTGTATTTGGACGTGGTCTCCGTGGGGGCCACCATGAACATCATGATGGCCGCCGTCATGGCGGAGGGCCGGACGGTGATTGAAAACGCCGCCAAGGAGCCCCATATCGTGGATCTGGCCAACTTTTTGAACTCCATGGGGGCCAACATCCGGGGCGCGGGCACGGACACCATTAAAATCCGGGGCGTGGACCGCCTCCGGGGCGGAAGCTACGCCATCATTCCCGACCAGATCGAGGCGGGCACCTACATGGCCGCCGCCGCCGCCGCGGGCGGACAGATTCTGGTGAAAAACATCATTCCCAAGCACATGGACTGCATCACCGCCAAGCTTCAAGAATGCGGCGTGGAGGTGGAGGAGCACGAGGACACCCTCCTGGTCCGCCGGAACGGGCCCCTGCGCCGGGCCAACATCAAGACCCTGCCCTATCCCGGCTTCCCCACGGACATGCAGCCCCAGATTACCACGGTCCTCTCCCTGGCCCAGGGCATCTCCCTGGTGACGGAGAGCGTGTGGTCCAGCCGCTACCGCTATGTGGACGAGCTCCGCCGCATGGGGGCCAACATCCAGGTGGACGACAAGACCGCCGTGGTGGAGGGCGTGGACCATCTGGTGGGCGCGCCCATCCAGGCCTCGGACCTCCGGGCGGGGGCCGCCCTGGTCATCGCCGCCCTGGCCGCCAGGGGGCAGAGCGAAATTTCCTGTGTGCATTACATTGAGCGGGGCTATGAGAACCTGGTGGAAAAGCTCCGAGGGCTGGGGGCCAACATCCGGGCTGTGGAGGAATCGGAGGAGCACCAGCGGCTAAGCCTTGGTTAACATCGAAACGGTTCCGGGAGATGGCGGGAAGGCCCTTCCGTCTCCCGGTTTTTGCGAAGGAGGGCCTATGCGGATTGTCGAGCTGGAATCCAGAACGCCGGAGCGCATGGGCTTCCACGTTTACCGGCGGACGGAGACGGACGAACAGGGCGGGCCCTACCCGCTTTTGTACATGAGACTATGAGCGCGGGAGGAACAGTATGCCGGATTTGACATCCATGAAGAACATCGGGGCGGAGATGGCCCGGAAGCTGGCGGCGGCGGGCATCCGCGCCCCGGAGGAGCTGGCGGAGGCCGGGGCCAAGGACGCCTTTTTCCGATTGAAAACCCTCTATCCCGGCGTCTGCCTGGTCCATCTCTACGCTCTGGAGGGGGCGGTCCGGGGCGTGGAGTTCAACGAGCTCCCCCCGGAGGTAAAGGCGGATTTGAAGGAATTCAGCGACGCGCTGAAAGGAAAAGGAGGTTCCCCGCGTTGACAACGGTACATACCCTGGCCAGCGGCTCCTCCGGGAACGCGCTGGCCCTGAGCTGGGAGGGCGGAAACCTTTTGGTGGACGCGGGCATCTCCTGCCGCCGCGTCCGCCAGGGGCTCCAGGCCCTGGGACTGGACCTTCCCGACCTGGACGGCATTTTCATCACCCACACCCACTCGGACCACATTTCCGGCCTTCAAACCCTTCTAAAGCGCACAAGCTGCCCCGTCTACGCCTCCGCCCAGGCGGGCCGGGACCTGCTGCGGCGGATGGTCCTTTTGGAGGACCGCCTCCGGGAGGCGGAGGGGGCCTTTTCCGTGAAGGACTGCGCCGTCACCGCCTTCCCCACCTCCCACGACGCCCCCGGCTCCCGGGGCTACCGCTTCGACACCCCCGACGGGGGCTTCGGCCTGCTGACGGACAGCGGCGTGGTGACGCCGGAGGCGGAGGCGGTCCTGCCCGGCGTGGCCCTGGCGGTGCTGGAGGCCAACCACGACGTGGAGACTCTGCGGAGCGGCCCCTATCCCTACTTTTTGAAAAAGCGCATCCTGGGCCCGGAGGGGCACCTCCCCAACGAGGAAGCCGCCGCCTTTGCCGTCACCCTGACCAGGGCCGGGGCCCGGGAAATCGTCCTGGCCCACCTGAGCCGGGAGAACAATACCCCGGCCATGGCCCTCCGGGCGGTGGAGACGGCGCTGAGCGCCGCGGGCCTGGCCCCCCGCCTCTCCGCCGCCCCCCGGGACGGCCTCAGCGGGGCGTATGTGCTGGAGGGAGGAACGGTATGCAGCGGGTAATCCTTCTGTGCGTAGGGAAGCTGAAAGAGAAATTCTACGCCGAGGCGGCGGCGGAGTACGCCAAGCGGCTGAGCCGGTACTGCAAGCTGGAAATCGTGGAGCTGCCGGAGGAGCGGCTGCCGGAAAGTCCCTCCGCCGCCCAGATTGAGGGGGCCCTTTTGAAGGAGGCGGAGAATATCCGCCGGAAGCTGCCGCCCTCCTCCCGCCTGATCGCCTTGTGCGTGGAGGGGCGGCTCCGATCCAGCGAGGAGCTGGCCCGCGCCATGGCCGCCTGGGCCGCGGGGACGGAGCTGGGGCAGGAGAAGCGGCTGGTGTTTCTAATCGGGGGGTCCTTCGGGCTCCACGCGTCCATCAAGGCGGAGGCGTGGGCGAAGCTGTCCATGTCGCCGATGACATTTCCCCACCACCTGGCCCGGGTGATGCTGCTGGAGCAGATTTACCGGGCCTACCAGATTAACGGGGAGACGCGGTATCATAAGTAAGTCCCGTCTTGGGAAAAGGGCAATTCCTGGGGGAATGGGCCATGGATAGCATGGAGGTTCCGGGGGGCGGCGGCCCCTACGGGTTCGTTTATCGGAGCATCGGCGGCAGCGGAAAGAGGAGCCCGTCCTTCGTCCCCCCCCCCGCCCGAAGGGCGAGTACAATCCCCCCCTCTTGCAAAAGCAAAAATTTATGATATAATATACCATCCATATGAAATAACAGAAATCAGGTGAACACAATGACCCTCAAAAAAATCGCGGCGGTTTTCGCCGACAAGGAATCCCTGGACGGGCAGTCCATCACGGTGGGCGGCTGGGCCCGCACCATCCGGGACATGAAAAACTTCGGCTTCGTGGAGCTGAACGACGGCTCCTGCCTGAAAAACCTCCAGGTGGTCATGGAGGCCGGGACCCTGGAAAACTATAAGGACATCGCCGCCCAGAACGTGGGCGCGGCCCTCATCGTCACCGGCACCGTGGTCCTCACCCCCGAGGCTAAGCAGCCCCTGGAGCTGAAAGCCGCGAAAATTGAGGTGGAGGGCCCCTCCACCCCCGACTATCCCCTTCAGAAGAAGCGGCACACCGTGGAGTACCTGCGGACCATCCAGCACCTGCGGCCCCGGACGAACCTGTTCTCCGCCGCCTTCCGGGTCCGCAGCGCCGCCGCCTTCGCCATCCACGAGTTCTTCCAGAGCCGGGGCTTTGTCTACGTCCACACCCCCATCATCACCGCCAGCGACTGCGAGGGCGCCGGGGAGATGTTCCGGGTCACCACCCTGGACCCGGAGAACCCGCCCCGGACCGAGGACGGAGCGATTGACTTTACCCAGGACTTCTTCGGCAAGCCCGCGAACCTGACCGTCTCCGGCCAGCTCAACGCCGAGAACTTCGCCATGGCCTTCGGGGACGTGTACACCTTCGGCCCCACCTTCCGGGCGGAGAACTCCAACACCCAGCGCCACGCCGCCGAGTTCTGGATGATCGAGCCGGAGATGGCCTTCTGCGATCTGGCGGGGGACATGGACGTGGCGGAGGCCATGATCAAGTACGCCATCCAAAAGGTCATGGAGCGCTGCCCCGACGAAATCAGCTTCTTCAACAGCTTCGTGGACAAGGGGCTCAAGCAGCGGCTGGAGCATGTGGCCTCCTCCGACTTCGGCCGGGTGAGCTACACGGAGGCCGTGGAGATTCTGGAGAAGAACAATGACCAGTTCGACTACAAGGTCTACTGGGGCTGCGACCTCCAGACGGAGCACGAGCGGTATCTCACGGAGCAGGTCTTCAAGCGCCCGGTGTTTGTGACGGACTATCCCAAGGAGATCAAGGCCTTCTATATGCGCCTCAACGACGACGGGAAGACCGTGGCCGCGGCGGACTGCCTGGTCCCCGGCATCGGGGAGATCATCGGCGGAAGCCAGCGCGAGGAGCGGCTGGAGGTCCTGGAGCGCCGCATCAAGGAGCTGGACATGGACCCGGAGAGCTACTGGTGGTACTGCGATTTGCGGCGCTACGGCTCCTGCCGCCACGCGGGCTTCGGCCTGGGGTTCGAGCGGCTGGTAATGTATCTCACCGGCGTGAGCAATATCCGGGACGTGCTGCCGCATCCCCGCACGGTGGGCAGCGCAGACTTCTAAGCCGCGCTTGGCGATTGTGAAAAGCTCCCCCGAAAGGGGGAGTTTTTTCTTGTCCTTCGGGCGGGGGACGCGCAAGGCGCGCCTCCGTTTTTTATGCATGTCTTCTGCCCGCGGCATGGTGCGGGCGGGGGGTGGAGGCGGTCGAACGGACTGCCTCCTCTTTCCGCTGCCGCTGATGCTCCGATAAACGAATCCGTAGGGGCGGACCTATGTGTCCGCCCTTCCCCGAAATGCCGGTGCCTGGGTGGGACCAGCCATGCCCCCTTACGAAATCATCTCACCGCCGATCTGGTAGTCCGTCCAGGTCCCGCCCTGGGGCCACATGGCGGAGCAGCCATAAAAGGTATATGCCCCCAGGGAGGACCGCCACTTCTCCGCGTTGAAAAACAGCGTGGGCAAAGAATAGTCCTCCCCCTCGTGGTCCTCGCTGGGCGTGATGGAGAGGAGGCACCCGTCCTCCCAGTGGAGGAACGCCGCCCCCTCCGGCGCGCCGTTCCCTAGGGGCTCAGAGGTTAGATAGCCCTGCTTCTCCAGCTCCTCAAACGTGGCGGCAAAGGCTTCCACTCCGCGGAGCTCCCCAAAGCGGTGGACCAGCGCCAGCTTCTCCCCCTCCGTCAGCTCCCCGGGGGCCCGGGAGAGGTCCAGGGCGATTTGGGAAATGTCCCCGTTCAGCGCCGGGTCCTTCTTCCACAGGTCGTCCAGCACCTGGAGATACAGCCCACAGAGGTCGAACATAGTCCCGCCGCCGTTCCGCCCCCGGCCACGGGACCAGGCGGAGACGGAATACACCTCCCCCAATTGGGCCGGGAAGCTCTCCAGCACATGGCCGTTGAAGGCCACGTCCACCGCCATGCCGTCCTCCAGGACCGACGGCTCCGCCGCCTCCCCATCCAGGGTCACGGGCACGTCCTTTACGTTCAGCCGGTAAACCCCGGTTCCGCCGTAGAGCCCTTCGTCCAGCTCCGCCAAAAGCAGATTTCCGTCCTCCGCCCCGTCCACAACGCGGCAGGTGAGGACCGTGGGCTCTTCGTCCTCCGCCAGGGAGGGGGGGACGCCCGCGGGGTCCGCCGGGGCCGCGGGGCCCTCCGTCCGGGCCGGGGACTCCGGCGTTTCCGCCGCCGGGGCGCAGGCCGTCAGCAATAGGCAGAGGGCCAGAATAAACACACGTTTCCAGAGCTTCATAAAACCGCCTCCTTTTCCCGTTTAGACGGAAAGGGAGGCGGTTTGGTTCCAGGGTTATTCCCTTTTTTTCAGCCGCCGCAAAACCACGCCCAGCAGCCCCCCTGCCAGGGCGGCGGCTCCCGACGTCCACGCCTGAAACAGGGCCGTGTAGTTGTACAGCCAAAACACGCAGGGCAGGGTCAGCGCCGCGCACGCCGCCGGGTAGAGAAGCCACCAGCGGCGGAGCCGGGTTCCCAGGGGACAGGCGCTGAAAAAGCAGAACAGCGGCAGGACCAGGAAGGGGTAAAAAATTCCCGTCAGCACCGGGAAATCCCGGGCGTCCGCCAGCCGCAGGCCCGGGGGAAGCAGCAGCTCCACCGCCGCCGCCAGAAGAAGGTACGGGGCCAGGGTTTTCCAGGGCGGGTCCGCCCCCTCCAGGCCGGAGGATTTCCGAATGGCCCACACGTCGGACTGCCACTCCAGAAACCGGACGGACCATTTCAGCACGTACAGCAAAAGCAGCAGGCCCAGAAGGCACAGCCAGCTTTCCCGGATGGGGAACCACCGGCACCGCCACCCCGCCAGGGAGAACACCGCCGCCGTCCCCAGAAAATGGGCCCCGGACCAGTGGAGGGTCCGCCGCTCCAGGAGGAAGGGAACCTCCATGGTGTTCAGCGCCGCCCCCAGGAGGCCGGACCAGAAAAACTGGACCAGAGCCGCCGCCACCGGGCTTCCGTAGGCCTCCGCCATGGCCCCGGGCACCACCAGCAGATTTCCGCCCTCCGGCCTGGGGATGGTGAAGGCGTTTCCCAGCACAAACACCAGATAGACCAGGGCGATTCCCCAGGGGAAGCCCGCCTTGACCCGCCGGAGGAATTCCCGCCGGACTTCGGATTTGCTCATATCCTCAGCACCTCCTTGATTTTCTTCACGTACCGCCGGGAGACGTAGGTAACCACGCCGCCCTCCAGGGTCACCCGGATGGTGCCGGACAGGCTTAAATCCAGGGCCGTCACCCGCTTCCAGTTGACGATTTCCGAGTGGGACACCCGGACGAAGGTCCGCCGGTCCAGCCGCTCCTCCAATTCATACAGCCGGAGGCGGACGGTGTAAACCGCCCCGCCCAGGGCCTGGGCCCGGACCTCCTTGTCCTCGCCGTAGAACCGCAGGACCTCCCCTGGGTCCAAGGGCACGGCGGTCCCCTCCCGAAAGAGCGTCAGCCGCTCCGGCTCCTCCAGCCGCCGCAGGAGGGACTGGAGCTCCTCCGTCTCCCCCGGAGAGAGCACCTTTACCAGCAGCTCCTCCAGGGCCGGGTCCAGGGTCACGTCGATTTTCAAAGCGCCCGCCTCCTCTCTGCCCTCAGTATACCCAAAGCGGGCCCCGCCGTCCAGGGCTCTTGGACCATCGGCCCCGGAGGGGGGACGGACGGTCAAAACGCCTCCCCCGCGTTTGCGGGGGAGGCGCAGCTTTATTCGGGGCTTCTGGGATAGGGCTTCGGGTCGTCGGTCAGGCCCGCCAGATAGTCCATGCTGGTCTCCAGCGCCAAGGCGACGCGCCGGCACTGTTCAAAGGACATGCTTCGCTTCCCCGTTTCGATTTTGGAATAATCGCTCTGGTCAATTCCCGTCAGCATCTGCATTTTAATTTGGGAAAATCCCCGCTCTTTTCGCAGTTTCTTCAATCTGGACATGCTATCACCCGGCAATATTATGGCAAATTGACCTATTGATATTAGGGTGATTTTGACCTATACTAGGGGGTGAGGTGAGCGCGATGAATTCTGAAATTCCCCAGGCCTTGTATGAAAAGACCCTTGAGCAGATGGTCATGGTTTACGTAAATTCCCTGAGCATAGAGGAACTGGCCCCCAAGCTGAACGCCGAGGCCATGAGTCTGCTCTCCGAGATCAAGGCGGTCCTGGACGACGACGCCCTGGAGGACCCGGCGTGTTTCCACCGGATTGACGCCATTGTCAACGCTTTCTGGGCAAAAGGAATCTATACGCCAAGGCACGATTGGTAAGAAAAAGGAGCGGGGCATGCCCCGCTCCTTCTTCTTCGCGAAATTTTTTGAAATGGGGCTTGACAAAACAAAAATTATGTGTAAAATAAGCAATAGATTAAGAAGCTAAAGAATTGTTTATACGGAGGTGGACCATGACCAAGCGGGAGCGGCAGCTTTTGAACTGGATTGAGGAAAACCCCCTCATTTCCCAAAAGGAGCTGGCGGACAAGGCGGGCATCACCCGCTCCTCCGTCGCCGTGCATATCTCCAACCTGATGAAAAAAGGCTACATCACCGGCAAGGGCTACATCGTCCAGACCGCCCCCTATGTCACCGTCGTGGGGGGCGTGAACGTGGACATCGGCGGCCGCCCGGAGGCGGCTTTGGTTGCGCGGGATTCCAACCCCGGCGCGGTCCACTCGTCTCTTGGGGGCGTGGGGCGGAACATCGCCCACAACATGGCCCTGATGGGCCTGGACGTGCGGCTGCTGACCGCCTTCGGGGACGACCTCAACGCCCAGAAGCTGGCCGCCAGCTGCGGGGAGCTTGGCATCGACATCTCCCAGTCCCCCGTCATCCCCGGCGGGCGGACCTCCACCTACCTCTTTATCAACGACGAGCGGGGGGACATGGCCCTGGCCGTCAGCGACATGGAGATTTACCGGCACCTGACCCCCCAGGCCCTGGCCCAGCGGCGCAAGCTCCTGGACGCCAGCCAGGTGGTGGTTATCGACACCAACATCCCCGAGGAGAGCATCGCCTGGCTGGCGGAGAACTGCGCCGCCCCTCTCTTCGCCGACCCGGTGTCCACCGCCAAGGCCGTGAAATTAAAGCCTGTCCTGGGCAAGCTCCACACCTTGAAGCCCAACCGTCTGGAGGCGGAGCTCCTCTCCGGCGTGCCCATCACCGGCGAGGCCAGCCTGAACAAAGCCGCCGACGCCCTTTTGGAAACCGGCCTGCGCCGGGTGTTCATCTCCCTGGGGGCGGAGGGCGTGTTCGCCGCGGACCGCAGCGGCCGGGCGCGGCTGCCATGCCTTCCGGCGGAGCTGGTAAACGCCACCGGCTGCGGGGACGCCTTCATGGCCGCCATCGCCTGGGCCTATCTCCGGGGCACGGATTTGGCGGACACCGCCCGGGCGGGCCTGGCCGCCTCCTCCATCGCCATGGAGAGCAGGGAGACCATCAACCCCGCCATGAGTGAGGAGGCCCTGGAAAGCCGCCTGATCAACGCTTGATCCATCTCAAATTCATATATTTTTGGAGGTCAACATCATGAACATGAACAAGTATCTGGACGTCGCCGCCGAAGTCAAGGAAGCCCTGGAAGCCGGAAAGCCGGTGGTGGCCCTGGAATCCACCATCATCTCCCACGGCATGCCCTATCCCCAGAACGTGGAAACCGCCCTGAAGGTGGAGGCCATCATCCGGGAGAACGGGGCCGTCCCCGCCACCATCGCCGTCCTGGGCGGCCGCCTGAAGGCGGGCCTCTCCCCCGAGGAGATTGACTATCTCGGCAAGACCGGCGCGGGCGTGGCCAAGGCCAGCCGCCGGGATCTCCCCATCCTGGTGGCCCAGGGACGGGACGGAGCCACCACCGTCACCACCACCATGATCATCGCCCACATGGCGGGCATCCAGGTCTTCGCCACCGGCGGCATCGGCGGCGTGCACCGGGGCGCCGAGACCACCATGGACATCTCCGCCGACCTGGAGGAGCTGGCCCGGACCCCCGTCATGGTGGTCTGCGCCGGGGCCAAGTCCATTCTGGACCTGGGGCTGACCCTGGAATACCTGGAGACTCACGGCGTGCCCGTCATCGGCTACGGCACCGAGGAGCTCCCCGCCTTCTACACCCGGAAGTCCGGCTTTGGCGTGGACTACCGCGTCGACACCCCCGCCGATCTGGCGAAGTCCTTCTATGTGAAGCAGGACATGGGTCTGGTGGGCGGCATGCTGGTGGCGAACCCCATCCCGGAGGAGTACTCCATGGACGCGGACGTCATCGGAAAAGCCATCTCCGACGCGGTGGACGAGGCGAAGGTCAAGGGCATCCACGGCAAGGAGACCACCCCCTTCCTGCTGGCGAAGATCAAGGAGCTCACCGGCGGCAGCTCCCTGGACAGCAACATCCAGCTGGTGTATAACAACGCTAAGCTCGCCGCCAAGACGGCGGTGGAGCTGGCGGGACTTGCCAAGAACTAAGACCTGTGCTACAATGGACCGGCTGGGAATCCAGCCGGTCTCGTTTTCCTGTGGGGCCTGCCTCCCAGGTCAGGCCATTGCCCATTTCAGCACAGGCTTGATTCCCCGAAATGAGGTGTACATATGAATCTCGCCCTCCTCTCCGCCGTCTACGAGCCGGAGGCGCACAATGATTTTATCTGGGCCGTGATCGGCTCCCCCTGGGGGCTCCTGGCCTGCTGGCTGGTGCTGATCAATCTTATCACCTTCCTGGCCTTCGGCGCAGACAAGTGGAAGGCCAAGCGGAAGGAGAAAAAGGAAACCGTCCGCCGGATTCCCGAGAAAAACCTTCTCCTCCTGGCCGCCGCCGGGGGCAGCGCGGGGGCCCTTTTGGGCATGAAGGTCTTTCGCCACAAGACCCTCCACAAGGCGTTCCGGTTCGGCGTGCCGCTGATTCTGGCCCTGCAAATCCTCATCTCCTTCGGCCTCTGGCTGTACTTCGCCGTCATTCGGTAATCCGAAAGGACAACGTTTGCGTGCCGGCGGGCGGAATGTCCGCCTTTTCTCTCCGGCAAAACGCCTAAAACCCTGGTTTCTATTTGTCAAACCCGCCGAAAAGACGCTCTTTAAGGCGGAAAACGTTGACAACGCTTCCCGGGCTGTCTATAATGATTAACAACTCAGCGGCCGGTGTGGCTGACGCACCGCAAACGTTTCCGGCCTTTTTGAACAGGTGATGGAAGAAGCGGTTTCCGCCGCTCCTTCCCTTTTCTTTACGCCCGGAGGGGCATTTATTTGGAGAGGAGCGAGTCCAGTGCTGCACCAATTGGATTACCTGCGGGAGATCAACACCGTCTCCGTGCTGCTGCGGCTGACCCTGGCCATGTTCTGCGGTGGCATGATCGGTCTGGAGCGGGCCAGGAAGCACCGCCCGGCGGGCTTCCGCACCTATATGCTGGTGTGCATGGCGGCGGCGCTGACCATGCTGCTGGGCCAGTACGAGTCCTATATGCTCCACCACGTCTGGGCGGAGCGGGCCGCGGAAATCGGCATCCGCACCGACGTCAGCCGCTTCGGCGCCCAGGTCATCAACGGCATCGGCTTTTTGGGCGCGGGCACCATTTTGGTGACGGGCCAGCAGAAGGTGAAGGGCCTGACCACGGCGGCGGGCCTGTGGGCCTCGGCCTGCATGGGCCTGGCCGTCGGGGCGGGGTTCTACGAGTGCGTGGGCCTGGCGTTCCTTCTGATCTTCCTGGTGGTCCACCTGCTTCCGGCGGTGGAGCTGTTCATTGTGGAAAACGCGAAAAACATGAATATCTATGTGGAGTTCCAGTCTCTGGACAACGTGGCGGAAATCATCAACCGGATCAAGGCCAAGGACGTGACCATCTACGAGGTGGAGGTGGACCACGGAAAGCAGACTCCCTCCCAGCACCCCAACGCCATCTTCTCCCTGCGGATGAACCGGCCGGGCACCCACGCCAAAATCCTGGCCTCCATCTCAGAGCTGGAGGACGTGTATGTCGTCCACGATATTTAAGCGGATAGGAGGAGAAACGGGATGTTAGCTCTCTTTGACGGCCTGCGGGACGTGACCATCTGGTCCGTGGCCCTGCGGATGACCTTGGCGGTTGTCTGCGGCGGCGTCATCGGCATCGAGCGGGAGTACAAGCGCCGCCCGGCGGGCTTCCGCACCCATATTTTAATCTGCCTCGGCGCGGCCATGACCACCCTGACCAGCCAGTACCTCTACCTGGTCCTGGGCCAGTACACCGACATGGCCCGCCTGGGAGCCCAAGTGGTGGCGGGCATCGGCTTCATCGGCGCGGGCACCATCATCGTCACCCGCCGCCAGCGGGTAAAGGGCCTGACCACGGCGGCGGGCCTCTGGGCGGCGGCCATCATCGGTTTGACCCTGGGCGGCGGCTTCTACGAGGGGGGGCTCTTCGCCACCTTCCTGATTCTCGTTGCCGAGCTCTTCTTCTCCCGGGTGGAGTACCGGATGCTGCAAAACGCCCCGGAGGTCAATCTCTACGTGGAGTACAGCGACAACAAGACCATGGACACGCTGCTCCAGGAGTTCCGGGAGCACGGGCTGAAAATCCTCAACATGGGGATCATTCACTCCAAGTCCAACGAGGAGCACAACGCCTGCGCCATCTTCACCCTGCGGCTCCACAAGGGGCTGGACGTGGAGCATTTGAAGCAGGAGATTCTGGCCACCGCCGGGGTGGTCTCCGTGCGGGAGCTTTGAGCGAACGGGACCGGGAGCGCATGGCGTTCCCGGTCTTTTTGTCCGCCGCCAGAAAATATCCGTCTCCATATTGCGGACATTTTGTGAAAATGCACGATTGACAACGGGGGCGGGGCGTGTTAAGGTAATACCAAATTGGATACCGGCAAAGGAAATCCCCGGAAACAGGCCCTCGGGCCGAGAGACCGGGGACGGATGCGGCTCTGGAGAAGCCCGGAAACGGGTACCGAAGGTGCAAGGCGGCGCGTGGGAGCGTCCGCCGAATCTCTCAGGTAAAAGGACGGAGTGGAACGGCACGGGGGGATTCCCCTGTTTCCGTCCTCTTGTTCGGAGCGGCGCGGGCCGTTCCTTTTATTTTTAGGAGGGAAACAATCTATGTTACAGCAAGTGCAAGCAACGCTTCTGCCCATTGTGCAGACCATCAACGCCTATCTGTCCGACTATATCCTGGTGGGGCTTCTCATCGCCGTGGGCCTGTGGTTCTCCATCAAGACCCGCTTTGTCCAAATCCGCTGCTTCGGCGAGGGCATGGGGAAGGTGTTCGGCAGCCTCTCCCTCTCCGGCGGGCGGCATGAGGGGGGCATGAGCTCCTTCCAGGCCCTGGCCACCGCCATTGCCGCCCAGGTGGGCACCGGCAACATCGTGGGCGCTTCCGGCGCGATTCTCACCGGCGGCCCCGGGGCCATCTTCTGGATGTGGATCATCGCCTTCTTCGGCATGGCCACCATCTATTCCGAGGCCGTCCTGGCCCAGGAGACCCGGGTGAGGGACAAGGACGGCAGCATCCAGGGCGGTCCCGTGTACTACATCACCACGGCTTTTAGGGGGGCCTTCGGCAAGTTCCTTGCGGGCTTCTTCTCCATCGCCATCATCCTGGCCCTGGGCTTCTTCGGCTGCATGGTCCAGTCCAACTCCATCGGCTCCACCTTCCAGACCGCTTTCGGCGTGCCCTCCTGGATCATCGGGGTCATTCTGGTGGTGATCTGCGGCGTGATTTTCCTGGGCGGCGTGCAGCGCCTGGCCTCCGTCACGGAGAAGGTCGTCCCCATCATGGCGGCCCTCTTCGTCCTGGGCGGGCTGGTGGTGCTGGTGGTCCGGGCCAAGTACCTCCCCGCCACCGTGGCTATGATCTTCCGGTACGCTTTCCAGCCCCAGGCCATCCTGGGCGGCGGCTTCGGCGCGGCGCTGAAAATCGCCCTGAGCCAGGGCGCCAAGCGGGGCCTCTTTTCCAACGAGGCCGGTATGGGCTCCACCCCCCACGCCCACGCGCTGGCCAACGTGTCCTGCCCCCACGATCAAGGCGTGGTGGCCATGATCGGCGTGTTCATTGACACCTTCGTGGTGCTGACCCTCAACGCCCTGGTGATCATCTCCACCCTCTACACCGAGGGCGGTCCCCTGGCGGGCGGGTATACCGGCTCCGTCACCGAGGTCATCGGCAAGGCCAATCTGGCTCAGACGGCCTTCGGCGTGGTGTTCGGGGAGAACCTGGGGGCCATGTTTGTGGCGGTGTGCCTGTTCTTCTTCGCTTTCTCCACCATCCTGGGGTGGAACCTCTTCGGCAAGATTAACATGACCTACCTGTTTGGAAAGAAGTCCATCGTGGCTTATACGCTGATTGCCCTGGTGTTTATCTTCCTGGGCACCCTGGCGTCCAACGACCTGGTGTGGGAGCTGTCGGATATGTTCAATAACCTGATGGTCATTCCCAACGCTATCGGCCTCTTCGGCCTGACCCGCCTGGTGGTCAAGTGCGTGAAGTGAGATTTCGCCTTTCGACAGAAAAAAGAGACAGCTCAGAATGGGCTGTCTCTTTTTGCGGCCCCCCACAGGGGGGGACGAGGGACGGGGAACGCGCAAGGCGTGCTTCCGGTTTTTACGCGTGTCTCATGCCCGCGGCGTACCCCTTGCGGGTGCTCGGCGGCCCGTTCCCCCGGAACCTCCATGCTGCCCATGGCCCATTCCTCCCGGGATTGCCTTCCTACCGATAGACCGCCCTCCCCCAAGGTCTGCCCGGCTCAATCCTGGGCAAACAGGGCGTTGTAGTCCACATGGAGGACTTCAGCTAATTTGTCAATCTCAAAAACGGAGACGGCCCGGTGCCCGGTCTCAATATGTCCAACAATGGTCGCTGATAAATCACAGCCGTTCACCTGTAGACGGGCCGCCAATTCCTTTTGCGTCAGGCCCAGCCGCTTTCGGTAATGCCGGACCTTCGCGCCAATGTTTCGGCGCATGGGCGTGCTGCGTTTCATAAAAAACTCCATATATATAGGATATATCTTGATGATATGTAATTCATCTGCTATAATGCCTACATATATGTAGAAAACTGATGTTTTGGAGGCGACTCAGAATGAAGCACAAGTCTCCTGCGTGCCAACTGAAAGACCGGGAAGCATGCCCTCTGGGCATCGCCATTGCCCGAGCCATCCAAGTTGCCCGGGACGAAAAGGACGCGGTGCGCCGTGTTTGTATTCTTCTGGGCGTTTGGGATATTAACATAGACCCCAGCGAACTGGGGTCTTTTTCTCAGGCTTCCGCCTTCCGCTCCGGCGATACCCCTTCCCCATAGGGCAGCAAGAACACCGGCACCCCCTCCGACGCCGGGGCGATGGCGTACATGGGCCAGAAGCAGGCCAGGCCCTCCGCCGTTAAGTAGAAGTTCTGGGGGTTGAACCGCCGCCGGAGCTGGCGCCGCCAGTCCTCCCGCCAGCGGCCCGCCCCGGCCCGCTCCCGCCGCCGGATCTCCTCCTCCGCGTGGCGGAGAATCCGCTTTTTCCAGGCCGCCCCGGCGGGGAAGAAGTCCTTCAGCGGCACCGGGTATCCCGCCGCCAAATCCCAGGTGTCCCCCCGCCGGGTCACCAGGGCCGGGCCGGGGCCCAAGGTCTCCCGGGTCTGGGTGTAGAGGCTCCAAAGCCCCCCCTCGTGATAGGTCACCTGGTAAGAAAGCTCCGCCCGGAAGGCGGGCAGGGGGCGGCTGGCCTCCAGGGCCGCCCGGCACTCCGCCGCCGCCTGGGGAAACAGGCACCGCTCGCAGTAGCGCAGGAACGCGCGGCACTGCAATTGATAAAAGCGCTTGATTCGCCGGGCCGTCCGGTCCTTCCCCTCCGGCTCCGGCGCCTGGGCCAGGGCCGACAGCACCGGCACACCCTCCACCGTCCACTCCCGCTCCGCCGCGAAGGGCTCCGTTTTCAGGGCCAGACGCTCTCCCACAGCCACCGCTCCTCTCCCCGTATTTCTCCAGCCTATGCGCCGGAGGGGGAGGCGGTGACAAGGGAGGGCGTTTTTCCCGAAATTTTCCCCAAAAGCCCCCTTTACTTTCACGCTCTGAAAGGTTAAAATAGAGGTGCTGAAATCAACGACAGGAGGTCTCATGGTGAAGATCGGCAAAAAAGAAAAAAGCGGACAGCTCTACAGGGCCATTTTGCAGCTCCGGGACGAGGAGGAGTGCTATCAGTTTTTTCAGGACCTTTGCACCGTGGCGGAGCTCAGGAGCATGGAGCAGCGCTTCGAGGTGGCCTCCCTGCTGGACGACGGCATGATCTATAACGAGATTTTGGAGCGCACCGGCGCGTCCAGCGCCACCATCAGCCGGGTGAACCGCTCGCTGAACTACGGCACCGGGGCCTATGCCCAGCTCTTCGCCCGGATGAAGGACAAGCCCTCATGAGCGCCTATAACGCCCTGGCCGCCAGCTACGACGGCCTCATGGCCGACGGGTCCTACCGCCGCCGGGCGGCGTTTCTTGCGCGGCGGCTCCGCGAAAGCCCCATCCCCGTGGAGACGGTGCTGGACCTGGCCTGCGGCACGGGGACCATCGCGTGCCTTCTGGCGAAGAAGGGCTACCGGGTCCTCGCCACCGACGGGTCCGAGGAGATGCTGACCCAGGCGGCGGCCAAGGCGGCGGGCCTGGAGCGCCCGCCCCTGTTCCTCCACCAGGCCATGCCCAGGCTCCGCCTGGCCCAGCCGGCGGACGCGGTGGTCTCCACTTTGGATTCCCTGAACTACCTGACGGCGGAGCGGGATTTGAGGGAGACCTTCCGCCATGTCCGCCGCTGGCTCAAGCCGGGGGGCCTGTTCCTCTTCGACGTGAACACCCCCTACAAGCTCCGGCGGATGGACGGGCAGCTCTACATGGACGAGACGGAGGAGAGCTTCTGCGTCTGGCGGACCTTCTTTTCCGAGAAAAAGCAGATCTGCGCCTATCAGGTGGACCTGTTCCGCCTCCGGCCCGACGGGGCCTGGGACCGCTCCTTCGAGGAGCACCGGGAGCGGGCCTGGAGCGAGGCGTTTTTGCGGGAAGCCCTGGGCGAGGCGGGCTTTTCCTCCGTCCATCTGACGGGGGACCTGACGGATAAGCCCCCGAGGCTCAACGAGGACCGCTGGCAATTTCAATGCTGCTGAAGCAAGGAGTTTGAACCATGAGCGACCAATTGATCCGGGCCATCTCCCAGGACGGCCTGATAAAAGTCTCCGCCGTGTCCACCCGGGACCTGACGGAGCGGGCCCGGCAGATCCACAAGACCCTGCCGGTGGCCACGGCGGCCCTGGGCCGCCTTCTGGCGGGGGCCTCCATGATGGGCAACGCCCTGAAAGAGGAGGCCGCCAGCCTCACCCTGCAAATCAAGGGCGGCGGCCCACTGGGGACCCTGCTGGCGGTGTCGGACCACGAGGGCAACGTCCGGGGAACGGTGGAGCACCCCGCCGTAGACCTTCCCCTCCGGGAGGACGGGAAGCTGGACGTGGGGACCGCCGTAGGAAACCAAGGGACTTTGACGGTAATTCGGGACCTGCGGATGAAGGAGCCCTATGTGGGCAGCGTGGGCCTTCTCTGGGGGGAGATTGCCGAGGACATCGCCCTCTACTTCGTGGAGTCCGAGCAGATTCCCACGGCCTGCGGCCTGGGGGTACTGGTGGACCGGGACCAGAGCGTCCTGTCCGCCGGAGGGTATCTGGTCCAGCTCCTCCCCGGTGCGGGCGAGGAGACGGCGGAGCGGCTGGAGGCCTCTCTCCGGGCCGCCGGGCCGGTGACAGAGCTTTTGAGGGCCGACCCGGACCCGGAGGCCCTGCTCCGCGCGGCCCTGCCGGGCCTTGCGCTGGAGGTGCTGGAGAAGCGGCCCATCGCGTACCGCTGCGATTGCAGCCGGGAGCGGATGGAGCGGGCCCTCATCAGCCTGGGCCGGGAGGAGCTGCGGGCCATGATCGACGAGCAGGGGAGCGCGGAGCTGACCTGCCGCTTCTGCGACAACGCGCAGCGCTTCTCCCGGGAGGAGCTGGAGGCTTTGCTGGCGTCCTGCTGAGAGGACGCCCGATTCGGAGATTCATCCTGTAGGGGCGGACCTGTGTGTCCGCCCCTGCGCCTCTCCATAAAATACGAGGCGGGGCGTTTTCCCCCGCGGCAATGTCCTGCCCCGGGGAAAAGATTCCGAATCCCGCCCGGTTTTCCAAAAAATCGCCAAACCCCCATTGACAAGCCCAAATTCTGCTGATATACTAGGGAAGCCGCTTTGAATGGGCCTGAATAAGTGCGCGCAGACGCCGCCCCCGACAGCGAGCCCGTAAATGAAGGAGTTGAAACAAGCATGAACGCGATCATCGTGACCGGCGGAAAGCAGTACAAGGTGGCCGAGGGCGACGTGGTCTACATCGAGAAGCTGCCCCAGGAGGCCGGCGACGCCGTGAAGTTCGACCAGGTCCTGGCCGTCATCGACGGGGACAAGGCCACCTTCGGCGCTCCCACCGTGGCCGGCGCCTCCGTGGAGGCCAAGGTCGTCAAAAACGGCAAGGGCAAGAAGATCCGCATCTTCAAGTACAATCCCAAGAAGGGCTACCGCAAGCGTCAGGGCCATCGTCAGCCCTATACCAAGGTCGAGATCGGCAAGATCTCCGTCTGAGCATGACCAGCGTCACCTTCCACACGGAAGCGGGCCGGATCACCGGCTTTGAGGCCAAGGGCCACAGCGGCTGGGCCGAGGCGGGGGAAGACCTCCTCTGCGCGTCCATCACCGCCGCCGTCACCCTGGTGGAGGCCACCGTCAACGACGTTTTGGGCCTTGCCGCCGCGGTGCGGATTGACGAGGACAAGGCGCTGATTTCCCTGCGCCTTCCCGGAGCCTTAGGCCCCACGGCGGAGAGCGCCTGCCAGACCCTTCTGACAGGGCTGATGGTCTATTTCACCATGCTCCACGACGAGTACCCGGACAACATTGAGGTTTTGGAAGCGGACTGAGGTCCCCTTCCCCATCTAAAATCTTTCAGAAAGGATGGTCCCTGACATGATTCGCATTGGTTTACAGTTCTTCGCCCACAAGAAGGGCGGCGGCTCCACCAAGAACGGCCGCGACTCCAAGGCCAAGCGCCTGGGCCCCAAGCGGGCGGACGGCCAGTTCGTCCTGGCGGGCAACATTCTCGTCCGCCAGCGCGGCACCCACATTCACCCCGGCGTGAACGTGGGCCGCGGCAGCGACGACACGCTGTTTGCCACCGCCAGCGGCACGGTCCGCTTCGAGCGGCTGGGCAAGGATCGCAAGCAGGTCTCTGTCTACGAGGCTGAGTGAGCGTTTTAGAAGGGCCTGGACATCCTGTCCGGGTCCTTTTTCTCCCCCCTTCCCAGGGGGTGGGGGGCCGGCCCTTCGGGCGGGGGGGATTTCAGCCATGATGATGGCTGGTGCAATGCACCCCCCATTTTCTCTTTTTCTTCCAGAAGAAAACGAGAAAACGGGCCGTGCACGGTCCAAAAGAGAAAAAGAAGTAACGGGGGACGCGACGGGGGCGCGGCTGAATGATCGGCGGAGCCGGAATGACTTCCCACGCGCAATTGGATTGAGCGGGGGTTTGTTCCTCAACGAATGGACAAGCTCCTCTTTTCGCTGCCGCTAGTTGGGTTTTTACAGGCGGCCGAGTGTTACCCCTATGGACAGGCCGGAGCGGAATACCGCTTGCTCCTCTGTGAGCTTGACGGTGAACTGACGGGACAGCAGGTCCTCCAGCCGCCGGTTCTGCTCTGCCGTCAGGGTGGAGCGGAATCTCGCCCAGTCTCGCTCTAAGCCGTGGACGGTCTTTCGGTACTCCGGGGTTTCCAAGCTTTGAGGAATACAATGATCTTCGGAGTAAAAGTATAGATGATTGATAAGGTCCGTCATAAAATCATCTCCTCGGAATAGTACTAAACATTATGTTCCGAACGGTATGTTATAAGTATAACGGTCGAGACCTCATTTGTCAAGAGGAGTGGGGGATTTATGAGCGCGTTTTCCGAGAATTTAAAAATTTGTCGAAAGCGGCTTCAGAGGAGCCAGGAAGTCGTGGCGGTTCAATGCGGCATGTCCTCGATGTCTTACCGCCGCTATGAAAGTGGAGAGCGGGAACCGAACCTGAGTAAGCTGTGCGTCCTTGCCGACTATTACGGCGTCACCCTGGACCAACTAGCGGGCCGGGAGCCGTTACCACCAGGGTAGCGGCAGCGAAAAGAGGAGCTTGTCCATTCGTTGAGGAACAAACCCCCGCTCAATCCAATTGCGCGTGGGAAGTCATTCCGGCTCCGCCGATCATTCAGCCGCGCCCCCGTCCCTCGTCCCCCCGCAGGGACGATACTTCCTTTTCTCTTTTGGACCGTGCACGGCCCGTTTTCTCTTTTCCTTCTGGAAGGAAAAGAGAAAATGGGGGGTGCATTGCACCAGCCATCGCTGGTTGCCAATCCGCCCCGCCCGAAGGGCGAGTACAAGCCTCCCCCAAAGGGGGAAACCTTAAGGAGACCTTTATGTCATCAGGATTTATCGACAAAGCCCGTATCACGGTAAAAGCCGGCAATGGCGGCAACGGCGCCATCGCCTTCCATCGGGAGAAATATGTCGCCGCGGGCGGCCCCGACGGCGGCGACGGCGGGCGGGGCGGCTCCATCATCCTCCAGGTGGACGACCATATGTCCACCCTGATGGACTTCCGCTATAAGCGCAAATATTCCGCCGCTAACGGCGCCGACGGCCAGGGGGGCCGCAAGTCCGGCAGGGACGGCCAGTCCCTCACCATCCGGGTCCCCCGGGGTACCCTGGTCCGGGAGGCCGAAACCGGCGAGATTATGGCCGACATGAGCGGCAGCGAGCCCTTCGTCCTCTGCCGGGGGGGCCGGGGCGGCTGGGGCAACAGCCACTTCGCCACCCCCACCCGCCAGGTCCCCCGCTTCGCCAAGGCGGGCCTCCCCGGGGAGAGCCACGACGTCATCCTGGAGCTAAAGCTCCTGGCGGATGTGGGCCTGGTGGGCTTCCCCAACGTGGGCAAGTCCACCCTCCTGTCGGTTGTCTCCAAGGCCCAGCCCAAGATCGCCAACTACCACTTCACCACCCTCTTCCCCAACCTGGGGGTGGTCTGGGTGGAGGATGGCGTCAGCTTCGTCCTGGCGGACATCCCCGGCATTATCGAGGGGGCCAGCGAGGGGGCGGGCCTGGGCCACGACTTCCTCCGCCACGTCGACCGCTGCCGCCTGCTGGTCCATGTGGTGGACGTGTCCGGCAGCGAGGGCCGGGACCCGGTTGCCGACTTCGACGCCATCAACGAGGAATTGAAGCGCTACAGCCCGGATCTCGCGGAGCGGCCCCAAATTGTGGCCGCCAACAAGACGGACATCCTGGAGGACCCGGCCCCGCTGGAGGCCCTCCGGGCCCATGCGGAGGCCTTGGGCTATCCCCTGGTGGAGATTTCCGCCGCCGCCCACAAGGGCACCCGGGAGCTGGTGCAGCTGGCGGCGGAGCGGCTGTCCGTGCTGCCGCCCATCGCCGTGTATGAGCCGGATTACGTGCCCCGGGCCCCCAAGGCGGACGCCTCCGCCCCCCTGGACATCCAGCACGAGGACGGCGTGTGGATCGTGGAGGGTCCCTGGCTCCAGCGGCTGATGGCCAACGTCAACTTCGCCGACTACGAGAGCCGCATGTGGTTCGACAAGGCCCTCCGGGACGCGGGGGTGTTCCGGCGGCTGGAGGAAATGGGCATCCAGGACGGGGACACCGTGTCCATGGACGGCTTTGAGTTCGAGTACCAGAGGTAAACAGACAAGAGCAAGAGCATTTGGCCTCTTTCCGGCCGAATGTTCTTGCCTTTTTTCTCCGTTTCCTGTACAATTGACTAGAGCTTGTTTGAAAATTGTCAGCGCGCCCAAACAGCGGGCCTTTTTCTGCCATACATCGTTAAATTTT
>CAQXTN010000007.1:0-61675 GCA_948916585.1 uncultured Oscillibacter sp. | reverse complement strand
CTGGTTGGTTTTCTGCCGCTGGTATTCCTTGATAATTTCTTGGATTGCTATAAAACCAACGCGAACACCAGTAGGACAGCCAGAAAGACAACGTTGGTGTATGTAAACTGCCGGAAGTATGGCCCCTTCATTCCAGGCTCCTCCCGCGCCACAAACTTGTAGGAGATCAGGCTTGCCATGGACGCGATCAGCGTGCCCAGCCCGCCAGGGATAACGCCAATAATGAGGGGCGTGAGGTTCTCCGTAAATCCGGACAGCAGCGCCGCCGGGACGTTGCTGATCACCTGGCTGGCCGCCGCGCCCGCCAGCAGCTCATGGCCGGAGACGATTTTTTGCGGGAACTCATAGAAGACAGGAAGCCTCCCCATATTGCCGATGAACACGAAAAATCCCACAAAGGTCAGCAGAAGGCTGTAGTCCACCCGGGCGAAAATCGAACGGTCCAGAATCGTAGCCCGGCGACGGTTTGCGGGACGACGATAGGGATTGTCAGCCGCTTCGGAGCTTCCGGCCCAATCAGGTCCAAGACCGTAAAGGTGAAGGGCACAAAGGTGATCAGGGCCACATCGTTCGTGGCGGCCATGCTGGAGAAAAAGCAGAGCAGGACCAGAAGCCATACCAGCTGCGGCCCGTACAAACTTCGGGCCGCATTCATCTGCCGGGTGAATGTGGTGTTGAGGGGCCTGGCCAGCGGAGCGGAGAGCGGCGCGATATCCATGGGGGAGAGCTGCGTGTTGGACATCAGGCCCGCGCCATTGTCGAAGATGGGGCAGTAATCGTATCTGCCGTGTTAAAGCGGTGGAAACAAAAACAGGCGGAAGATAAACTGCTGTCGGGAAGTTTATGGCAGGGCTGGAAAACAGAAAAGGAGAGACAAGCCGCTATTGTGTTTACCAACGAGCTTAGAGGGCATCTCCATCCCCAAACCGTTTACCACCATTTTAAAAAACTGGCGGCCTCCGTCAGGCCAGGGTGCATAATCTCCGCCATACCTATGCCGTACTGTCTCTCCAGAACGGCGACGATGTGAAAACAGCGCGGGGAAACCTGGCCACGCCACGGCGGCATTTACGCTGGATGTCTATGGGTACATGTCCGAGCATATGAAAGAAGACAGCGCCCAGCGGATGCGGCAGTACATAGTAAATATGGGCTGACATTGTTAAAAGATCCCGTAAGAGTCAACGCAAGGGTCAAAAGGGCATGAAAAAAACCTTGAAACCATTGCGGCTTCAAGGTTTTTCGTGGCAGCGGGTGAAGGATTCGAACCCTCACATACAGAGTCAGAGTCTGCTGTGCTACCTTTACACAAACCCGCTGTATTTCTTTGGAACAGCTATCATTATACTAAAAAAATTCGCCTTGTCAAGGGGTTTTCAGATTTTTTCCCAAATTTCTTTTTTGCGGAAAAATCCGCTTCCACCCCCCTTCCGTCCAGTGGCGGCGCTGTGCTATAATAAAAGCAATACTCCCACGAAAGGAGATCCTCCATGATCAAGCTCGAAGGCCTCCGCCTGCCCCCCGGCAGCGGCGAGGCGAACCTCCGCACCCAAGCCGCCAGGCTGCTGCGCCTCGCCCCTTCGGATATCCGGGACCTCCAGATTCTCCGCCGCAGCATCGACGCCCGGGAGGGTGTGGCGGTGATTTACACCGTCTGCGCAACGGTGGATAGCGAGCCCGCCGTTCTCCGCCGCTGCCGGAATTGGAAGGTTGGCCGCCTGGAGCCGGGCCCGGCCTACCGCCTGCCGGAGCCCCTTCCCCCACCGGAGGCTGCGCCTGTTGTTGCGGGGGCGGGCCCAGCGGGGCTCTTCGCCGCCCTGGTTCTGGCGGAGGCGGGCCAGCGGCCCATTCTCCTGGAGCGGGGCCGTCCCGTAGAGGCCCGCGAGGCCGATGTGGAGCGCTTCTGGTCAACCGGCCAGCTGGACCCGGCCAGCAACGTCCAGTTTGGCGAGGGCGGAGCCGGAGCCTTTTCCGACGGCAAGCTGAACACCGGCACCAAGGACCTCCGCCACCGCTTCATCCTGGAGCGGCTGGTCTCCTGCGGTGCGCCTCCCGACATCCTTGTCGACGCCAAGCCCCATGTGGGAACGGACTATCTCCACACCGTCCTCCAAAACCTCCGACAGAAGCTGACCGCCCTGGGGGCGGACATCCGCTTTGAGACCCAGCTGGTGGATTTGCGGACGGAGCATGGCGTACTCACCGGCGTGGAGCTTTCCGGTCCGGAGGGGCGGGAGACGCTCCCCTGCCGAAGCCTGATTCTCGCCCCCGGGCACTCCGCCCGGGACACCTTTGAAACGCTGTACAAGCGGGGCGTGCCCATGGAGGCCAAGCCCTTCGCCGTGGGCCTTCGCATTGAGCACCGCCAGGCGGACTGCGACGCCGCCCAGTACCGCCAATACGCCGGGCACCCGGGTCTGCCCGCCTCCACCTACAAGCTCTCCTGCCACCTGCCCAATGGGCGGGGGGTGTTTTCCTTCTGCGTCTGCCCCGGCGGGGAGGTGGTGGCCGCCGCCTCGGAGCCGGAGCGGATCGTGACCAACGGCATGAGCGAATTTGCCCGGGACAAGGAGAACATCAACGGCGCAATACTGGTCAATGTCACACCGGAGGACTTCGGCAAGGACGCTCTGGCCGGGGTGGCCTTCCAGCGGCAGCTGGAGGAGGCGGCCTACGCCCTGGGGGGCGGCGGCTACCGGGCCCCTGCCCAGCGGGTGGAGGACTTCTTAGCCCGGCGGCCCTCCGGGGGGCCGGGGCGGGTCCGGCCCAGCTACCGCCCCGGCGTCACCTGGACGGACCTCCACGAATGTCTGCCGCCCTTTGTGGCGGCGGCGCTGGAGGAAGCCCTGCCCATCCTGGGACGGAAGCTCCGGGGCTATGACGCGCCGGACGCCGTTCTCACCGCTGTGGAAAGCCGCAGCTCCTCTCCCCTCCGCGTCCTCCGGGGCCCGGACGGTCAGTCCGCCCTGGGAGGGCTCTATCCCTGCGGCGAGGGGGCGGGCTATGCCGGGGGCATCCTCTCCGCCGCGGCCGACGGCATGAAATCCGCCGAGGCCCTGCTGGAATATTTACGACAAGGAGACCAACGGTTATGAAAAAAATCTGTGTTTACCAGGAATTTCTCACAGAGACCCACAAGGCCCGGATTCAGGACACGGCGGAGGCTCTGGGCTTCGCCCCTAAATTCTTCCGCCTGGACCAGTTTGAGGAGGCGAAAGCCTGCCTCCAGGACTGCGAGATCCTCTACGCCCACCACCTGGAGCTTCTCCGGGCGGCCCCGGCCTCCCTGAAATGGTACTGCTGCTCCTATGCCGGGGTGGATCCCTACTGCAAGGACCCGTCCCTTTTCGCGAACCCGGACTGCCTGCTGACCAACTCCAACTGTTACGGCGTCACCATTGCGGAGCATGTGATTATGGTGCTGCTGATGCTCCTCCGGCGGATGCCGGAGTACGAGGAGGTGGTCCGAAATCGGGGGTGGAGCAACCAGCTTCCCATCCGGTCCATTCGGGACAACTCCTTCACCATCCTGGGCACGGGAGACATCGGCACCAACGTGGCGGACCGCCTCCGAGGGCTGGGGGCGGCGAAGATCACTGGCCTGAGCCGCGGCGGCCGGGCCCAGGAGAGTTTTGACGAGGTGCTGCCCATACAGCGGCTGGACGAGGTGCTGCCTCGGACGGAAAACCTGATCATGGCCCTCCCCGGCACGGCGGAGACGGTCCATATTCTGAACCGGGCGCGGATCGCTCTGCTGCCCCAGGGGGCCTTTGTGGTAAACGTGGGCCGGGGCACCGCCATTGAGCAGGCGCCCCTGGTGGAGGCCCTGAACGCCGGACGCCTGAGGGGCGCGGCCCTGGACGTGATGGACCCGGAGCCCCTGCCCCAGGACCATCCCCTGTGGACGGCGAAAAACCTCATCCTCACCCCCCACGTCTCCGGAAACATGACCCTGGGCTACACCTGCGACCAGAACGTGGAGATGTTCTGCCGGGATTTGGAGAACTACGCCGCCGGGCGGCCTTTAGCCAGCCTCATCGACCGGACCCGGGGTTATTGATACACGAAAAAGCGGCCCCCGAAGGGGCCGCTTGGCGGGTCGATTCAGTGGTTTAGCGGTTCAGGCAAACGGCACCGCCCAGTACCACGATGGAAAGCAGCGTGTACAGCATGTGGGGCACCTCCTTCTTTCTTGACGTTGGTATGATGATACCACGCCCCGGAGGAAAAGACATTCAATATCTTGCCGGTTTTTCCCGGAGAAAGGCCCGGCCCGGGGAGGGCGGGCCTGCCAGCTTTACAACATCTTGCGCTCCCGGAGGGAAAGGAGGACCCATTGACAGACGAACGAATTTTGTGCTTTGTGAAGCGGGAGGCCCGCTCCCTCTTCCCTTCGGAGACCGCGCCTCGGCTGGTGTATGTCAGCCGGACCCTGCCCTCCGACCGGGCTTACCACAGCATTCTCCATGCCCACCAGGACCTGGCGGAGATTCTTCTGATCTGCGGAGGCGAGGGCCGCTTTCTGGTGGGGGAGACCTTTTATGACGTAAAGGCCGGCGACCTGCTCCTCTACAACAGCGGCGTGGTTCACGACGAGTTTTTTAGCGAGAAAAACGCCATCTCCGCCTACTGCGCCGCCATCGCCGGGCTGCGCCTGCCGGGACTGCGGGAAAATGCCCTCCTGGCCGGCGGGGTCCCGCCCCTCTTCCATGCGGGGGAGGAGGCGGAGGACCTGCGGCTGCTGCTGGACATGATGTACCGTTATCTGCTGGAGGACCGCCCAGACTGCGAGGCTCTGTGCCATCACCTGACCCTGGCCCTGTTGGGCCGGGTTCTCCGGCTCACGGGAGACGCGCGGGACCCGGCGGAGGCGGAGCCCAAGACCCTGGGCCGTCAGGTCCAAGCCTTCATCGACGGGCATTTCAGCGAGCCTCTGACCCTCCAGGACATCGGAAAGGCCCTTCACGTCAGTCCCTACTACCTCTCCCATGTGTTCAAGGAGGCCAGCGGCTATTCGCCCACCCAGTATCTCCTCCGCCGCCGGATTGGCGAGGCCCAGAATCTGCTGATCTCCACAGAGCTGCCGATGGCGAAGATCGCGGAACAAGTGGGCTTCGAAACCCAGAACTACTTCAATCTGCAGTTCTCCAAGCACGTAGGGATGCCGCCGGGGAAGTACCGGGAGTCCTTCGTGGGGAAGAAAAAACTGTAGCGCAAGGCCGGACAGAGCATGCTGTCCGGCCTTTTTCGCTATTTGCCCAAGAAGTAGAGCCCGGCGAGGCAGATGACCGCCCCCAGCACCTTGCTGGGGGTAACGGCCTCCTGGTACAGAAGGGCCCCCACCAGATAGGTCACGGTCATGGAGGCCATGGCGTCCATCTCCCTGGGGACGGACTTGGTGCGGATTTGATAGAGAATGTTGGATACGACCACCAGGGCGATGGGCCAGATATAAGACATCATATTCCCTTCTAAAAAAGCAGCCAGGCTTTTCAGCCTGACTGCCGGTAGGTGCTCACCCGTACTCGATGGCATGATGACAGCACGCCGGGACCAGCCTGTCAAGCCGCTTTACAGCGCCATGGTTTCCCACTTGTGCCCGTGGAACCGGGGGAGGAAGAAGGCGATGCGGAGGAACCAGTCGGTAAACATGGCCATCCAGATACCCACCACGCCAAAGCCCATGAACCGCCCCAGGAGAATTCCAAAGCCCACCCGCATAGTCCACATGGAGACGGAGGAGACCACCATAGTGAACCGGGTGTCTCCCGCGGCCCTCAGGGCCTGGGGCAGGGTGAAGGACAGCGGCCAGATCAGCATGCCCATAAAGCCGTGCATCCAGATGATCTGCCGGGCGTAGTGCTCCGCCTCCGCCGAGACGTTGTACAGCCGCAGGACCAGGGGCAGGGAGAGGTACACCAGCAGGATGCACAGGTCCATGGAGATATAGGCCGCTTTCAGCAGCTTCTTCGTGTAGAACCGGGCCTTGCCATAGTCCCCGGCGCCCACGCACTGGGACACCACCGTCACAATGCCAAGGCCCAGGGCGTTGCCCGCCACACACTGGAAGGTGGCGAAGGTGTTGCCGATGGCGTTGGCCGCCACGGAGGCGGTGCCCAGGACAGAGACCGTGGAGAGGAGCAGAATTTTTCCCAGCTGGAACATGCTGCTCTCCAGCCCGTTGGTTACGCCGAAGCGGAGGATGTTCTTCACAATGTAGCGGTCATGCCGGAGACCCAGCTTCTCCACCTGGAGGGCCAGCCCGGGCCGCCGGAGCAGAACCAGCATAGCCCCCGCCGCAAAGACCCGGGAGACCACCGTGGGAATGGCCACCCCCTCCACGCCCATGTGGAGGCCGAAGATCAAAAGGGCGTTTCCGGCGGCGTTGATGACGTTCATCACCAGGGAGACCCACATGGAAATTTTGGAGTTTCCCATCACCCGGAAGAGGGCCGCCCCGGCGCTGTAGACCGCCAGGAAGGGGACGGAGGATTCCACGATCAGGTAATATGTGTTGGCGTAGGCCGCCACATCCGGCTCCACCTGGCCGAAAACCACGTTCAGCACGAAGCCCCGGCCCAGGTAGAAGAGGGCCATAATCACCAGGGACGACTCGGCCATAAAGAGGAGCAGCTGTTCTCCGGCGTGGCCGGCCTTGTTTCGCTCCCGGCGGCCCAGGTACTGTCCAGCGATGGCCGCGCCGCCGGTGGCCAGGGCGGCGAAGGCGTTTACCAGCAGCACGTTCACCGTGTCCACCAGGGATACGGCGGAGATGGCCGCCTCTCCCACCTGGGAGACCATAACAGAGTCCAGCAGGCCCACGGTGATGGCCAGCAGCTGCTCGATGACCAGCGGCACCACAAGTCGCCGGAGGTCCCGGCTGGTAAAGTCTATTTGAATTGGTTTGGATTCCATATTGCCTCTTTTCCTATACGCTAAGAGCCTTGCGGCTTTCCGATAAGCGCGGGTTATCGAAATTCCCGGGGGTTCATGTGAAAGGTGTTCCGGAAGGCCCGGAGGAAGGTGGAATACTCGGAAAAGCCCACCTGCTCCGCCGCCTTCATCACCGGCGTCCCCGCCCGGATCAGCTCCCCCGCCCGGAGGAGCCGCTTCTGGCTGATGTATTGGTGGATGGTGTAACCGGTGACGGCCTTGAAGCGGTGCATCAGGTAATACCGGCTGAGATAGAACCGCCCCGCCAGGGCGCTGACCGTCAAATCCGCCTCCAGATGGGCGGCGATGTAGCGGAGAATCTCCTCAATCTTGGGGTCCACCCGGTAGCTGTCCCGCTGCTCCTGGGCGGTGCGGTCCCGGAGCAGGTCCCGGTTCACGTCGATGAGGAGCTGCTGGCAGAGGGTGTCCGCCATGCGCCCCGCGCCGAACTCCGTGGAGTGGAGGGCCTCCTCCAGCCGCTGGACGGCCCCCATGTATTGAAGCCGCCGCTCCGCGTCCGCCCGCAGCAGATGGAAGCCCCGGCGGCGTGCGGCCTCAAAGCAGGCGTCCAGAGCCTCGCCGGGGTCGCTTCGGGCGGCCAGCCAATCCCGGCCCAGCCAGATGACCACCCGCTCATAGGGCTCCGAGGGGTCAATAATGGGCCGGTGAATCAGGTTGTGCTGGACCAGCAGAACGTCCCAGGGCTGGAGGAAGTAGGTGACGCCCTCCACCAGATAGGCCGCCTTCCCCCCCAGGAGGAGAATGAGCTTGTCGAACTCGTGGTAATGGTAATCCACCTTCTGGGCCCGGCTGTCCTTGAGGTGGAAGAGGCGGAAGTCCTCGTTGAGGTAGCCCCGCTTGCTGGCGGTCTCTCCAATGAGCATGGCGGCTTCCTCCTTTCCCGGTTTGTGACCTCTATCCTAGCGCACTTTTTGCCCTCCCGCAACCTGAATAACCAACAAACCTGGAAAAAGATTTCCCGCATCTTTGGCGGAAGCGGCAAAAACCAGGGCTTCGAGACCGGAAAATTTGGGCACACGGGTTTCTTGAAATTTGCTATAGTTATGTATAAGATAGTCAGGCATAGCAACGAGGGTAAGACTTGCTCTTGGGGACCTGCTTCCCGATACGGTATGAGGTGAATGTATGAACGCTTACGTAGTCGCAGATCAGCGCTGGGCCTTTGGCCGGAATGGGGGACTGCTCTTCTCCCTGCCCGCCGACCTGGACCGCTTTCACGCCCTGACCCGAAACGGCACCGTCATCATGGGGCCGGAACGGCTGGAATTTTTCACAGGCGGGTCTCCCCTGCCCCAGAGGCGAAACATCGTCGTCACACGGGACCCCTCCCACCTGCCGGAGGGGGCGGAGGGCGTTTCCTCCCCGGAGAAGGCCCTGACCCTGGCGGGCGGGCCGGAGGCGGAAAACCTGTGGATCATCGGCGGCGGCAGCATTTACGCCGCCCTGCTCTCCCGGTGCCGCCGGGTGTACCTCACCCGGGTGGAGACCCGGGTGCGGGAGTCGGACACCTTCTTCCCCAACCTGGATAAGCTGCCCAACTGGGAGGTGGCCGGCCAAGGGGAGCCCATGGAGGAGAACGGTTTGAAATTCCGCTTTTTCGAGTACGTCAACACGAAGCTGGGAAGCTGAAACCGCAAGGGACTTTTGGGAATGGCGATTCCCGAAAGTCCCTTGTTTTCGGTCTTGCCCCACGGTATAATCAAGGGAGAAAACCGCCCGGAAAGGAGGGGCTTCCATGGCGGACCTAAAAACGGACGTGCGCTATAGCAAAGGTATCGGTGAACAGCGGGCCAAGGCCCTTGGAAAGCTGGGGATTCACACCCTCCGGGACCTGATCTCCTGGTTTCCCCGGCGGTACGAGGACCGGAGAGAGACCCGGCACATCGCGGACCTGGTTCCCGGCGAGACCGCCTGCGTCTGCGCCATGGTGGCGTCAGCCCCCACGGTATCCCATATCCGCAAGGGTCTGGATTTGGTGAAGGTCCGGGCAGTGGACGAAACCGGCGCTCTGGACGTGACCTTCTTCAACCAGTCCTGGCTGAAAAACAGCCTCCGCCCGGGGGAGACCTATGTTTTCTGCGGCAAGGCAGAGGGGAACCTGCTCCGCCGCCGGATGGCAAACCCCATCGTAGAGCCGGAGGGCCGCCGGGAGGCCACGGGCCGCATCGTCCCCATTTACCCCCTTACCGCCGGGGTCAGCCAACTGATCCTCTCCCGGTCCATCCGCCAGGGGCTGGACGCTTGCGGGGACATCCTGCCGGACGTGCTGCCGGATGAGGTCCGGCGAGAGCACCAGCTCTGCCGGGTGGGCTTTGCCTATGAAAACATCCACTTTCCGGCGGACGGCGAGTCTCTGGACCTGGCCCGGCGGCGATTGGCCTTTGAGGAGCTGTTCCTTTTCACCCTGGGCCTCCGGCGGCTGCGGCAGCGGCGGGAGGTGGTGGAGGTGGAGCCCTTCCATCCCGTGGATATGGAGGTCTTTTATGGGGCCCTGCCCTTCACCCTGACGGGGGCCCAGCGCCGCTGTGTAGAGGAGGCTCTGGGCGATATGGCCTCCGGCCGCCCCATGAACCGCCTCTGCCAGGGGGACGTGGGCAGCGGCAAAACCATGGTGGCCGCCGCCTGCGCCTATTTCTGTGTAAAAAACGGCCGACAGGCCGCCCTGATGGCTCCCACAGAAATCCTGGCCCGCCAGCACTACGAGGGTCTGGCCCCTCTGCTGGAGCCCCTGGGGATTCGCTGCGCCCTTCTCACCGGCGCCCATACCGCCCGGGAGAAAAAGGCCCTGGCCGCCAGCCTCGCGGCGGGAGACGTGGACTTTATTTTGGGCACCCACGCTCTGATTACCGGCGGACTGGAGTACCGGCGCTTGGGACTGGTGGTGACGGACGAGCAGCACCGCTTCGGCGTGGGACAGAGGGCGGCCCTGGCGGGGAAGGGGGACCACCCCCATACGCTGGTCATGTCCGCCACCCCCATCCCCCGGACCCTGGCCCTGATTCTCTACGGCGATTTGGACGTGTCCGTCATCGACCAGCTCCCCCCGGGGCGGCGGACGGTCCAGACCTCCTTGGTGAACAGCAGCTACCATCCCCGGATTTATAAGTTCCTCCGAAAGCTGGTAGGCGAGGGGCGGCAGGCTTATATCGTCTGTCCCCAGGTATCCGAGAGCGGGGAGGGAGGCGACGACCGAAAGGCCGTGACGGAGTATGCCGCCCAGCTCCAACGGGAGGTTTTCCCGGACCTCCGGGTGGCCTACGTCCACGGGAAGATGAAGCCCAAGGAGAAGGACGCGGTGATGGCCGCCTTTTCCGCCGGGGAGACGGATGTTCTGGTATCCACCACCGTCATTGAGGTGGGGGTGGACGTGCCCAACGCCGCCGTCATAGTGGTGGAAAACGCGGAGCGCTTTGGCCTGAGCCAGCTCCATCAGCTCCGGGGCCGGGTGGGCCGGGGCGCGTGGCAGTCCTATTGCGTGCTGGTCTCCGACAACCAAAATGAGGAGACCCGGCAGCGGCTGAAGGTCATGACCCGCACCGCCGACGGCTTCAAAATCGCGGAGGAGGACCTGCGCCTCCGGGGGCCGGGGGACTTTTTCGGCCAGCGTCAGCACGGCCTGCCAGGACTGCGGGTGGCGGACATCGGCTGTGACACCCAGCTTTTGCGGGAAGCCCAGGACGCGGCGGACGCCCTGCTGGCCCGGGACCCGAACCTGGAAACCTGTCCCGCCACAGCGGAGCGAATGGCGGAGCTCTTCACGGAAGCGGCGGATACACTGAACTAAGCAACCAGCGCCTCCCCTGGAATCGGGGGAGGCGCTGGTTGTCTATTCGTGCGGGGTAGCGTTCCAAGCGGCAAGGACCGGCCTGTATAAAAGAAGAGCCGCGGCCGCGTTCAAACCGCCCTTTATTACATTAAATGGCAAAAAGGCTGGAATCAGCAGTTCTGCAACCGCCTCTCTGGGATATCCCATGTAAATGGGGGCGATGAAATAGTTCCAGAGCAGCATGACAAGGACCATGCAAAGCCACCCGCAGAGCAGTCCCGCCGCCGCGCCAAGGAAGGTTCGCCGCCTCTGGTAAACCAAGGCCGCCGTGCAGGCAAAGGAGCAGCTTGAAACGACGTTCATAAGCATGCCCAGTACGCCGGTTTCGCTGATGGTGAACATCTCAGCCAAGGAGACAGTCAGAGCGACGGAACAGGAAGCCGGCGGCCCGAGGATCAATCCGCCGAGGGCTATGACAATATCCTTGGGGTCGTACTTCAAGAAGAGCACCAGCGGGACGCGCCCAACGGCGGCGGCCGCGTAGGCGAGGGCGCAGAGCATGCCGATGGCGGTAAGGTTTTTGGCTTGACGGTTCATGGAACATACCTCCTAAAAATAAACACCGAAAAGCAAAGCAATGCCTTTCGGTGTGGTGATGTTAAGGGGTATGGAACCTGTCAACAAGGCGTTTGCCAGATCAAGAAAAGCCGCGCGGATTGTCAGAGTATCCCTGACAAATTCCATACGCCCTCTTTAATCCAGACTATACTGTCGGTTTTGGACTTTCACCAAATCAGCGCTCGCACGCTCGCGGACTTTACCGCCGATCGGGAATTGCACCCTGCCTTGAAGACATTCCTTCCAATTCAGTTGTCTTTCTGATTATAAATTCTTTCCCGGTTCCTGTCAATAGGAAATCCCCGGGAGGCTTATGTTCTTTTAAGGACCCTTTACATCAGCGAGGCGGCCACTTTGCGAAGCAGCTCCTCTGGAGGAGCTTTCCGGTCAATGGCGGAAGCATCCGCAATCAGCCGAGGCAAAGACACGTTTTCCTCCTCGGCCACTTTCCTGAACATGGGCAGAAAGCTGGAGTGGCAGCCGGAAAGGCCCAGCATCAGGTCGGTGGGATTCACCGCGGCGTGATACCCATAGGGCCGCATGGCGGGAAGCAGCTCCTGCTCCAAGTAATCCAGCAGTTTGTACAGATCAACTTCCGGAAGATACCCGGCCTTTTTCAGCGTTGCCGCCGCCAGTTCCGTGGCACAGTTGCCGGCGGAGCGGGCCATGCCCAGCAGACCACAGTCGATCTCGTCCGCTCCGGCCTTTGCCGCCGCCAGGGCGTTGGCCTGGGACAGCCCCAGGTTGCTGTGACCATGGAACCCCACGGGGATGGTGACGGCCTGCTTTAAGTAAGTCACATATTTCGAGGCATCCTCCGGGAACATGGTTCCGGCGGAGTCCATGATGGTGATCTTGTCCACGCCCGCGTCCTGGAGCAGCTTCGCCTCGTCGGCCAGCTCCTCCGGGGTGGAGACGTAGGCTTTCATTAGCGAATATCGGCAGACGAGCCCGGCCTTCTTCACCAGCCGCACGGCCTCCGCGGAGCCCGCGCCGTCTCCGGCGTTGGCGCCTACTCTCAGGAAGTTCAGGCCCGCGGCGGCGGCCTTTTGAATGTTTTTTTCCGTGGTGCACCGGGCCAGTTGGAACATGCCGATACGGCCCTTGGGCAGATAGGGCTGGAGGATATCGAAGTATTCCTGGTCAGAGGGAGCGTTGGTAGCGTTAAGCTGTTCATAGGCTCCCAGGCCCTTGCAGTTCCCCAGCTCAATGTCTAGGATGCCGGCGTTCAGCAGGCCCTTGACGATGCTGACCGTCAGCTCTGTGGAAAAACCATGGCCGACAACATTGCCGCCATCTCGAAGAGTATTGTCAAACAGATTCATCGTAATAGATTCCTTTCCGACTTTTCAGCCTGCGGGCGGTTATAATTCCCGCGATGATTGCTCGGCGCGAACCAGCCTCCTTTTTGAACCGGCGGCGCGCCTGGAAGTTGTGGCTGGAGGACATCCGGCCCATCACGCGGGCGTGCGGGATAAGGATAGACGCCAAGAAGTCAGCAAACAGATTCAGGTTCAAGTTGGCTGTGGCGGAGTAGATGCGAACTCCCAGCGCCGCGCCGGAAATCTGCGTCTGCTCCGCCACAGCCTTTTTGTTCGGGTAATTTGTCAGCCGCGAAAGTAAAGACCTTACCCGCGGCGGCTTCGACGGGATTTTTCTTTCTTGAAGCGAGACCTGTTTCGCTTGTGCGCTTTCCAGTAAACTTATGGGGAGACGAGCCGTCCAGGGTTTTCCGCGATCATCATCCGTAATTCCCGGCGGGAAAACTTGTTTTCTAATAGCTTCCTTGCGTATTTCAGCAGCCCGACATCGGGGTAATCGTGATTGGCTTGTCCCAAATCTGTAGATACTACAATATGTTCCGGCCCAATCTCCTTTATCTCATGAAAGACCTCATCCCAGGAAACAGCCTTCAATACGGCGGGAGATGTATAGGAGTGCTCAATGACGGCTCCAAGCCGGACAAGCTCTTTTTGCTCCTCTACGGAGTAGTGGGTAAAACTCCAGTCCGCATGGGTAATCAAGAGCCTTCGGAATCCGCGCCGATGGGCCTCCCTGGCCAAAGCAAACGTTTCACCATGGGTGATATGCCCCGTGCCAAGTACTATGTCATACTCCTGAACCAGTTCCAGCACCTCACCCATTTCTTTCGTGAGATGTCCTTCTTGATTTGTTAGGCGATAGGAAGGAACAGCGACTCCGCAAGAGAGGAGCTTGCTTTGCATAGCGATATATGCCGGCAGTTCCTTCAGATAATACTTTTGCTGGGAATCCGAATCAAAGGTCGGACACCATACGATGCGCGCGCCAAGGCGGGCGGCTGCTTCCACTGCCATGGGATTTACACCGCCCGTCGCGGAATTCATGGTCAGTGTTCCGATAGCCCGACAGGACGGCACCAGTTCGTTGACCAGCGCGGCCTGTTGGCAGGTATTGTCATAATGGGCTTTGATTGCGAAGCCCCGCATGCCGCGTTTTGCGGCGCGCTTTGCCATTTCCAGGCCCGTGACAGCCCGGGGGATCACATCCGGGCCGCAGTGAATATGGAGGTCATACGCGCCTTCCAACAAATTATCCATACATCCTCCTAAGCCGCGGCTGTGACCAGGCTGGGGATTAGAAGAGAAATCTGCGGGAAAATCACCATGAGCAGCAGCACAATGACGGCTGCGCACAGGAAGGGAATCACGCCTTTCACCACTTCGGCAAAGGGGAGTTTTGTCAAGCCTACCACAGAGAACAGATTCGCGCCAAAGGGCGGCGTAACAAAGCCCACAATCAATGTCACGCAAAAAACAATGCCCAAGTGAATTTCATGGATTCCCATAGCTGTGCCAATCGGGACCAAAATGGGCGCCAGCATCACGATACTGGCCAGAGCGTCCATCAAACAGCCGATAAACAGCAGTACGGCCATTAGCAAAATCCAATACAAGGTCTTGCTGCCATTCAGCATCGGGATTACTACATTGGCGATTTGCGCGGGAATCCTCGTGGTAGAGAGGATCCAGCCAAAAACAGCGGCAGAGCCGGTAAGAATGGCGATCATCGCGGTAGTTTCCACTGTTTTTCGAAGAATTTCTGAAAAAGATTTCAGGTTGATTTTCCGATAGACCACGGCCAGAATGAGCGAATACACGCACCCTACGGTGGCGGACTCTGTAGGTGTGACAACCCCGCCATAGATACCGCCTAGAATCAATACCGGGAGCAGCAGGGTTGGCAATGCTCGCCAAGTAATTCGCGGAATATCCCGGAAGGCATGACGCTCCGTAGAAATCGTCAGGTCAAACTTTTTTGTGACAATCTGATTGGCGATTACCAGAAAAAGAGCAATCAGAACCCCCGGTAAAATACCGCCCATAAACATCTTGGTAATGGAGACGCCCATAGTTGTTCCATAGACAATCATCACGATGCTCGGAGGGATGACTGGTCCCAGAGCGCCTGCCATCGCGGTCAGACCGGCGGCGGTGCGAGGCGGGTATCCGTTTTCCTTCATGGCAGGGATCAGCAATGACCCAATGGCCATGACGGTCGCGGGCCCAGAACCGGACAGCGCCGCGAAAATCGTGCAGCAAATAATGGCGACAATGCCTAACGAACCCCGAATGTGCCCAAAGATGGAATATACCCAGTCGACCAGCCGCTGGGAAAGTCCACAAGCTTCCATGATATAACCCATCAATGTAAACAGCGGGATTGCCAGGAGACTGCTGGAATCCAGTCCCAGTGCCAGCTTTTGGGCCACAACCACCAAGGGCTTCAAATCGGTAATTTGCAGGAACAGGCTGCTGGATAGCAGGATCGCAAACCCGATCGGGATTCCAAAGAAAATCATAACCAGCAGCATACCAAGTAGAAGAATGCCCATTATTGATTTTTCACCTCTTCTTTCGGCTCCTGTGCCAGCCAGACATTGATTACTCGGTTTATGATAAAAATGCAGACTAAGACGCCGCAAAGGGGAATCACGCCATACACCACGCCCATGGAGAGCTTTAAAGATGGACTGGTTTGACCAAAGGTGCGAGCGGAAAGCGCGAGGCCATACCGGGCAAAGATTACACCGACATAAAACATGGATGCGTAAACGACCGTTTGATATACTTTTTTTGTCAAATCATGCAGCTTGCTCGAAAATAGATCGACCACCGCGTGACCACCCCGATAAACCAAGACCGATGCTCCGAGGAGGTCCAGCCAGATAAAACAGTAACGTGCCGTTTCCTCAGTCCAAGTAAACGAGCTGCCCATGACATACCGGCTGAACACCTGCAATGCGGAGCAACAGAGCATGATCACGACTAGTAGGGAACAAAGCCCTAGGATTCCCGAGCAGATCAGGTCGCACACCCGATTAAAATGCTTCATGAATAACTCCCTTCCCAGGCGGACCGCGCCGCCTCAGCATGGTCCTTACTGGCAAAGGGCCTGGATATTTTCAAACAGTTCCTCCCCGATTGCGCTCTTGTATTTATCATACAAGCCGGAGCTTTCCACGGCATTTTGAAGCTCGGGAAGGTCCGGGTAATTAATCTTCATGCCCTTCTCCTCCAAACTGGCCAAAGTTTCGGTTTCTCCATCCTCCAGCCACTTGCGTTGGTCGGCCGCCGCTTTCTGAGCGGCTTCTGTCAAAATGCCCCGCTGTTCCTCGCTTAAGCTCTGGAAAAGGCTCTCAGAAATCATGAAGGGGTTGGGGCTGTACAAATGATTGATCATGGAAATATCGGAGCAGACCTCGAAGAATCCCGCTGAGAGAACGACAGCGGGCGTAATCTCAAAAGCGTCCACCGTGCCCTGCTGCAAAGCGGTAAACGTCTCTGTATAGGCCAGGGGGGTGGGATTAGCTCCCAGCGCGTTAAAGGTGTCGATGTAAATATCACTTTCGGGAACACGGATTTTCATGCCTTTTAGATCGGAAAGAGCGTTAACGGCGATATTGCCGATTACCTGTCGGAAGCCGCCTTGGCCGTAGGTCAGAACGCGAATTCCGCTCTGCTCCGCGAAGCTGTCCGTCAATTCCCGCATCACGTCAGAGTCCAGAATTTTATAAGCGGTTTCGTAATCCGTAATGAGGTAGGGCAGATCCAAAACGGAAAATCTGGGATCAAAATTGCTGAGGACCATGTTCGCGGTAGAGGCCATCTCAATGGTGCCAAGCTGCATTCCCTCTACTAGATCCCGTTCACCGCCAAGCTGGCCGTTGCCAACAATTTCAATCTCCATGGCGCCGTTAGAGAGTTCCTTGACATAATTTGCGAACAGCATGGACATCTTCTGATGAATACCATCCTCGCTTTCCGTGTCACTGTGCGCCAGCTGAATCTTAACGGTCTCCCCGCTGGAATTTGAAGAGTCCGAAGGTGTGTCCGCACGGTTTCCGCCATTACCGCTGCATCCGGTCAAAATAGCGACAGCCATGACCACACTGAGAAACAAAGCCATTCTCTTTTTCATGATTTTTTCCTTTCTGGCTATAAAATAACCGCAGAACCACCAGCTTCAGGGAACCGGGTGAATGGGTTTCTTGCCGGCAAGAACATTGAGGGTCTCCTCGACGACCTCGATACCGGCTTTGCGGAGGGCGTCCTCGGTATTTCCGCCCAAATGAGGCGTGGCGCTGAAATTAGGCAGGGACAGGAGCTTGTTTTCCGCTGTGGGAGGTTCGTTCACAAAGGTGTCGCAGGCCGCGGCCTTCAGCTTTCCGGAGACAAGCGCGTCATACAGGTCGTCCTCATTGATAACAGCGCCTCGGGCCGCGTTGACGAACACCGCGCCTGGCTTGAAGTGGTCAAACAGCTTACCGGAAATCATATTCTCCGTAGACTTTACTAAGGGCACGTTGATGTTTACCAGGTCGGAGCGCTCCAGCAGCTCCTCCAGGGTCTCCACCTTTACAAAGCCCCGTTTAGCGGCGTCCTCGGCTGACACGTAGGGGTCATAGCCCAGGACCTTTGCGCCAAAACCGGCGCTCATGATGTGAGCGACTCGCTGGGCGATGTTTCCCATGCCGATCTGCCCGAAGGTCTTGTCCAGAATTTCCGTCCCCAGGAAATCACTGGGCGCGATGGTAGTAAACTCGCTCCGGCGGCACTTAACGTTGGCCTCATAGATTCGCCGCTCCAGAGTCAAGAACAGGCCCACCGTCATCTCCGCCACAGAGTCTGCGTTTGCGGTGGGGGTGTAGATCACCTGAATCCCCCGTTCTTTAGCGGCTTTTACGTCGATGGTGTTGCAGCCGATGCCGTGTTTGACGATGACCTTTAGTTTTTTCGCTCGGTCCATCATTTCGGCGGTGACCGGGATGTTCCGCAGAATGATGGCGTCGATCTCTTCAATTTGGTCAAAGTGATCTACTACTGTGACATGCTCCTTCAGGGTTTTGACCGCTTCCGGGTAAATGTACTCGCTTAGATACACAATCATAAAATGCGCTCTTTCCTCCTTTTCAATGCGCGCTTTGCGCGAGATGATGCAATCATTTCAAGAGAATGTATTTAGTAGTGATTGCATCTATATCATACATGGGTTGTGTATACTTCGTCAATGTAAAATATGAAGAAAATACGACAAATTTTTTGTAAGTAATGTAAAAAGGACAGGCAGTGGCCTGTCCTTTTTGCTATAACTTGCCAGCTTTTTCACAAGCGCAGATCTTCAGTCAGCTCGTCCCGCTCCGCGGCCAAATCACGATAACGCGTTGAGCATATTTGAGAAAGTTTCGTTAAAAGATACTCAGAAATTACATTAAGCGCAATGGTTGAGTTGAAAAAAACTGCGTTTCGGGTCTGTGCCAGCAATACCACATCCGCAAGCCCCACCAATGGGGACAGGGAACTGTTGGTAATCAAGCAAATCCGCGCGCCGCGTTTTTTTGCCAGCTGAGCCAGCTTCTGGTCAGAACGGTAATAACGGTTAAGAGAAAAGAATAGCACGCAGTCCTCCGGGGTGATATCCTGTAGACTTCCGATTCCACCAGTACCTTCGTCCGAAATGGCAATCACATGATCCACTAAAAAACGCATCATCCACGCGAATTGATTCGCAAGCCCCAAACAGCCGCGGAACCCGATGATATAGCGGTGCTCTGCCTGGGCCAGTATGGATACCACCTGATTAAACGCCTCTTCGCTGTTATTTTGAAATGTCCATTTCAGATTAAACTGGACTATTTTCTTATAAGACTCGCAGGGGTCCTCACTGGCATATTCGGCTTGATTGGAATCAAAACGATCCACCAGCGACAGACTGTTGACCCCGCCGGTAGCCTGCATCGCTAAATTGCTGTAAATATCATTTTTCAAATCCGTAAAGCCTTCATAACGAATGGCTCTGGCAAAGCGCGTAATGGAAGCGTCACTGACCCCGATTGCTTTAGCTACCTCCATGGAAGAGCTCATGCCCACTTTTTCCGGATTCTGTATGAAATACTCCGCGATTTTTCTCTGCACTTTTGTTAGCTTCGCTTCTTTCACCCGTTTCGCGATTACATTTTCCATAAACGCCTCGCCTCCTATCAACAAAATTATACCACAGGGCAGTCTGGATGTCTATTCTGGATGTCGCAAATACGTCAATTTCTTTCTGCGGTCCAGAAGTGAGAGCCTGTATTCACAATGGGGGAGTATTTGGATAGATAGGGATTTTCCTGTCAGACAAGGAGCTTTTTCGCGGCAATCCTGAAAAAATTTGTCGTGACAATTTCCCAATCGGTTGTTATACTTAACCCAATAGAAGGGCGCGTGGCGGGGCCAAAAGACCAGATGGAGCGAACCGAGCTGTTACGCCGTTTTTGCGGGCCATCGCCTGGCTCGTGAAGCCCATTGGAGATGGAGGCGCGGAGATGAACTATGACGAAATATGCGGAGGCTATTACTTCTCAAAATTCCTGGTGGAATTTGAACAGGAAACGGCAGGCCCAGGCGACTTTCAGCGTTATATGCTCTCAGACTTCCGGGAGCTTCTTGGGCGGGCGCCCCCTGGAACGCGGGAGAGCGTAGGCTCTTCCATATACACGGTATTTCACGAGGCAACCCACTTAATCCATGATTTCACACTTGGCAGCGAACTGCTGCGGGACGTTCTGGAGGATCATATCTGCGGCGAAATAAAAGCGTACATAGAGGCCGCCTATGAACCCGGCTTTCCGCTGCTCCTGCCGCTGAATCAGTACGGGTTTTATGCCAAGGACAATCTTGTCAAAAAGCTCCAGGAGACACAGAAGGCCATTTATACCCACAAGATTCTGACGGGCGCGCGGGGCAAGAACATGGCCTCCATCAATACGGAGGACCTGCTGGAATCGCTTGTTGCCGTGCGCGCGCGTAACTGTATATTCTATAGCCTGCCGGAATCTGACCGCGGCAGCTTTGCGTATGCCCGTTTTGATATGGAGAAGATGTCGGGCAAATACGCAAGCCTCTGGTCCCTTTACAAAACAGCGCTTGGGTCCAACCTGAACCACGGCCGGTTGTTTGCCACGACTTCCTTTTTGCTGTTGTGCGACATCGCTCTCCACATTCCCTGCTTTATACCCGGCGAGGAGGAAGGGGATCCCAATTTTGAGGTACCGGAAGCCTTTCTCCCTCCCGTGCGTTTTGTACGCGCGCTGGAGGCCCTGAAGGAAAACGCCGGATTTCCCGACGCGGTGGAGGGTACGGATTTTTATATTACGCTGCACGACTTCCTTGCGAGGCGCAACGGGTGGCCGCTGTTTCGGCAGACCTATGAGAGCTGGCACGGCTTTTTGCGCCACAGAGCGAAGCGGGGCTTTATGGTGTCCGATGGCTACAGGCTGTTGGCCGCCGCGTTTAAAGGAAGCTTGCCGACGCGGATGATTACAAGACTTCCGGGAGAACTTCTCTGCCGGATGGGGGTTCCTGTCCTCATAAAGTATAACGGCCAGAGCGGCGGAGCCGTCCTCGAATATACGTTTTCCTTTTTGGCGGACCATGCGTTCGAGGCATTTTCTGTACTGGAAACTTCCTCCGGAAGCCCTTTGCGGGATCCGTATATCATTATGGAGGACTTCCGGAACACGTGGTCTCTGGAGAGCTTTGAGCAGGCCATACAAACGGAAATGGACCGCTCCTGGAATTACCAGGCGTCGTTTACATTCTTACGGGAAATTCTTTGCCGGATTATAGCAAAGGAATTTTTTAAGGCTGTGGAGAACAAATCCTGTTTTTCCTGTCCGATAGCCGGACTGCACTGTCAGTCCAAGCGGGTCGCCTGCCGCGGCTTGAAAAAGTTGACCAATCTGCCCCCGCGATGCTGCCTGGAGCTATGGCTTCGGGAGTCGGGCATCCGGAAGGACAGTATCTGTTGGGAGGGATGATGATGGATTTTAGGCGACTGGAAGAAGACGCGCGGAGCGCGCTGGAACAGTATTTTGAGCGTGGACGGGACGACGGGGAAGGCAGCTGCGGCGGCAAGCTGCTGTGTGCGCTTCCGATGATGATTGATATTATAAACTGGCTGGTTTTGCCGGTGATGGTTGTGGTGATCTCCGATTATTTGCTCCAGAACGTGGTACCGTGGCGAACAGGGACCTCCGATAAAACCCAAAAGAGAGTGGAAGAGCTGGAGGCGGCGGCGAAGGAAACGATTTGCCAGCGGTGCGCCAGCAGTTCCGCGTTGAAGGGCCAGTCCTCGGAGGCCATCACAAAGTATGTCTATATTATCTTGGCGGAACAGGATGCCCTGCGTATAGACCCGGAGCATCGTTCCCCTCTGGAGATTCAGAAAATCATATCCGCGTTGGAATCCATGCTCGAAAATACTTAGAGAGACTTTGGGGACGAGGAGCGCATGGAACGAGTCCCGTTTTTCGGACTGTTTTATCGAAAAGCGGGGCTTTCTTTTGTCCAATCCGCCGCCTCGTTCGGGACAGCGCGGGCCTGCGAGATTACCCGCCGGGCGGGAGGCCGCAGCTCATTCAAAGCTTCCGCTATTCAAAGAAACCGCTGTCTCTACCGGTTTTCAGAAATCCGGTCCCTTCTGGCCGCCGTTGAGACCGGTTGCTGGATGCCCGGCCGGAGGACCGCGGACGGCAGGATCATTACCGCCCCCACACGCGAATAAAATTAGATTGAGCCAAGCAGGTTCCCCATGCCGCTGATAGGGCGGTCCCAATTGCAGATACAAGGAGGCAGTCAACATGCTATCGACCAAGCACGCCGCTCTGGCGATTAAGCTTCTATCCCTGGCCCTCGTCGCCGCGCTTTCCTTCTTCGTTGCCACCGCGGCGCTTCCCGAGACAAATTTTGTAAAGGACTCTCTGAAAAGCGTGGAGGAGAGCGGCGATACGGTGATGCGGTTTTCCGCCGCCACCCTCTCCGCCTCTTTGGCGATTTCCGCACTGCCGGACGACTTCGCGACGCCCTTGGCGGACAGCCTGGCGGATATGAACCTCTATTTTGTGGCAATCCTCGTGGCCCTGTTCCTGGAAAAAATCCTGATTCGGTATGGGATAAAAGCGGCCTTCGCGTTTCTGATTCCGGCGGCCTGCTTTATAGGGGGCTTGTTCATTGTTACCAGGAGGAACCTCTTGAAAAGTCTGGCGATTCGGCTTTGCGTTCTTGCCTTGGCGGTGGCCTTCGTCGTTCCGTGCAGTACATCGATTACCGGCGCCGCCGCATCCGACCTCACAGCCTATGTCAATGATACGATTGCGGAAACGGAGGGGGGCTCCGGCAAGCTCCACAAAGCCATGGAGGACGGGGCGGAGGAGAAAGGCATGTTTGAAAAGCTGTCGGACCTCTTCCAAACAGCTATCCGCGACATCTCAGATTTGATGCTGCACTTCCAGAATACCATTCGAAAATGTATGAATTCCATCGCCATCCTGATTCTGACCAACTGTCTTATGCCGCTGCTCACGTTCTTTGTCCTCAAGTGGATTCTGCGGGAGCTGTTCCAAATCGCGGCCCCCCTGCCGTCTGCGGGGGAGCGCCTCGACGCCGCCCCGGATGCTGTTTCCAGATTCGATTCGGAACTTGTTTCCATGGGAGGGAAGCGGCCATGAAAAACCGGCAAAAGCGTTTGAACATCACCGCCGGCGTACTGGCGGGGCTGCTCGCTGCGGTTGTCCTCTGGGGGCTCATCTTTCGTGCCGACCCCTTACAGATGCAGGTATCTGACGGCATTGAACAAATTGATCTGGACACGATCTACCTTCATTCCAGCGGTGTGGAGGTCAGCTTCTCCGATGTGATTCTCTCCGGTCAAAACGAAACCCGAAAGCTGATTGTCAGCACGCAGACCAGCACAGTCTCCACGAAGCTGACGGACCGCCTCATTAAGCAGCTGGACTTTGATTTCATGAAAAAGACGCAGAATGTGCTTTATACCGGCACGGGGTACTTCGTTGTGGACCTGGACAATCTGACTGCCGCCAATGTTGTGGAGGACCATGAGGAAAAAACGGTGACAATCTTTGTTAGCCACCCTTACTTGCGGACCATCGAAATCGATCCGGGCCGTATCATTATAGAGGATGTTGAGGAAAGCCTGCTGGCCCGGGGAGACATCAAGCTGAGCGTGGCGGACTACACCGCCATTGAAGAGGACCTGCGCTCCCGGCTGGAGAAAGAATTGGATACTGCGGCAAACGGGCAGGCCACAGACGCGCTTGCCGTCAAAATGGTGAAGCAGGTCTACGAGCCCATTGTCAAAGCCATTGACCGCCGTTACAGCGTGGTTGTGGAATTAAAATAGCAGATTCAGCGGACAAGTTCCCTTCGGAAATCGCGTTGGTCGTTCGGAATCAGCGGGCTCAATTCTCCGAACAAATCGGACGCCAATCTATTTGCCGCAAGGCTTCCAAGTAGAAGTTCTCAGTAAATATCCTCTGGCGCACATTACAAAACCATGCCGGTAAATTTATACGAAATAGATAAAAGGATTTTCAATAGGCAGACAGGTTTCTACATCCAAATCAACAACCAGACAACTTTTTTTCTTTTCTTCTAAAAGCTGTTGAATCAAAAATCACTTTATGCTACATTCCCATTATACAGATGTTGGAAAATAACCAGGACCGCATCTGATACATAATGGAAAAGGAGCGAGATTATGAAAAGAAGAATTCTCAGCATTGTACTGCTTGCCGCTATGTGCGCGGCCCTGCTGGCGGGCTGCGGCCAGAAGTCCGCGACATGGAAGGTGACCTGCCCCTGGGCTCCCTCCGGCGTGGCCGCCATGGTGAGCCAGCAGGCGGCAACCAAGTCCACCAGCTACTCCGACACCATCACCCTGGTGGCCGAAGCCATCAAGGGAGACGCCGCCACCGTAAACACCTGGGTAGCCGACACCAAGGCCAACGATACCGAGCTGGTTTTCGTGGGCGAGGGTCTGCTGTCCATCACCTCCATCCTGGACCCGGCCAAGATGCAGTTCGGCTATGAGGACTTTGTGTTTGTGGAGAATCTGTATTCCTCCATCTTCGTCCTCTCCGCCGACGCCAAGCTGAACATCGGCAGCGTGGCCGATCTGGAAGCTTATGTCCAGCAGGGTACGGAAATCAGCGTGGCCGTCAACGGCGCCACCAGCTCCGAGGCTTTCCTGGCCGCGGCTTTGTTCGGCTCCATGGGCGCGGGAGACCAGCTGAAGCTGACTCCTTACCAGTCCGCCGCCGAGGCCGCTCAGGCCGTGTCCCGTGGTGAAACCCAGTTCGCCGTCTCCCACCAGTCCCAGATTCTGGAGACCTATCAGCAGAAGGGCGTGACCGTTGTGTGCGCCTTTGACGAGGGCAACATTGAAAACGGTCCCTTCGCCGGCGTAGAGGGCGTGGGCCAGCATGGCTATCCCTACTTCCGCAACCGCTGCTTTGTCATGGCTCGGGCCGGTACCGACGAGAAGAAGGTCGCCGAACTGAAGGAGCTCTATGGCAAGATTCTGGCGGACGCGGAGGTCGTGGAATGGCTCCAGGACACCATGCTGCTGGAAGTGGACACCATGTCCGTGGCGGATGTGGAGGCCCATGTGGAAAACGTGAAGAGCATCGTCAACGAATATAAGGATATCGTCGCGGGCTGATCGCGGCGAACCATACGGGGGAATGGGATAGGGCAGAGGTCCCGCCCATCCCCCCTTTTTATTTCCTGAATTTTGAAGGGAGGACTCCTATGAAGCAATGGGTAGAGCGGTTCAACGGCCGCATGGACGCCTGGGGCCGGAAGCTGCGCGAAAAAGAAATCCGCATCCCCATTGACCTGGTTACCGGCCTGGCGTTCGCGCTCTTCGCCCTGGCAATCCTGCTGGTCATGCCGGACCAGGTGGCGGTTTCCGAGAAGGACGTGGTCAACGGCCGGGCGTTTCCCACCCTGCTGATGACGGTTATGCTTTTGTGCTGCGCCATGCTGATTGGCAAGGAGCTCTATAAGCTGGCCACAAAGCAGCCCTTGAATTGGAAGGTCATCAACATTCAGGTGGAGGCCAAGGCGCTGGTAATCCTGGGCATTCTGCTGGGCACCTATTTTCTCAGCAAGTGGACCGGCCTGTTTGTGGTGGGCGCGGTATTTTGCTGCCTGGGTTTTTTGCTGTATTTCCGGTGCCGGAAGAAATCCTACTATGTCATTACCCTGGTCATTGCGGTAGCCATCTGGGCGGCCTTCCGCTTTGCCCTGGGCGTGGACTTTTAAGGAGGGGGATTCATGCTACAGTACATTGCCCCGGCCACCGGCCTTTTGTTTACGCTGGAAAACATCCTGTGGATTAACATCGGCGTGTTTATCGGCTCGGTTTTCGCGGCTATCCCCGGGCTGAGCGTCATCCTGTGCGTGATTTTGTTCCTGCCCGTCACCTACTCCATGACCGCCATTCCCGGCATGATGTTCCTGCTTGGCATCTACTGCGCCGGGGGCTATGGCGGCAGCGTGTCCGCCATTCTCATCAACACCCCCGGCACCCCTCACGCGGCGGCCACTATGCTGGACGGGCACCCCCTGTCGGAGCGGGGCCGGACCAAGGCCGCGCTGAAAATCGCCCTGTACGCCTCCACCTTCGGCGGGATCTTCTCCGCCCTGATGCTGCTGTTTCTGGGGCCTCAGGTGGCCCGGGTGGCCGCCCAGCTGGGTACCGCGGAGTACTTCATGGTCTGCGTCTTTGGCCTGACTATCATCGCCGGCGTATCGGGCAAGAGCATGATCAAGGGCTTAATTTCCGCCTGCCTGGGACTGCTTATCTCCTGCGTAGGCTCCGACCCCATGACCAGCTATGACCGCTTTACCTTCGGCATTTCCCGGCTGTACCTGGGTTTGGACCTGGCGGTCTGCCTCATCGGCCTTTTCGCCCTGGTGGAGATCATGTCCAAGGCGGAGAAACGGCTGGACCGCTTGAATCTGGATACCACCCAAATCAAGGACGACGGCGTCATTACCAAGGAGGAATATAAGCGCATGGCCCGGCCGGTGCTGCTGTCCTCCATCATCGGCGTGATGGTGGGCATCATCCCCGGCACCGGAGCCTCAGAGGCATCCTGGTTCAGCTATAACACCGCCAAAAACATGTCCAAGCATCCGGAGGAGTTCGGACACGGCTCCGTAGAGGGCATTGCCGCCGCCGAATCGGCCAACAACGCCGTTACCGGCGCGACCCTGATTCCCCTGCTCACCTTGGGTATTCCAGGAGACGGCACGGTAGCCATCATGCTTTCCGCCCTGATGATCAACGGCCTGAATCCCGGCCTCAGCCTCTTCACCACCCAGGGAAACATCATGTACGCCATTATGCTGGGCCTGATTCTGGTGAATATCTTTATGCTTCTCCAGGGCAAGTTCCTCACCACCCTCTTTGCCAAGGTGGTGTCCATCCCCCAGGAAATCCTTACCCCCATCATCGTCATCTTCTGCTTTGCCGGGGCCTATTCCGTGAATGAGAATTTCTTCGATGTGGGCGTGGCCCTGATTTTCGCTATGCTGGCCTGGATTCTGCGGAAGCTGGAGCTTCCCCCGGTGCCCATTCTCCTGGGGCTGGTGCTGGGCGGCATGACCGAGACAAACTTCCGCCGGGCTCTGCTGATCTCCAACGGAAGCCCCAAGATCTTTTTCAGCAGCGTGTACTGCATCATTTTCCTGGTACTGATTCTGCTGGCGGTGGGCGCCATTGTCCGGGGGAAGATGAAGGAACGCGGCGCACAGAAGGAGGACTGACCATGCCCAACAACATCATTTTTTACTTCACCGACCAGCAGCGCTGGGACACCTGCGGCTGCTTCGGCCAGCCCCTGGACATCACGCCCAATCTGGACGCCCTGGCCCGGGAGGGCGTGAAGTTTGACAACGCCTTCTCCCCCCAGCCGGTGTGCGGCCCCTGCCGGGCCCTGTTCCAGACCGGGAAGTATCCCACGGAGACCGGCTGCTTCCGCAACAACATCATGCTGCCCGCCGGCGTCAAGACCCTGGGCCAGTACATTGAGGAAGCGGGCTATGAGACCGCCTACATCGGCAAGTGGCACCTGGCCAGCGACGGGGAGCTGGAGAAGCCCCCCACCATCGACCACACCGTCACCGCCATCCCCCGGGAGCTGCGGGGGGGCTACACCGGCTTCTGGCGCGCCGCCGACGTACTGGAGTTCACCTCCCACGGTTACGACGGCTTCGTCTTTGACGAAAACGACCGGCGGGTCGACTTCAAGGGCTACCGGGCGGACTGCATCAACGACATGGCCCTGGAATTTTTGGACGGCTATACGGGAGAAAAGCCTTTCTTTATGACCATCTCCCAGATCGAGCCCCACCACCAGAACGACCGCAAGCACTACGAGGGGCCGGAGGGCTCCAAGGAGAGGTTCCGGGACTTCATTCTGCCTGAGGACCTGAAAGCCTTGGGAGGCAACGCCGCCGAGGAGTACCCGGATTACCTGGGACAGTGCGCCAGCCTGGACGAGAACCTGGGGCGGCTGGTGGCGAAGCTGAAGGAAAAGGGCCTGTATGAGAATACGGTGATTCTCTTCGCCTCGGACCACGGCTCCCACTTCCTCACCCGGAACCGGGACGATCATCTCAACGGCTACGACGACTATAAGCGGTCCTGCCACGACGCCTGCCTCCATGTGCCCCTGGTTATTGCCGGCGGGCCCTACCGGGGCGGCCGGACGGTGGAGGAGCTGGTCAGCACCGCCAGCCTGCCCAAGACCATCCTGGCCCTGGCGGGCGTGGACGTGGGAGACGCCATGATCGGGGAAAACCTCCTTGACGTTGTGGAGAAAAAGGCGGATAATAGGCCCAATGAGATTTTCGCGCAGATTTCCGAGAGCCGGGTGGGCCGGTGCATCCGCACGGCCCGCTATACCTACTCCGTCTATGCCCCCGGTGTGAACGGCGGCGCGGCGGCGGCCTCGGACCGCTATGCGGACGATTTCCTCTACGATATGGAACAGGACCCCCACCAGCTGAACAATGTGGTGGCCGATCCCGCCTACGCCCAAGTAAAGGCGGAGCTGCGGGAACGTCTGCTGGACTGGATTTGGAGGGCGGAAGGGGCTTGCCCCATCATTACGGACTGAGGAGAGCCGCGCGATTCCCAGGAGGGCGTCATGAAGGAACTGGACCGGAAGTCGGAAATGGTCTACCTGTGGGTACGGGCCTACATTGAGGAAAACAAGTTTTCCAGCAATACAAAGATTCCCTCGGAAACGGTTCTGACCCGAAAACTCTCCGTCAGCCGGGAAACCGTGCGCCGGGCCCTGAGCCGGCTGGCGGAGGAGGGGCTTCTTCTCAGGGTGAAGGGAAGCGGAACCTATATCAACAAAGAGGAGGCCCTGTCCTGGGAGCTGGGGGGCAGCGAGGGAAGGACCAAAATCGGGCTGATTCTCCAGGGCCAGGACGGGAACGCCAACTCCAGCTTGATGGACGGCATCCGAAGCATCCTGCCCCCGGATCAGGTGGATTTGCGCACCTTCCTCACCGACAACAAGTTTGCCAACGAGCGCCGCTGCCTCCAGGCCGTGGTAAACCAGGGCTTTCAGGGGTTCATTGTGGACGGCGTGAAGGCCAGTCTGCTGAACCCCAACCTGGACTACTATCAGAAAATCTATCAAAAGCGGATTCCCGTCATTTTTTACAATAACTATTATAAGAACCTGAAATGTCCCCGGGTGGTGGTCAACGACCTGCGCTGCGCCGAGGAGCTGATCAGCCTTTTGATCCGGCGGGGACACCGGCACATCGCCGGGATTTTTCTCTCCGACAATTATCAGAGCATCGAGAAGTTCCAGGGAATGGCGGCCACCCTCCAGAAAAACGGGGTGGAGTATCAGGACGATTACGTCAAATGGTGCGCCTCCAGCGAGGCGTACGACGCCCGCTCCATCGGGCGGTTTCTGAAGCGCCTGCCCCATTACACGGCGGTGGTCTGCTGCAACTACATGCTCTTCCAGCTGACCCGGCAGGTGCTGGAGCGGCAAGGAAAGCGGGTGCCGGAGGACTGCTCCCTGGTGTGCTTCGACTACTCCAGCGACGACTGGGAGGCGGAAGGAGTCACCTGCTCCGTCCACCAGGGCTACCGCATTGGACAGGAGGTGGCCTCCCGGCTGATGCGCATGATCCGAAACCGGGATTGCGACGATAAGGGTTACACCTATGTCTTGCCGCCGGAGATTTACCTGGGAAGGACGGTAGGTCCCGCGAGAGAGGCGAGGTAAGCGGCGCGCCGCTTTGGAAGGAAAGGAGGGCGTCCCATGCCGCCCCTGAGCATTTTACTAAAGCCCGCTTCCAGCGGATGCAATCTGCGCTGCGCGTATTGCTTTTATGCCGACGAGGCAAAGGCCCGCGCGATTCCCAATTACGGCCGGATGCCGGAGGCGGTGAGCCGCGCTCTGATCGAGAAGGCGGTGGAGGCGGCCGAGGGATCGGTCACATTCCTGTTTCAGGGGGGGGAACCCACCCTGGCGGGACTGGATTTCTTTCGGGACTTCACCGGCCATGTAAAAAAGACCGCCCCGCCCAACCTGGCGGTTCACTACGCCATCCAGACCAATGGAACGCTGCTGGACCAGGCGTGGTGCCGCTTTTTCAAGGAACACCGCTTTTTAGTGGGCCTGTCCCTGGACGGCAGCCGGGAGTGCCACGACCGCTTCCGTTTGGACGGGGCGGGAAAGGGAACCTATGACCGGGTGCGGCAGGCGGCCCGCCAGCTGGAGCAGGCGGGCGTGGAGTACAATGTCCTGACGGTGGTGACCGGCTATCTGGCCCGGCATGTCCAGCGTGTATTCTCCAGCCTGTGCGGGGAGGGCTTTCGGTTCCAGCAGTACATTCCCTGCCTGGACCCCTTGGAAGAGGAACGGGGCGGACAGGAATACTCCCTGTCCCCGGCCCGGTACGAGACGTTTTTAAAGACGCTGTTTGACCTGTGGTATCGGGAGCTGGAGCAGGGGCGCTATTGGTCTGTCCGCTACTTTGACAACCTGCTGTGGATGCTGGAGGGGCACGCTCCGGAGCAGTGCTCCATGCGGGGGTGCTGCGGCTTGCAGTATCTGGTGGAGGCGGACGGCGGCGTCTATCCCTGTGATTTCTATGGGCTGGACGCGTACCGCCTTGGGAATGTCCGGGAGGACGCCTGGGAGGACCTGGACCGGGCCAGGGAAGCGCTGGGCTTTATCGAAGCCTCCCGGCACATACCGGAGAAATGCGGCCATTGCCGGTGGTACCCTCTGTGCCGGAACGGATGCCGGCGGGATCGGGTGGCCGAGGGGGAAGACTTGGGGCGCAGCTATTACTGCGAGGCTTACGCCGGATTTTTCGCCTATGCCCTTCCCCGGCTGGGCCGGGCGCGAATGCTTCTGCGCCGTACCCAAATACTCGGATCAGATTCTTAAATCGGTTCGGAATCGGGGTGAGCGCCGCTTTCCGGCTGTTGGAGAAACCGCAGCTTGATCCAAAGCGTGTTCCCCTCTATCTCGGCGGACACTTGCCCGCCCATTCGCTCCATCAGATCCCGCACAATGGAAAGGCCAAGGCCAGCCCCGCCCTTTGCCCGGGCGGGGCTGCTTTGATAGAAACGGTCAAACAGGTGCTTTGGGTCCGGTTTAGGGCCGGGAGGCAGTTCATTGGAAAAGCAGACCTCCCCGTCCTGCCCAGAGATGGTCAGCCCGCCGCCGCCGTGGCGCAGGGCGTTGGCGGCCAGGTTCCGGTACACCCGGCCCAGTGCCTCCGAGCTGGCCCAGATTTTCATATCCTCCCGTTCAAACCGCAGCTCCGGTTCTATCCCCGACGCTTCCAACTGGGGGTAAAACTCCGCTAACGCGTCCCACAGGGGCGGCAGGGCCGCGATTTCGCCGCACTCCAGCGGCAGGGAGCCGCCCTGCAAACGGGTGTAGAGGAACAGCTCTTCCAAAAGCTCCTCCAGCTCCTCCAGCCGCTTTTTCACAATGCCCAGGTATTCCCCCTGCCGGTCCGGTTCCGCCTCCAGCAGCTGCAAATAGCCCATGGCCCCGGCCAGGGGGGTGCGGATGTCGTGGGAGATGCAGGCCATGGTGTATTTCAGCTCCTGCTCCCGTCTCCAGGTCTCCACGCGAAGCCGCCGCCCCTCCTCCAGGCGCTGGTTTACCGCCTGGCACAGGCGCCGGGGGCCCGCGCCGGACATTTGCGCGGTCAGGCGCAGATTGCTCTGCGCGGGCGTTTCTTCCAACACCCGGGCCATCTCCCGCATTTGGACGCGGTAGGACCACAGGCGCGGCAGGGCAAGGCCCAGGGTGGCAAGGGCCAGGATCAGGGCAGGCAGCATGGAAATTCCTCCTTAAATGTCCCGCTTTTCCATAGACAACAGGCTTCCCATTCCGTAAATGACCGCCCATGCAAGGGTACAGGCCAAAATCATTCCAATGGGAGTAATCCCGCTTTCAGGTGTATAGACGCCTTTTACCGCGGCGGCGAGAAAATACTGCTCCAGGGGAGGCCAACGCAGCAGCCTTCCCATCATTCCCACCAGAGCGACCGTCAGCCCGCTTCCGGATACCAGGGACAGAATGATACCCAGGGTGGTGCTCCGGGTCAGCAGGACCAGAGCCAGGGTCATGAGGGCAAAAGCCCAGTGGGGCAGCCACATCCAAAGGACATACCGCAAAATCCGGGAAATGGAATCCGGCGCCGGGTACATGTGAATCAGCATGGGGAACAACAGCGTCAGCAGGACGGATAAAACGACAATGATTCCACTGTAAATGCCAGCCAGGGCAATTTTTGAAAAGACATAATCCCGGCGGCGGGGATTGACGCAACAGATGTTTTTGATAAATCCGCTGGAAAAATCACCGTTTACAAACAAGGTCATTCCAATCCCGGTCATGACCAGCAAAAAGCCGCTGCCCAAGGTCTCGTGCATGAGGTCCAGCTGTGACATATTTTGGATGTATTCGCTCATCATGCGGTCAGACTCTATGATTTCCGCTCCCCGCGCCTCCATCGCATCCATCGTTTCCGGGTCCGCGATGGCGTAAGCCATGACAGTCACCATCATCAACAGAACAGCCGTCACACCCAGAATGATAGAAAAGCTCCGGCTTTTGAACAGCCGCCGCAGGTCCATACGCAGCATATTAAACATGTCCGCTTCCTCCCATCCGCTCCAGGAAAAAACCCTCTAAATCCTGCCGATGCAGGCCCATTTCCTCCACCGCAAGCCCCGCCTGGGCCAGCATCTGCCCCACGGCTCTGGCGTCCACGGCCTCATAAATCCGAATCTCCCCCTCCGGGCGCATTTCCCAGCGCTTGAGGTGAAGTGCCTGTTCCAGCAGGGCCGCCGCCTTCTGGGGCTGGTCCGCTTTCAGGTGCAGGTAGTCGGTGCAGGTTTGCTCCAGCTCAGCGGCGGTGATCTGCTCCACCATGCGGCCGTCCTGGATGATCCCGTACCGGGTGGCGATTTTGCTGAGCTCCCCCAGGATGTGGGAGCTGACCAGAATGGTCAGTCCCCGCTCCCGGTTCAGACGCAGCAGCAGTTCCCGCATCTCCCGGATGCCCTCCGGGTCCAGGCCGTTAATGGGTTCGTCCAGCAGCAGCAGGTCCGGCCCACCCAGCAGGGCCAGGGCCACCCCCAGCCGCTGCTTCATGCCCATGGAGTAGTGGCGTAGCGGCTTTTTCTCCTTGGGAGACAGGCCCACGGTTTTCAAAAGCTCCTCCACCTGCCGCTCCGGGCTGTCCAGCCCCAGCAGCGTGGCGTAGAGCCGCAGATTCTCCCGCCCGCTCAGGTCGGGGTAGAGCCCCGGCTGCTCAATGAGGGCCCCCACCCGACGGCGGGCCACCGGGTCCCGGACGGGCTTGCCGAAAATCAGGGCTTCCCCCTGGGTGGGCCGGGCCAGACCGCACAGGAGCTTCAAGGTGGTGGACTTGCCCGCGCCGTTGCGGCCGATGAAGCCATAGATGTCCCCCTGCTCCACCCGCAGGTCCAGATGGTCCACGGCCCAGCGGCCTTTGTAGCGTTTGGACAATCCCATTGTCTGTATGACTGCCATAGGAAAACCTCCTTTTTTGCTTGCGGGCTCAGTCTAACAGGCAAGTGCCCAAACATCGCAAAGGAAGGGTAAAGAAAGTATAAAGTTTACTCCGCCAGCTTAAAGCCGATGCCCCACACGGTCTGAATATAGCCGTCCGTGCCGCTGGGCCGCAGCTTGGCCCGGATGTTGCTGACATGGACGGTAATGGTCTTATCCTCTACGGCGTATTCCTCCTGCCAAACCGCTTCGTAAATTTGCTGCTTGGTAAAAACCCGTTTGGGGCGGCCCGCCAGCAGCTCCACAATTTTGAACTCGTGAGAGGTAAGGCTGATCGGCTGTCCGGCGGCAGTCAGGGTCCTCTCCCCCAGGTTCAGCACCCAGTCCCGGTAGCGCAGAAGCTGCCCCTCAGGGGCGGCGCTGGCGTGGCGGAGCTGGACCAGGATCCGGGCCCACAGCTCCTCCAGCTGATAGGGCTTGGTGAGATAGTCGTCCGCGCCCAGGCCCAGCAGCTCCACCTTGCTGGCCAGCTCTGCTTTGGCCGACAGCACGATGACTGGGATTTGGCTGGATTGGCGTATCTCCGCAATGAGCGCGCCGCCGGACAAGCCCGGGAGCATCAGGTCCACCAGCAGCAGGTCTATGCCGCCCCTTTGCCAGAGCAGCCGTCCCTCGGTGCCGGAAAAAGCCTGGACGCACGCGCAGCCCTGCCGGCGCAGGTACTGGGCGGTGGAGTTGTTAATGTCGGTATCATCCTCTATGATTAGAATACAGGGCATAAGACGGCCTCCTCCGGCGTTTTTAGGAGCGGGTGAATTGGGTTTATCATTATAAGGCTGGTTCTGGAATCCGCAGGCTTGTCAATTCATTCTAAGCATACATAATTTTGCGGCTGTTTTCAAGAAAAAATGCTCTGCCGGAGGTTCCGTGCAAATGGACGGAGATCAAGAAATTTTTTGTACGCCAGAAAAATTGCCCCTTGCCTGGAAGAACGTGGCTTCCGGACAAGGGGCATGGTTTATCCTGTAGGGGCGGACACATAGGTCCGCCCCTACCCCCGTATTCCTCCTATAACAGGTCGGACACGCCCTCCGGGGAGGCTGTTCTTGCATCCTCAGAGAAAGCATGCTATAATCCTAAACTGTAAAATTATGTTCTGACAATGGAGGACTTACCTATGACCACCCAGGACTTCCAGAGAAAATCCGCCTTGCAGATTTTCCTCTCCTACTTCCGGCCCCACCGGAAGCTGTTCATCATGGACCTGACCTGCGCCCTGCTGATTTCCCTGATCGACCTGGCCTTTCCCGCCGTGTCCCGCTGGTGCATGTACGAGCTTTTGCCGCAAAGCGCCTACAAGACCTTCTTCGCCGTCATGGCGGTGGTGTTTATTGCCTTCGTCCTCCGGGCCCTGCTGACCTATGTCATCTGCTATTGGGGCCACACCTTCGGCATCCTGGTGGAGGCGGACATCCGCCACGACCTCTTCCGCCATATGCAGGAGTTGAGCTTCAACTACTACGACAAGAACCGCACCGGCCAGCTCATGAGCCGCCTGACGGCGGACCTCTTTGACATCACGGAGCTGGCCCACCACGGCCCGGAGGACATTTTCATCTCCGGCGTCACCATCGTGGGGTCCTTGGTCATCATGTTCACCATCCAGTGGCGGCTGGCCCTGGTGATTGCCTGCATCGTCCCGGTGTTCTTCGCCGTAGTCTGGTCCTGCCGCCGCTCCATGAGCGAGGCCTCCGCCGCCGTGAAGCAGAAAACCGCCGTCATCAACTCCGACATCGAGTCCGGCCTCTCCGGCATCCGCACGGCCAAGGCCTTTGCCAACGAGGGGGCGGAGCTCCAGAAGTTCGACAGCTCCAACGCCACCTTCAAGACCTCCAAGCGTGCCTTTCACAAGGCCATGGGCCGCTTCAACGCCACCATGGAGTTCTTCCTCTGCATCCTCTCCGCCGCCGTCATTGCCGCCGGGGGGCTGTTCATCATGCGGGGGGAGCTGAACGTCATTGACCTGACCACGTTCAGCCTTTATATCACCACCTTCGTCACCCCGGTACGAAAGCTCAGTAACTTTGCCGAGCTCTTCGCCAACGGCACGGCGGGCCTGGGCCGCTTTATCGAGCTGATGCGGGAGGAGCCCGCCTTGAAGGACGCGCCGGATGCCCGGCGGCTGGACCGGGTGGAGGGCAAAATCGACGTGGACCATGTGAGCTTTGCCTATCAGGGCGACGCGGCGGTGCTGCGGGACGTGGACCTCCATATCCGCCCCGGCGAGACGTTGGCGGTGGTAGGGCCCTCCGGCGGGGGAAAGTCCACCCTCTGCCAGCTCATCCCCCGGTTTTACGATGTGACGGAAGGGGCCGTCCGGCTGGACGGCGCGGACGTGCGGCAGGTGACCCAGGAGTCCCTCCGGCGGAACGTGGGCGTGGTCCAGCAGGACGTGTTCCTCTTTGCCGCCAGCATCCTGGAGAATATCCGCTACGGCCGCCCCGGGGCAACCGAAGAGGAAGTGGCCCGGGCCGCCCGCCTGGCGGAGATCTACGACGATATCGTCGCCATGCCCGACGGGTTCAACACCTATGTGGGCGAGCGGGGCGTGCTCCTCTCCGGCGGGCAGAAGCAGCGGATTTCCATTGCCCGCATCTTTTTGAAGGACCCCCCGGTGCTGATTCTGGACGAGGCCACGTCCGCCCTGGACAGCGTGACGGAGGCCAAGCTCCAGGAGGCCTTTGACAAGCTCTCTCAGGGCCGGACCACCATCATCATCGCCCACCGGCTCTCCACCGTCCGCAACGCGGACCGCATCGCCGTCATTGAGGACGGGCGCATGGTGGAGCTGGGAAGCCACGAGGAGCTGATGGCCAAGGACGGGGCCTATGCCGCCCTGGTCCACACCCAGGAGCTGCGCCATGGATAAGGGCGCGCTGCTGGACCGCCTGGGGCTGACCGGAGAGGACCGGCTGGTCCTGGCGAAGGTGCTGGACAAGGCGGAGCGGGCGTCAGGGCGGAACATTCCCGCCGCCACGGACTTCCTAAGCCCCCAGCAGCGGGCCCAGGCCCTGGACCTTCTGCGGCTGGCGGGGATTTCCGAGAGCGCTTACGTGCTCCAAGGGGGCTATGAGGGGGCGGAGCGGCAGGTTTTGCGGTTCCTCCCCGACTGGATGGAGCCGGAGGGCGCCGAGGACCCCATCCGCTGCCTCCGGGCCGTCTTTCGGGAGGAGGAGAAGCTGAGCCACCGGGATTTCCTGGGGAGCCTGATGGGCATGGGCATTGTGCGGGAGAAGGTGGGGGACATTCTTGTGGCCCCCGGAAGCGCGGACCTTTTGGTTTTGGAGGGCGTTGCGGACTTTCTCCTGCAAAGCTGGAACTCCGCCGGGCGAGCGAAGCTCCGGGTTTCCGCCATCGAGCCGGAAAACCTCCATATTCCAACGGTTCAGCGGAAGGAGGTCCGGGACACGGTGTCCTCGCTCCGGCTGGACGCGGTGGCGGCCTCCGGCTTCCGGCTGGCCCGGGGGAAGGCCGCCGCCCTCATTGAAAGCGGCAAGGTTCAGCTCAACTGGCGGGAGTGCGTGAAGCCGGACAAGCTGCTGGAGGCGGGGGACGTGGTGTCCGCCCGGGGCTTTGGAAAGTTCGAGCTCAGCGAGGTGGGGGGCCTGACCCGGAAGGGGCGCGTCTCCATCGTCCTGCGGGTTTATGTTTGAGGCGGGAAGGAATCCGGTATCAATTTGAAGAACGGCGGACCGGAAAACCGTATGGAGTATGGGGAGGGTTTGGAATGGTGGAATATGCGTTTGAGACAGTCGCCGCCGATGAGGGGTTTTTCGTGGGAAAGACCACCGGCCACCGGGAGGCCATTCTCCGGCGGGCGGCGGAGGGCTGGCACTACGCCGGGTGGATTCCCACCCAGCAGATGAACGGCTCCATTTTGGAAATCGACTTGGTATTCGAGCGGGAACAGGAGGGACAAGCGTGAAGCAGGAGCAGATCGACCGCATCAACGAGCTGGCCCGGAAGGCCAAGGCCGCGGGATTGACCGAGGAGGAGGAACGGGAGCGGGCCGTCCTCCGCCGGGCGTATATCGACTCGGTGCTGGGGAATCTCAAGAGCCAGCTGGACCACACCTACATCGTGGACGAGCGGGGGAACAAGCGGAAGCTGGAGAAGAAAGAGACGGAGGGCTGAGCCATGGCGGAGAATCGAAAAAAGACGTCCGGCGGCGGGGATTGGGGCTGGCCCCTGATCATCCTGTCCTTTTGCTTCGGCCTCTGGCCCGTGGGGCTGGTGCTGCTGTTCGGCAAGCTCTTTGCCGACGATGAGAAGCGGCCCGCCCAGAAGGCCCCGCCCCTCCAGGGAACGCAGGGACAGACCGTCCGGGCTTCCGGGACCGTGACCGCCTCCGCCCCGCCCCGGCGGCAGACGAAAGCCGCCAAGGCGGTGAAGAAGGTCACCAAGTCCCCGGCGGCGAAGAAGTCCAACGCCTGGTGGCTGAAAATCGGCGGCCTGGCGCTGCTGTTCTTCGGCTTGAGCGGGATGGTGGACGCGATAGACAGCTTGCTGTGGGTCCTGCAAAACGGGACTGCCGCCCTTTGGTGGCTGGAGGACCTGCTGGGGGGACTGGCCATTACCGCCGGCGGCGGGGCCATGCTGTACAGCGGCTTCTCCATGGACCGCCAGATCAAACGGTTTTCCAAGTACCTCCTGGTCCTGGGCGACCGGGAGGCCATGCCCATCGACGAGCTGGCCCGGACCCTGGGCTACTCGGAGCGGCGGGTGGAGAAGGACCTGGAGAAAATGATCGACAAGGGCTACTTCGGCGGAAAAGCCTATCTCAACGTGGAGCTGGGCTACCTCTTCCGGGGCGGGAACGCCGCGGAAACGGCCTTCCGCCAGCGGTTCGAGGAGGCCCAGGAGGCGGCGGAGCCCAAAGCGCCGCCCAAGGAGGCGGAGGAGGGCTATTCCGGCATCCTCCGCAACATCCGCCGGGCCAACGACCAGATCGCGGACCCTGTTCTCTCCGCCAAAATCGACCGGCTGGAGGAGATCACCGCCAAGATCTTCAAGGCCGTGGAGGAGGACCCCAGGAAGAAAGACCGCATCGGAACCTTTCTGAACTACTACTTGCCCACCACCCAGAAGCTGCTGGACTCCTATGCCCAGTTCGAGGCCGCCGGGGTGGAGGGGGACAACCTCCGTCAGGCCAAGCAGCGGATTGAGACCACCATGGACTCCATCGTCAAGGGCTTTGAGCATCAATTGGACGAGCTCTACCAGGCGGACGCCATGGACGTGGACTCGGACATCCGGGTAATGGAGCACATGCTCCGCCGGGACACCGGCAGCGCGGAGGAGGACTTCGGCCTGGGCGGAAGCGCCATCCAGACGGAGGAGGAATGACAAACGGCCCGGTCCACCCTGGACCGGGCCATTTTCCGGAAATGTAAACCTGCGGTTAGCAGAAAGAAAGCCGAAAGTTGGTGGAAAAAGTCCCGCCGGACCTGATACAGTGGACCCAACAAAGGAGGGATGCCCCATGACAACCGGACAGCGTGTGGCCCAGAAGCGGAAGGAGCTCGGCCTTTCCCAGGAGGCCCTGGGGGAGAAGCTGGGCGTGTCCCGGCAGTCCATTTACAAGTGGGAGTCCGACAGCGCATTGCCGGAGGTGGAGAAGCTGGTGGCCCTGAGCCGCCTGTTCGGCGTGTCCGTGGGGTGGCTTCTGGGGGTGGAGGAGGAAGCCGCCCCGGGGGGCGGGGAGCTGGGCAAGGAGCAATTGGCTCTGGTGGAGGAAATCGCCGCCCGGTACGCGCCGAAGCCCCGGCTGTCCAGGCCCCGGAGGGCGGTGGTGAAACTATCCGCCGTCACGGCGGCGGTGTGCCTGTGCGTGGTGCTCTGGGGCTTTTACCGGCGGCTGGAGGACCTGACCCGGAATTACTCCTATCTGCAAGCCGCCATCACCCAGGTGGAGACCGGGGTAAACAGCCAGATCGACGGCGTCTCCAGCCGGGTGGAGGAGCTGTTACGGGAACAGAACGCCGTCACCGCCGATTACGGCGTCTCCCTGCGGAACGTGAACGTGGCCGGGAACCGGGCGAAGTTTACGGCCTACGCCGTGCCCAAGACCTACGTGGAGGGCATGTGGGCAGCGTTCTACGCCGAGGGCGGCAACCAGGTCATGACACAGGGGGCGGACCACCGGTTCGAGGCCGACCTGTACTGCGGTCTGGAGGAGACGGTGACCATCTGCGTGGACTTCATCTACCCCGACGAGACCCGGCAGACCCAGGTGCTGAAGCGCTATGAGGGCCTCTACGGCCAGACCTTCCCGGCGGTCCGGGCGGACTATGCCCTGGGCTTTAAGCCGGTGGAAAACGGGACCTTTGCCCTGGTGGAGACCAGAGGAACCAGGGAGGAGTACGGGCGCCTGGACTGGAGCCCGATGGGGATTCAGCCGGGACCTCCCGAAAAACCCCCGCCTGTGGCAGAGCTGGAAAGCCTGCGGGTGGGCCTGTTCCGAAATATGAAGCTGGTGGACTGGGCGGTGTTCTCCGTAACGCCGGGGGTGGTGGAGGAGGAGACTGCCGTCCTCACCGGGGAGCAGTGGAAGGCCCTGGACAAGCTCCGGCAGAACGACGGGGGCGGCAGCAAGGGCTATCAGTGGCTTAATTTCCATTTTGCGCCCCAAGAGGTCCCGGCGAAGGTCGGGGACGTGTTCCAGGTGGCGGCGGTGATGGAGGACGTGTACGGCCGCACGGCGGTCCGGTCCGGCGGGGCCTTTGGCCTGGACGGGGGCTGGAAGGAGCTGACCAACCTGGACGGGGATACCTCCAATACGGACCCGGAGGGCTGGGTGCTTGAATAGGAAACGGGACTGCGAAAGCAGTCCCGTTTTTCGTTCAACCGGCGGAAAAGACCTTCCTGCCGTCGCTCCACACGGCTTTGACCGCGCCTTTCTGCCGCCGGTAGACACAGCGCTCCAGCCGCTCCTGGGCCGTCAGGGGGTGGGGCTGGGGAAGGTCTCCGTCCGCCAGCGCAATGGCGTGGAGGCGGTTCCCCGGGGCGAAGCCCGGCTGTTCCCCAAAGAACGCCGCCCCGGCGGAGGTCCCCAAGTACCAGCCCTCCGCCACGGTGAGGAAGTCCGTGTCCCAGCCGTCCAGAATCCGCCGGGCCTTGGAGGCCCGGATGGAGGCCGCCACCACATCGAACATGCTCAGGTGGTCCCCTCCGGCGATGTCGCTGCCCAGGGCCACCTTCAGCCCCTCCTTCAGCATCACCCGCACCGGGGCCGTGCCGGAGCAGATATTCTGGTTGGAGTCCGCGCAGTGGACCACCGTCACCCCGGCGGCGCGCATCGCCGCCCGCTCCCGCTCGTCGGACCAGACGCAGTGGGCCATCAGGGTCCGGCCGTTCCAGAGGCCGTATTTCGCGTAAGTCTCCCAGTACTGCCCGCAGTCCGGGTGCAGCTCCTTTACCCAGGCAATCTCCCCGGTGTTCTCCGACAGGTGGGACTGGACCGGGAGGCCCCGCTCCGCCGCCAGCTTCCCCAAAAAGTCCATCAGTTCATTGGTGCAGGAGGGGGTGAACCGGGGGGTGAGGATGGGCTTGACGTGCCGGAAGTCCCGGCACTCCTCCAGCCAGCGGAGGGTTTCCCGCCGGGATTCCTCCGTCTCCTCCTGGAGGGCGGGGATGCCGTTGCGGTCCATGTTCACCTTGCCCACGTATCCGGTGACCCCGGCTTTTTCCAGCTCCTCCATCAAAATCAGCGTGGCCTCCCGGTGGAGGGAGGAGAACACGCACACCCTCGTGGTGCCCCCCTCGATGAGCTCCCGGGCAAGCTTGCGGTAGACCTCCCGGGCGTAGTCCGGGTCGGCGAAGCGGGCCTCGGTGGGGAAGGTGTAGGTGTTCAGCCAGTCCAAAAGCGGCAGGTCCATGCCCATGCCCAGCATAGGATACTGGGGGGCGTGGAGGTGGAGGTCCGCGAAGGACTGCAAAATCAGGGCGTCCCCGTAATCCTCCACCGCCGCCCCGGCGTATTGCTCCGGCAGGGCGGGAAAGACCCCGGTGATGCTGCCGTCCTCCGCCACCAGATAGCCGTTTTCCGTGACGTCCGGCTTCCCCAGGGCCGGAGCGGAAACCACCGTGCCCTTTATAATGGTAATCGACATGCCAACAACCCCTTTTCTAATTTGCCGGTACAAAAACAAAAAGGACGCCTGTCCGGTCAGGGAATTCCCCTCCGTACAGACACCCATAGAGAAGCCTTCGGCGGCTTCGTAGAAACGCCCGCGCCATACAGCGGGCTTATATGAGGCCCTTCGCCTTGTATCCAGTTGCGTATAGTATACCATGTCCTTCGGAGGAAAGCAAGCACCACTTCTGACCTCTCCGCTTATACTGGCATACGGGCGGTCCGGGACCCATGCGCCGCCCGAATCAAGAATAAGGCGTTGATGTGTATGCTGCGGTCTCTTGGCTGGGCCGCCCTGGGCACGGGCTTCACGTTCCTGATGACCACCCTGGGCGCCGCCATGGTATTTTTTCTCTCCGGGGAGCCGAAGCCCCGGTTTCAAAAGGCAATGCTGGGCTTTGCCGCCGGGGTAATGACGGCGGCCTCCGTGTGGAGCCTGCTCCTGCCCGCCATCGACCAGGCGACGGAGGAGGGGAAGGTCCCCGGCTGGCTTCCGGCGGCGGCGGGGATGCTGCTGGGGGTGGTGTTCCTGGCGGCGCTGGACGCGATGCTGCCCCGCCTGCGGCGGGAGAAGGAAATCAACGACGCCTGGCGGCAGAACACTCTTCTCATGACGGCCATTACCCTACATAACGTGCCGGAGGGTATGGCGGTGGGCCTGGCCTTCGCCCTGGCGGCGGCGGGGGAGGGGGCCGCCGGGGCCATGGCCCTGGCCCTGGGCATCGGTATCCAGAACTTCCCGGAGGGGGCGGCGGTGGCCCTGCCCCTGCGGCAGGAGGGCCGGGGGCGGCTGAGAGCCTTTACCGGCGGGATGCTGTCCGGGGCGGTGGAGCCGGTATTCGGCATCCTGGTGGTGCTGATCGCCGCCTGGGCCCACCCTATGATGCCCTGGCTTTTGAGCTTTGCCGCCGGGGCGATGCTGTACGTGGTGGTGGAGGAGCTGGTGCCTCAGGCCCACAGCCGGGCGGGGACCTGCGGGTTTGTCGGCGGGTTCCTGATCATGATGGTGCTGGACGTGGCGCTGGGGTGAAAAAACGCGGCGGTTTTGAAACCGCCGCGTTGTCTTTTGCGCAGGTTATTATGACCTTGAGCGGGGAACAAAGCCATCGTCAAACAAGATAGGGCCATGTACTTTTTCCCACGTCTCGATGTGCTGGATTATGAGCTGTTCAATTTCTTTATTGGCAGAACGACCGGAGCGGTCTGCAATATACTTTAGCTTGTCCATGATTTCTGAAGAGATTCGCAAGCCGTATTGGGGCTTCTTGTGCGGTGCGTTTGGCATACTAACCACCTCCTGCTGTCAACATGACAACACAATAACACCAAAAGAAAATTTTGAAAAGAAATTGCCAACATATTGACAACAGTTAGATGCCGTGCTACAATAATGCCAACGGATGGACAGCCACCCGGGGTGAGAATAAGCAGTAAGCGCGTGAGAAATGGGCTTTGCGATTTCGAGGTGAGGACATGAATTTTGAACTGAGACGGTTCGCCGCAAAAGAGGAAACGGTTTACAAGACCTTGTACATTACCCGTTCTTTCGTTGACAGCATAGAGAAAATTGCTGAGGAAAATAAAACCAGCTTCAACAATGTGGTCATATCCATGATTGAGAGCTGTTTAAAAGAGCCGTCGTAGAGGCGGACCTGTGTGTCCGCCCTTCTTTCCGGAACTGTTTTCCGAAAAAATATAGGACCGAAGGACGATCGTCCTCCGGTCCTTTGTCACTCCTCGCCGTCGGTGTCCTTACCCGGCTTGTACTGCTCCTCGCCGCTTTCAATGAAAAGAATGAAGTCGTTGATTTTCTTTTCACTCCATCCGGCGGCACGGAGCCCGAGAATCAGCCTCGCGCTCTCCTGCATGTTCATTTCTTTGCGCCTCCTTCCCTGTTCGTAACGGTTTTGACTGCCTCAGAGAATTGCGGGAAATTAGGTCTTCGCCTTAATCTCCGCCCCGCACTTGGGGCAGGTAATCACAATTTTCCCCTTGCCCGTGGGAACCCGGCAGATGGTCTTGCAGCTCTTGCAGGTAAAATACTTGTGCTCCTTGTCGGCGTGGCGGGCCCTGGCCCCGGCGCTGCGGTTTTTTACGCCGCAGTACCAGTTTACCCACCGCTGATTCTCCATCCGCCGCCGGGAGAGATTCTTGGAAAACGAGCGGAACAAAATCACAATCATCAAAAAGAGCAGCACGCTCTCCAGAACCCGCACGGCCAGCCCCTTCTTCATAAAAAAGCAGACGAGCTCCGCCGCCCACAGGACCAGATACCCCCGGAACAGCGCCTGGTTCAGCTGGTCCCACCCGTTCCGCCCGTACATAAAGCGGGCAATCGCGCCGCCGATTCTCTGGAAGATGCTCATACCCTTGAACTCCTTTGCCGGTCCTGTCGTTTTCTGTTCCCTATATTCTACTCGCAACCAGGCGGACAAACAACCGCTTTGAGCGGAAATTTACAAAATGGTCATTTATTTTCCCCGGGGGCTGTGCTATATTTTAAAGTTGTTAAAAAATATAAAGAAGGAAGTGCAAGCAAATCATGGCAAAAAAGCAGTTCAAGGCGGAGTCCAAGCGGCTCCTCGATCTGATGATCAACTCCATTTATACCCACAAGGAGATTTTCCTCCGGGAAATCATCTCCAACGCCAGCGACGCCTGCGACAAGCTCTGCTACCAGGCCCTCACCGACAGCGCCGTGGGGATGGACCGGGGGGATTTCAAGATCGAGATTACCGTGGACAAGGACGCCCGGACCCTGACGGTTTCCGACAACGGAATCGGCATGGACAAGGCGGACCTGGAGAACAACCTGGGCATCATCGCCTCCTCCGGCTCCTATAAGTTCAAGCAGGAGCTGGGAGACGACGCCAAGGACACCGACGTTATCGGCCAGTTCGGCGTGGGCTTTTACTCCGCCTTCATGGTCTCCGACCAGATCACCGTGGTGACCCGGAAATATGGGGCGGAGAGCGGGTATAAATGGCAGTCCTCCGGGGCCGACGGCTACACCATCGCCGAATGCGAAAAGGAAACCGTGGGCACCGACATCGTCATGCACGTCAAGGCCGACACGGAGGACGAAAAATACGGCGAGTTCCTGGAGAACTGGAAGCTCCAGGAGCTGGTGCGGAAGTACTCCGACTACATCCGCTTCCCCATCCGCATGGAGGTCTCCAAAACCCGGAAGAAGGAGGACTCCCCGGAGGACAAGCCGGAGTATGAGACCTATACCGAGGTGGAGACCCTGAACTCCATGGTGCCCATCTGGCAGCGGGCCAAGAGCGAGGTCACCGCCGAGGAGTACAACAAGTTCTACCGGGACAAGTTCCACGACTACGCCGACCCCCAGCGGGTGATTCCCGTCTCCGTGGAGGGCAGCGTCACCTACAAGGCCCTGCTCTTCGTTCCCGGGGCCGCGCCCTTCGACTATTACACCAAGGAGTTCGAGAAGGGGCTCCAACTCTACTCCAACGGCGTGCTGATCATGGACAAGTGCGCGGACCTCCTGCCGGAGCACTTCCGCTTCATCCGGGGCGTGGTGGACTCCCCGGATTTGAGCCTGAACATCTCCCGGGAGCTCCTCCAGCACGACCGGCAGTTGAAGGTCATCGCCGGGAATCTGGAGAAGAAGATCAAGGCGGACCTGGCGAAGTTCCTGGCGGAGGACCGGGAGGGGTATCAGGCCTTCTGGAAGAACTTCGGCCGCCAGCTCAAGTACGGCGTGGTGAACGAGTACGGCCGCCACAAGGACCTGCTCCAGGACCTGCTGCTGTTCTATTCCTCCACGGAGAAAAAGCCCGTCACCCTGGACGAGTACGTCTCCCGGATGAAGGAGGACCAGAAATATATTTATTACGCCGCCGGGGAGACGGTGGACAAAATCGACAAGCTGCCCCAGACCGAGGGCCTGCGGGACGCGGGGACGGAAATTCTCTACTTCACCGAGGAGGTGGACGAGTTCTGTGCCCAGACCCTGCGGACTTACAAGGAGAAGGAATTCCGCTCTGTGCTGGATCAGGAGATTGAAGAGGGCGCACAGAAAAAGGCCGAGGAGGAGGCCGAGGCCCACAAGGGGACCTTCGACTTCGTGAAGGAGGCCCTGGGGGACAAGGTGAAGGAGGTCAAGGCCAGCGCGAGGCTGAAATCCCATCCCGTCTGCCTCACCGCCGGGGAGGGCCTGAGCTTTGAGATGGAGAAGTATTTCCAGGCCGTCCAGCCCGACGCGTCCATCAAGGCGGACCGGATTTTGGAGCTGAACGTGGAGCACCCGGCCTTCCAGGCCCTGGAGGCCGCCGTGGAGGCGGACCCGGAGAAGGCGAAGGCCTACGCCGCCCTGCTGTATAACCAGGCGCTGCTGATTGCGGGACTGCCTCTGGAGGACCCCTCCGGCTATACCGATTTGGTGTGCGGACTGATGAAATAAATCTGTGGGCCCCGGAAAACCGGGGCCCGCTTTTTAAAAGCCGTGGAATCAGAAGGGAGGAGCGTCATGACGGGAATGAAACTAGAGCTGCTGGGCATCGGCATTATCCTGGCGGGCGTCGCTATGAGCATACCTAATTTTTGGGCCTATCTGGGCGGAGCGGTTGGAATCGCAATCGTGGCCGGGGGATTTTTTTGGAAGGACAAGCGCCCATAAGCGCGGAGGGTCTGCCTCCTTTTCCAATCGTCAAACTATCAAAAACGAGCAGTTGCCCTATACGGGGAACTGCTCGATCGATTTCGGCTTTTCGATTTGGAGGCTTACGATAAGATTCCCGCAACCATTGCGATCGCACAAATGAATACGACTTCCGCGCTGAATGGGACAATCACTTTTTGAACCTTTTTCTCCCCGTTCACCGCCATATCGATTTTACCTGAAAATAGGGCGCAAGCAAGGGAAACCATCATCAACGATACGGAAATGATTTCCATGCCTTCCCTCCATAAATTCCGGCTTATACGTTTATCACAATTCCAATCTCATATAAATAACTTCCTGAAATCCCGCCAATCGAGAATGAAAGCCCTTCGGATTTCTGCCGTATTCAACAAATCCGGCTTTCTTATACAGGGCGTACGCTCTTGTATTGCTGGCAACCACATTTAGTTCAAGCTGGATATATCCCGCGGCCTTTGCGCATTCAATACACGCCGCGGTTAAGGCCTGTCCAATTCCCAGCCCCCAAAATTCCTTGGCGACACTGACGCCAAATTCGGCGCGATGGCGAATCTTGTACTTTTTGCCCATTGCCTCAATCCCAGCGGTTCCCACAACTGCGTTGCCGAGTAAGGCGACAATTTCGATTTCACGTTCACTTTCAGATTTCTCTTTTAGGAAGTGGCTTTCCTGTATAACGTCAAAGCAATTCTCGTCCGGATAGGTAAGCAAATAATCCGTTTCTTCATGTGTCAGCTGAACGTTATCAAGTACAGCTCGCGCGTCGCATTCCATTCCATTTCGCAAACAACATGCGGCGCCGTTTTTTAACAGGATCACTTGATGATATTTCATCGCTAATACCTCACAAATTCTCGCCTTTCGGAGCTGATTATAGCACATGGCGATGACCGCATCAACCCGGTTTTGCGGAAACGGCCGGAGTGGCGCGCTGGCGGCATGTTTCTCAAGCGGAACATGGTTCGCCGCCTCTTGACAGCGGGACGGCGTGGTGTTATACTCAGATGGTTCTCAAAAGAACAGTTTCAAAAAGAACAAAGGAGGCCGGGAGATGCTCAATGCCGCCCAGCTCATCCGCCTGCCCCGGAAATTCGGGAAATACTACGACCGGCAGTTCCTCCCTCTGCTGGAACAGACAGGCTTGACCATGCGAGAGGTCCACGTCCTTCTCTTCCTGGCAAACCACCCCGGCCAGGACACCGCCCGAGACGTGACGGAGCTCCGGGGGATGGCGAAGTCCCAGGTTTCCCAGGCGGTAGAGGTCCTGGCGGGTCGGGGACTCCTGACCCGACGGGCCGACGGGGAGGACCGGCGAATCATTCACCTGGAAATCACCCGGCAGGGCGCGCCTCTGGTCCGAGAGGCCCAAGCCGTGCAGGCCGCCTGCGGGCGGCGGCTGCTGGCAGGGCTGACGGGGGAGGAGCAGACCGTCTTTCTGGACCTGCTGGAGCGGGTGCTGCGGGAGATGGAGGATTTGAGCGTGGAAAAGGAGCGTTGGACATGAATCAGAAAAGCGTGGACCTTGGCAGCGGGAAGGTGAGTAAGCTGCTGTTCTCCCTGGCCCTACCCACCATCACCTCTCAGATTGTCAACATGCTGTACAATCTGGTGGACCGAGTTTATATCGGGCACATGAAGCCCGTGGATACGGTGGGGGCCCTGGCCCTCACCGGCGTGGGGGTCTGCCTGCCCATCATCATGATCATTTCCGCCTTCGCGGCCCTGGTGGGCATGGGCGGCGCGCCCCGGGCCTCCATCCAGGAGGGGCGGGGGGACCTGGAGGGTTCCCAGAAGATCATGGGCAGCTGCTTTACTTTGCTGATCGTCACCGCCGCCTTGCTGACGGTGGTATTCCGGAGCTTTGCCGAGCCGTTGCTGCTGACCTTCGGGGCCAGCGAAAATACCATCGGCTACGCGTTGGACTATATGAACATCTACTCCCTGGGCACCCTCTTCGTCCAGGTGACCTTGGGCATGAATGCCTATATTACGGCCCAGGGCTTTACCACCGTCAGCATGAGGACCGTCCTCATCGGCGCGGGACTGAATACGGTTCTGGACCCCATCTTTATCTTTGGTCTGGGCCTGGGCGTTCGGGGAGCGGCGCTGGCGACGATTCTCTCCCAGGCGGTTTCCGCCGCGTGGGTCCTCCGCTTCCTCACCGGGCCCCGGACGAAATGGAGGCTGCGGAGGGAGTTTCTCCGGCCGGACCCCCAGGTGTTTCTGCCCTGTCTGGCTCTGGGGCTGTCCCCCTTCATCATGCAGTCCACGGAAAGCCTCATCGCCGTGTGCTTCAACTCCTCGCTGCTGAAATACGGCGGGGACGTGGCCGTGGGGGCCATGACGGTGCTGACCAGCATGATGCAGTTTGCCATGATGCCCCTTCACGGCCTGAGCCAGGGGGCCCAGCCCATCATCAGCTACAACTATGGCGCGCGGAGCTCCCGGCGCGTGAAGGAGGCTTTCTCGTGCCTTCTGAAATCCTGCGTGATTTATGCGGCAGTCCTCTGGGCGGCGGTGCAGTTATTCCCGCGGGCGTTCGTGCGGATTTTCAACAACAACCCGGAATTGGTGGATTACGCCGCCAAGGCCCTGCGGGTCTATATGGGGGCCACCTGCCTCTTCGGCGTCCAGATCGCCTGTCAGCAGACCTTTGTGGCCCTGGGGAACGCAAAGACCTCCCTGTTTCTGGCGGTGCTGCGGAAGATTATCCTGCTGATTCCCCTCATCTACATTCTGCCGAACTTTTTTGCCAACAAGGCCTTCGCCGTGTTCCTGGCGGAGCCCGTGGCGGACTTCTTGGCGGTGACTGCCACCGCCTCCATATTTGCCCTTCAGTTCAAACGGAGTATGGCGGAGCTGGAGGGTAGCGCCCAAAAATGAACATCGGGAAGCCGGGCCAGAGGGCCCGGCTTCTTCTTTGGAAATAGTCGGCTTGGCTTTAGGCTTCCGCTTTCGCGAAAAGGCGAATGGCCGCGGGAGAGAGGAGGTATCATCTCCCGCAGCCATCGTTCGCCATTAAATTCTCCACAGATTTCGCAGGACACCCCAGGCCAGCAGAAAAGCCACAAGCACCCAGGCCAAGGCTCCGGCGGCTTTGGGACACCGCCGCTGGAGCCAAAGCAGGCCAAGAATCCAGGGCACCGCCGCCGTCAGGCCCCAGTTATAAGAGGGAAGGAAGCGCCCGTGGAGCAGTCCCAGGCACAGGTCGGTAATGCCGCAGCCGGGGCAGCGCAGCCCCGTGACACGCCGGAAAAGGCAGGGCATTCGAAATCCCAAGGGGATTAGCACATAGCCATAGAAAAGGCCGGCGCAGAGAAAAGCCACGCCGGCCAGGAGTGCTTTATTCCGCCGCATACCCGTTGAGCTCGGATTGCAGCAGGGCGTAGGAGACGATGGTGAATCCGAAAAGCGCCAGCAGCAGATAGAGGATTCCCAGATGTCCCGGCAGCTGGCCCTGTTCCGCCCGCTGGCGGTCCAGGTCGTCACCGGCGCGATAGAGCCAATAGAGGCCATAGATGCCGCAGGTGACGATGGTCAGCAGCAGCACCAGCCCGCCAGAAGGACCGTCCGGGCGGGCTGTCACCATGTTTAGATCCTCCGCCATGGAGTACAGCCAATAGAGGCTGTAAATCCCACAGGTGATAATCGACAGGATAATGCAAAGACCAATGCTCCTTCTCTGAATAGACATAAGATAACCTCTCCCCTCAAACACAGAATCTTTGTTTAGTATAGCATGGTTTTTTCCTGGACGCAACGAGAAAAGGTCCTCCGCGTTGGCTCTTCCGGTGGGGGCAACGGGGATTATGGGCTCGGGCTGGAAAAAACTGAAAATTTCGGCGATTTAGCCAAAGATTTCTGCATTGGTTTGTGCTAAAATCCGGGGCGTTGGGATAGATCAAATTATTTTGCAAAAACTACTTGCAATATAAAATAAAATCGTGTAATATAGTTTTAGAAACCATATTAAGCGATGTTAACAGCGAGAGCTGAGGAGGAGCATCATGGAAGCCGTTTTGACGAAACAGGAATTGCGGCGAGCCCGCCTGCGGGCTGTGCGGCGGGCCCGGGTACAGGCCCGGAACGAGCCCCCCCGGCTGACCCTGGGGGCGGAGGTTTTCAATGCGGTGAGCCATGGACTGGGGGCTCTGGGGGCGGCGGCGGCGCTGACTCTGCTGCTGGTCCGGTCCCAGGGGGCCATGGAGTTGCTGGCCTCCTGCGTCTACGGAATCAGCATGGTGGTGATGATGCTGATGAGCTGCGTATACCACGCCATGCCCACCGGGTCCGGGGTCAAGCGGGTCTGCCGGAGATTTGATTACACGTCCATTTATCTGCTGATCGGCGGCACCTTCGCGCCCATTTTGCTGCTGTACCTGGGGGGCGCTCTGGGCGTGACCCTGTTTTGTGTCCAGTGGGCGGTGATTCTCGCCGGTGTGGCGCTGGTGATGGTCTTTGGCCCTGGCCGCTGGCGGGCTCTTCACTTCACGCTGTATTTTCTGATTGGGTGGAGCGGGCTGGTGTTTCTGCCGGAGATGTACCTCCACAGCCGGACCCTGCTGGGCTTCATCTTTGCGGGGGGGCTGGCCTATACCCTGGGGATGATTCCCTTTGCCGGGAAGAAGAAGTACGACCACTGCGTCTGGCACGTCTTTGTTCTGGCGGGGGCGGCCTTGCACTGGGTTGGAATTTACACGCAGATTTATCTCCTTCGATAAGCGCGAGGACCGTGCGCCCGGACCCTTTTCCCGGCGGGGAAGAGGCCGGGCGTTTTTCTGCGCCCTCATAAAGAACCCGTTAAGGAAGCGGGGGGAAATGTGTTTTGCGCAAGCGTTTTCGCCCTTGGAACTCTTGACTTTTTCCCAGGAGTTACTATAATCAAACCGTACAGATTTGCCGCCGTGCCTGCCGGCCTCGGGCGCGGGGAGCTGATTGAGAGAAGGGATGCCAGATGAAAGAACACAAAAAGGGCCTGGCGCTTTGGCTGGCGGTGGTTTTGTCGCTGCTGGCGGGCGCGCTGCTGGTTGGGTCGCCCGGACGGACGGAGACCGTGAAGGAGGCCATGCGGGACGCCGTGCTCCACGATGTGAACCGGATCAGCCTCTTCGGGCTGAAGGAGGTGAACCCGGGGCTGATCTCCGCCTTTACGGTGACGCTGATGCTGCTCCTGGCCGCCGCCTGTATTCGGATTTTCGTGATTCCGCGATTCCAATACCGGCCGGGCAGGCTCCAGATGCTTTTGGAGGAGGCTGTGGGCCTGTTCAGCGGCATGGCAAGGGGAAGCAGTCCCCACCGCTGGGGCTTCCTGGGGGCCTATATCTTCGCCGCCGGGGCCTACATATTCGTGGGGACGCTGTTTGAGCTGCTGGGTCTCCAGGCCATCACGGTCCACGGCCACCCCATCACCCTGCCCGCCCCCTTATCCGACGTGAACGCCGCCATTGCCATGGGGACCTTTTCCTATTTGACGATTTTGTCCGGCGGCATCGCGGTGAACGGAGTGAAGGGCGTGGGAAAGACGCTGAAGGAGTTCTCCCTGCCCATCTCCATGAGCTTCCGGCTCTTCGGCGCCCTGCTCAGCGGGCTGCTGGTGACGGAGCTGGTGTATTACTACGTGAGTTTGAGCTTTGTGCTGCCGGTGATCGTGGGTGTGCTCTTTACCCTGCTTCATGCGCTGATTCAGACCTATGTGCTGACCATGCTGACGGCCCTGTACTATGGCGAGGTGTCCGAGCCTGCCCCGCCGAAGGGAGAGAAAAAACGCCGGACCGCCTGAGCGGGGTCTGGACTTTCAAATCAAGAATATACTGGGAGGTTTTCTGAGATGAACAAGTTTGTGAGGAAGCTGTGGATGCTGGGTCTCGTGCTGCTGCTGGCGGCGGTTCTGGCCGTGCCCGCCCTGGCGGCGGGAGAGGAGACCGGGGCGGCCGCCGCCCAGGAGGAGGTCCAGGAGGAGAGCGGCGGCAAGACCATCGGCTCTGCCCTGGCCATCGGTCTGGCGGCCCTGGGCGGCGGCCTGGGCATGGGCATCGCCACCGGAAAGGCGGTGGAGAGCATCGGCCGCCAGCCGGAGGCCGAGAGCAAAATCAGGACCATGCTGATGCTGGGTCTGGTCTTTATTGAGACGGCCATCATTTACGCCCTGCTGGTGGTCATCCTCATCATCTTCGTATTGTAAGGCAGGTGGAGACGGTGAATATCCCCCTGAATGTTGACTGGCAGCAGATTTTGCTGCACTGGATGAATCTGGCCATCCTCACCGGCGGGCTGTACTTCCTGCTCTACAAGCCGGTGAAGCAGTTTATGGAAAAGCGGGAAGCCCATTACCGGGAGTTGGAGGCGCAGGCCGCCGGGAAGCTCCAGGAGGCGGAGGAGCTGAAAGCCGCCTACCAGGCCAAGCTGGACGGAGCGGAGGAGGAAATCCACCAGGCCCGGGCCAAGGCCCAGGCGGCGGTCCAGCAGTCTGTGGAGGAGCAGATGGCCCAGGCGAAGCAGATAGTCGCCAAGGCCAAGGAGGAGGCCGCCAACAGCCGGGAGCAGATCATCCGGGAGTCCCAGCGGGAGCTCCGGGAGCTGACGGTGGCCGCGGTGAAGAAGCTGACGGTGAAGGCCGACACGGACCTCTTCGACCAATTCTTGAATTTGGCGGAGGGAGGAGGCGCCCATGAGGACCACTAGAGGCAGCCTCAAGGCGGAGCTCCGCAGCGCCGTCAAGCCCACGGAGGAGCAGCTCCGGCGCTTTGAGAAGTTCCTGACCGGAAAATACAAGCGAAAGGTCCCCCTGCAATGGGAGGAGGACCCGGCGCTGAAGCGGGGCTTCCGCCTCCAGGTGGGGGCGGACATGTACGACTGGACCTTGCAGGGCCGGGTGCGGCAGTTCCGGGACTACGTCCGGGGACTGGAGAGCGGGTCCAACGATATTCTGCCCCTGATGCGCCAGGCGGTGGAGGACTGGACTGTGGCCGTGGCCCCCGAGGAGATCGGTGAGGTGACGGCGGTGGACGGCGAGATCGCCTCCGTCAAGGGCCTGGACCACGCTCAGTATGGCGAGATTTTGCTGTTCAGCTCCGGCGTGAAGGGCATGGTCCAGGACCTGCGCCGGGACGGCGTGAGCTGCATCCTCTTCGGAAACGGCGAGGAGGTCTCCGCCGGCAGCATGGTCCGCCGAACCCTGAAAACCGCCGGCATGCCGGTGGGCGAGGGCTTCCTGGGCCGGGTGGTGGACGCCCTGGGCGTTCCCATGGACGGCAAGGGGAGAATCATGCCGGAGGGCCACCGGCCCATTGAGGCCCCGGCTCCGGGCATCCTGGACCGCCAGCCGGTGAACACCCCCATGGAGACGGGCCTTTTGGCCATTGACTCCATGTTCCCCATCGGCCGGGGCCAGCGGGAGCTGATTATCGGCGACCGCCAGACCGGCAAAACCGCCATCGCGCTGGACACCATCCTGAACCAGAAGGGGAAGGACGTGGTGTGCGTCTATGTGGCCATTGGACAAAAGAGCGGCTCCGTGGCCCAGATTGTGGAGAACCTGAGCCGCCGGGGGGCCATGGAGTACACCGCCGTGGTCAGCGCCCCGGCCAGCGCCTCCGCCGCCCTGCAATACATCGCCCCCTACGCGGGCTGCGCCCTGGGAGAGTACTTCATGCGCCAGGGCCGGGACGTGCTCATCGTCTACGACGATCTCAGCAAGCACGCCATCGCCTACCGGACATTGAGCCTCCTTTTGGAGCGCTCCCCGGGACGGGAGGCCTACCCCGGCGACGTGTTCTACCTCCACTCCCGCCTTTTGGAGCGGGCGGCCCATCTCTCCGATGAGCTGGGGGGCGGCAGCATGACCGCCCTGCCCATTGTGGAGACCCAGGCGGGAGACGTGTCCGCCTACATCCCCACCAACATCATTTCCATCACCGACGGGCAGATTTTCCTGGAGAGCGATCTGTTCTTCGCCGGCCAGCGGCCCGCTGTCAACGTGGGCCTCTCCGTCTCCCGGGTGGGCGGCGACGCCCAGACCAAGGCTATAAAGAAGGCCGTGGGAACCCTCCGGCTGGACCTGGCCCAGTATCGGGAGATGGAGGTATTCACTCAGTTCTCCAGCGACCTGGATGATGCCACCAAGCGCCAGCTCCGCTATGGCCAGGGCCTGATGCGCCTGCTGCGCCAGCCCCGGTACGCCCCGTTGTCCCAGCACCAGCAGGTAATCGTCCTGGCGGCCGCCATGGCCCATGTGATGCAGGACGTGCCCTTGGAGCGGATGGACGCCTTCCGGGCCCATCTGCTCTCGGAGGTGGAGGCGGAAGCTCCGGACCTCTGCGGCCGGATCGACCGCGCCGGCCGGCTGGACCCGGAGGACCGGGAGGAGATCGTCTCCCTGGCGAAGCGCGCCCTGGAGAGCTTCAGCGGGAAGAAGGGCGGCTGACATGGCGGGGACCAAGGAGATCAAGACCCACATTGAGAGCGTGGGAGAGACCCGGAAGATCACCAACGCCATGTATTTGATCGCCTCCACCAAGCTCCGCCGGGCCCGGCGGGAGCTGGACCAGACCCGGCCTTATTTCGAGGCCCTTCGGGGGGAGATCCGCCGGATTTTCCGCACGGCCTACAACGTGGACAGCCGGTTTTTTTACCCCATCGGCGACGACACGCCGCTGAAGGGGACCTATGGCTGTCTCCTCATTACCGCTGACAAGGGTCTTGCGGGGGCCTATAACCAAAACGCCATCCGGGTGGCCCAGCAGCTTTTGGAGCGGCACCCGGACACGAAGCTCTTTGTGGTGGGAGAATACGGACGGCGGTTTTTCGACCAGCGGAGGATTCCCATTGAGCACAGCTTCCTCTACACCGCCCAGAACCCCACCATGGCCCGGGCCCGGGAGATCAGCGCCCGGCTGCTGGACGGCTTTGACCGGGGGGAGCTGAAGGAAATCTACGTCATTTACACGGACATGGAGAGCGCCATGAGCTTCGAGGCCCGCTCCACCCGGCTGCTGCCCTTCCACCGGACCCACTTCGCCGGAGCCCCGGCGGGCGGGGGGGCCATGACGGAGCGCTTCGAGTTCTACCCCGATGTGGGGACCGTGCTGAACAGCGTCATGCGGAGCTATGTCACCGGCTTTATCTACAGCGCCCTGATTGACAGCTTCTGCTGTGAGCAGAACGCCCGGATGAGCGCCATGGACAACGCGGACCGGAATGCGGAAAAGCTCCTGGGGGAGCTGTCCCTCCAGTATAACCGGGTCCGCCAGGCGGCCATTACCCAGGAGATTACGGAAATCTCCGCGGGGGCCCGGGCCCAGCGCCAAAAGAAGGGGAGGTAACCGAATTTGGAAAGAGGCATTATTGTACAGATATCCGGCCCTGTGGTGGACGTGGATATCCAAAGCGGAGAGCTTCCCCGGCTGCGGGAGGAGCTGACCGTGGAGAAGGACGGCGGCCTCCGGGTGATGGAGGTGGCCCAGCATGTGGGGAAGCGCACGGTGCGCTGCGTCATGCTCTCCCCCAGTGAGGGACTGGCTCGGGGACTGGCCGTGGACGTGCCGGATAAGACCATCGAGGTGCCTGTAGGCGCCGCTACCCTGGGGCGGATGTTCAACGTCCTGGGCCAGCCCATCGACGGCGGCGGCCCCGTGCCCGAGGGCACGCCGAGAAAGAGCATCTACCGCGAGCCCCCGGCCTTTGACGAGCAGAGCCCGGCGGTGGAGATCCTGGAGACGGGCATCAAGGTCATCGACCTCTTGGAGCCCTATCCCCGGGGAGGCAAGATCGGCCTCTTCGGCGGTGCGGGCGTGGGCAAGACCGTCCTCATTCAGGAATTGATTCACAACGTGGCCACGGAGCACGGCGGCTACTCCATCTTCACCGGCGTGGGAGAGCGCAGCCGGGAGGGCAACGACCTCTGGCGGGAGATGCGGGAGAGCGGCGTCAGCGAGAAAACCGCCCTGGTCTTTGGGCAGATGAACGAGTCCCCCGGCGTTCGGATGCGGGTGGCCCTGGCGGGGCTGACCATGGCGGAGTACTTCCGGGACAAGGAGCGCAAGGACGTGCTGCTCTTCATCGACAACATTTTCCGCTTCGTCCAGGCGGGCAGCGAGGTATCGACCCTCCTGGGCCGGATGCCCTCCGCCGTGGGCTATCAGCCGACGCTGGCCAACGAGATGGGAGAGCTTCAGGAGCGGATCACGTCCACCAAAAACGGCTCCGTCACCTCCGTCCAGGCGGTCTACGTTCCCGCCGACGACCTGACGGACCCGGCTACGGCCACCACCTTCGCCCATTTGGACGCGACGACGGTGCTGAGCCGGAAGATCTCCGAGCAGGGCATCTACCCGGCGGTGGACCCCCTGGCCTCCTCCTCCCGGATTTTGGAGGCGGACGTGGTGGGAGAGCGGCATTACCGCGTGGCCCGGACCTGCCAGGAGATTTTGGAGAAGTACATGGAGCTTCAGGACATCATCGCCATCCTGGGCATGGACGAGCTCAGCGAGGAGGACCAGAAGACCGTGGCCCGGGCCCGGCGGCTCCAGCGCTTCTTCGCCCAGCCCACCACGGTGGCGGAGAAGTTCACCGGCATCCCCGGGGTCTACGTCCCCTTGAAGGACACCCTGGAGAGCTTTGAAAAGCTGGTAAACGGCGAGCTGGACCAGTACCCGGAGGCGGCCTTCTACAATGTGGGCACCTGGCGGGACGTGGTGGAGAAGGCGAAAAAGATCGAGGCGGGTGAGGCGTAATGGAAGTCTTTCAGGCCCACATCCTGGCGGCGGACCGCTCCTTCTACGAGGGGCCCTGCGTCAGCCTGACCGTCCCCACCAGCGACGGGGAGCAGGGCATCCTGGCCCATCACAGCGACATGATCGCCGCCGTGCTGCCGGGGACCCTGCGCTACCAGACCCCGGAGGGGCCCGTCCAGCTGGCGGCGGTGTCCTCCGGCTTGGTGAAGATTGAGAAAAACGAGGTCCTGGTGCTGGTGGACTCCGTGGAACGGCCCGAGGAGATCGACGCCGCCCGGGCCCGCCGGGAGGCCGACGAGGCACGGGAGGCCATGCTCCAGAAGAAGAGCCGCCAGGAGTACCAGCTGGCCCAGGCCACCCTGGCCCGGGCCATGAACCGCCTGCGGGTGAAGGGCACGGAAATCAAATAGCAAATAGAGCGAAACGCGCCTCTCCCCAGATGGGAGGAGGCGCATTTTTTCACGGCAGCAGAGGCAGGCACACCACCAGCTGGAACCGCCCGCCTCCGGCCCGGGTCTCCAGGGACCCGCCCAGGCGCTCCGCGATTTCCCGCATCCCCGCCAGGCCGAAGCCGTGGGACGTCCTGTCCTTCTTGGTGGTGGCAAGGTCCGGGGCCAGCTCCCCGGCGTAGGCGTTTTCCACCCGGAGCATGAAAAGGCCCTTTTCCGCCCGGCAGCGGAGGGTGACGGTCTTGTCCTCCGCTTCCTCCGCCGCCTCCATGGCGTTGTCCGCGGCGTTTCCCAGCAGGGCGCACAGGTCCACCTCCGCCAGGGGCAGGTCCTTGGGCAGGGACACGGAAAAGTCCGCCGTGAGGCCTGAGCGGCCCATGGCCTCCGCCTTGGCGGAGAGGACGGCGTTGGCCGCGTCGTTTTCGCACAGCCGCTTCCCGCCCCGGAGGGCGGGGGAGTCGGCAAGCTGGTCGATGTATTGCAGGGCCTTGCCGTCCTCCCCCATGTCCACCAGGCCCCGGAGGGCCGTCAGGTGGTTCCGCAGGTCGTGGCGGAGGGTGCGGACCTGCCGCTCCTCCCGCTGGAGGCCCTGGTAGTAGCTTTCCCGGAGGGAGGCCAGCTTGTCCGCCTCCTCCAGCCGCTGGTGGTTTTCCAGTACCAATATGGCGTACAGCAGGGCCAGGGAGGTGAGGAAGATAAAGGGGAGCACCGCCACCCCCAGATTCATAATCAGGCCGTGGAGAAGAGCGTTGCTGTAGATATAATCCGACTGGAGAAGGGGCAGCAGCACCACCGCCAGCAGCGAGCTGAAGGGCATGGCGGCCAGGAGCAGCACCAGCCTCCAAAACCGGGGGGAGAGCTGGGGCGGGCGCTTTGGCAGGTGTTTCCGCGGCGCCAGGTACAGCAGGGCCCAGACAGCGAGGCGGATGAATTTATTGCTGTAGTAATACAGATCGTCCAGATCGAAGCGGGCCATAATGGGGCCATAATAGGTATCCAGCACGGCGTTGACGGACATGATGAGGCAGAAAAAGATGACCGTCAGCGTCAGCCGCCCGGCTCGGTCCCCCTTGGAGGCCAGCAGGAGCACGGGGAAAAAGAACAGCAGGGTGAACAGCAGATTGGTGTCCCCCAGCCAAATCACCATGTCGGAGATGCTGCCCAGAAACAGGACCAGCGCGATTCGCCAGCCCCGCCGGGGCTTCACCGCCAAAAAGGCGGACACGATCCGAAAGAGGAAGAAGCCGCTGGTAAACACCGGGATCAGCCAGAACCAATTTTGAAAGCAGAGCAGCAGGTATTCCGCCAGGCTGATTAAAAACGTTGAAGCCATGGCCTAGCCCTCCAGGGCCGTCCGGGCCAGGGCGGCCAAGGCGGCGGAGCGGCAGGCCCGGCTGACGGGAAGCGCCTCGCCGCCCACAAAGACCTGGCTTCCCTCCATCCGCTCTACGGCGGCGGTGCGGACCAGATAGCGCTGGTGGACCCGGACGAAGGACTCTCCCACGTCCCGCTCCACGTCGTCCAGCTTGCCGTAAAAGGTATAGGTCCGGGCGGCGGAGACGCAGGTGACCTGCCGCCGGTCGGAGGCGAAATAGAGAATGGTCTTCTTGGGAATCCGGTACAGCGTCTCGCCGCTGCGGCAGAGGAAGGCCTGGTCCCCCTCCCGGAGGCGGGCCTCCGCCGCCCGGTCCAGCACGCCGTCCAGCTGGTCCGGCTTGGGGGGCTTCATCAGGTAGCCCAGGGCCCCCACGGAATAGCCGTCGAACACGTAGTCCGTGTAGCCGGTGACAAAGACCAGCAGCAGCCCCTCGTCCGCCTCCCGGAGGCGGCGGGCGGTCTCCATGCCGTTCAGCGCCCCCATTTCAATGTCCAAAAATACCAGGTCCAGCTCCCCGGCGTGGCTGCCCAGCCAGCGGAGGAGGCCCTCCCCGGAGGAGAATTCAAAAAAGGACGTGTCCGCCCCGCTCCGCCGCCGCTCCAGGGCCCGCTCCAGCGCGGCCCGGAGGGCGACGCGGGCGTCGGCGCTGTCGTCGCAGATGCCGATTCGCAGCATGGTATCATCTCCTTGCGGTTTGCTGGGGCTATTATAGCACATCCCCGGCGGTTCGCCAAACCAATTATGACGGCAAAAGCGCCAAAGATGATGCCGCTTGCGCCGGAGCCCCCAAACTTTACAACGAACCCGCCAAAGAGAGCGGCCCCGTTTGCGGGGGCCGTTTTTTCGCGCTATTCTGGCAATGGAAGCGGATGTAAGCATTTACGGCCGGACTTCCGCATCAACCGCTGTCACAGAATAAAGGAAGTGCTTGCTATGAATTGGAATTCCATCCGCGCCGCCCTGACCACCCCCACGGAGGTCCCCCGGCAGGGGCCCCGGCTGCGAACGAATCTGGACACGGACCTTTTGAAGCTCGCCGCCATCGTTTCCATGCTCATCGACCATGTGGGCGGCGCCTTCTTTCCGGAGGTCGGGGCCTTCCGCTGGATTGGGCGGCTGGCGTTCCCGATTTTCTGCTACTGCCTGACCGTGGGACTGCTGTATACCCAAAACATCAAGCGGTATCTTGGCCGCCTGGCGGTGTTCGCCGTGGTTTCCCAGCCCTTCTACGTCCTGGCCTTCCACCCCCATGACTGGATGGTGGACCGGAATTGGAGCAACTGGAACATCTTCTTCACGCTGTTTCTCTCCCTGCTTGCCATGTACGGCTTTAAGGAGCGGAAGTGGTGGCTGTTCCTGGGGGCCTTCTTCGCGGTGAGCTGGTGGAACTTCGACTATTCCGGCATCGGGATTCAATTGATGCTGATTTTCTTCCTCTACCGGAACCACCCCAGAATCGGCGCGGCCCTCTATGTGCTGACCTACCTGCCCTGCCTCTGGGGCGGCTATCTGGAGGACCCGCTGGCCTTGAAGCTGGGCGGCTTCGCCGTGGACTGGGCTGTGTTTGCCCTGCTGGCCGCGCCGCTGATCTTCCTCCCCACCCGCTCCGGGCTGAAAATCCCCAAGTGGTTCTTCTACGCCTTCTATCCCGCCCATCTCGCCGTCATTGCGGCAATTCAATTCATGCTGTAAGAAAGGATGACTATGATGCTGACTGTAGAAAATCTGCGCAAATCCTATCAAGTGGGAAAGACCTCCTACGAGGTGCTGAAGGGAGTCTCCCTTCAAGTGGGAAAGGGTGAGTTCGTGGCCGTTATGGGCCCCTCCGGCTCCGGCAAGACCACCCTCTTGAACTGCATCTCCTGCTACATCCCCGCCGACTCCGGCAGTATCCGCCTGGGGAAAACCGAGCTGGCCCGGCTGGACGAGGACGCCCTGGCGGAGGTCCGCAACAAGGAGCTGGGCTTCGTCTTCCAGGACTTCCTCCTGCTGGACGGCCTGACGGTGCGGCAGAACATCCTGCTCCCCGCCATCATCGGCGGCACCGTCTCCGACATGACGGAGCAGCGGGCGGACCAGCTCTGCGAGGTCTTTGGCATCGCGGGCATCCGGGACAAATATCCGGCGGAGATCTCCGGCGGCGAGAAGCAGCGCACCGCCGTGGCCCGGGCCCTCATCAACCACCCCCTGCTGATTCTGGCCGACGAGCCCACGGGCAACCTGGACTCCAAGTCCACCCGGGCCGTCATCCGTTCCTTTGAGCAGGCCAAGCAGGCTCTGGAGGCCACGATTTTCATGGTGACCCACGACTCCTACGCCGCCTCCTTCTGCGACCGGGTGGTGATCCTCCGGGACGGCGTGGTCTGGAAGACGCTGGAGAAGGGGGCCACGGAACGGGAGACGTTCCAGGACCAGCTTCTGGACGCGGTCCGGGAAATGGGGAGGGAATAACCATGCGCCATTTTTCCGAAGTTTATGCCCTGATGCGCCGGAGGAACAAGAAGCAATACGCGCTCCTCTCGGGCTGCTGCTTCTTCTCTGTGCTGCTGATAACGGCCTACGTCTGCATGATGCGGGCCCCCACCATCCTGAACGTCCTCCCCGAGGGAGGCGACAGCCGCAAGCAGATCATGATGATCTTCACCCTGGCGGTTCTTGGCTGCGCCGTGTTCACCACCTACGCCTCCGGCCTCTTCTTCCGGCAGAAGTCCCGGGAGACCGGCGTGTTCCTGGCCCTGGGGGCCACCCGGGCCCAGGTGCGGGGGGAGCTGTACCGGGAGCTGGGAGTGATCTCCCTGGGCTCCTGCGCCGCCGGGGCCGCCCTGGGCGGACCCCTGGCCTGGGTGCTGTGGCAGGTGTTCCGTCTCTGCGTGGTGGATACGGAGGAGATGCGCCTGGTATTCAACCCCGCCGCCTACGTCTGGTCCCTGGCCTTCTCCGCCTTTGTCATCGCCATGATGTTCTTCCTGGGGAGCCGGTCCGTGAAGCGGACCAACATCATCGACATCGTCCAGGAGTCCCACAAGTCCGAGCCCATCCGGGAGGTGCCCCGGTGGTACGGGCCCGTTGGCGTCGGCCTCCTGGCCCTGGGTGGCTTTCTGGGCTATATGTCCTCCTTCTTCTTCATAAGCGTTCTCCACTGGTATCCCCCCGAGGGGCTGACCGCGGTCTTTTACGTCCCCGCTTTGATTGGCCTCTATATGATTCTCCTGCACACGGTGGTCAACGGCTGGAACGGGAAAAAGAAGCTCTACAAGGACCTGATCGCCACCAGCCAGATGCGCTTCCAGGGCCGCCAGACGGTGCGGAACATGCTGGTGATGACCCTGCTGATTGCCGGTGCGTACTTCGGCAGCTTCTTCACCCCCATGCTGGGCACCGGGTCCATGATTGAATACGATACCCGGCCTGTGGACTATGTGTATAACTTCCGGGCAGACCAGGACATCCCCCTGGAGGAGGAGGTCCGGGCCCTGGCGGAGGAGTACGG
>CAQXTN010000006.1:0-62422 GCA_948916585.1 uncultured Oscillibacter sp. | reverse complement strand
TGACATGGCCCACATGATAAAGCCCACCGTCATGGCCACTGTCTTGCCGGAACGGATGGAGCCGTCACAGATAATGCCGTCATAGACCTCAAAGCCCGGCCTATTCCACCACGTCATCGCCAGGTTCTGCCGGGGGCTCAATTTCTGATATTCCATTTGTGTCTATTTCCTCCCGTGTGCTCTGGTCAATGACCTCAAAAATGTTGTTGCCCTCCTGGGCAGCGGCTCCGCCGCCAGTAGCGAACACGCCCAGATGCTTGCCCAGCAGCTCCAGAGCCCGCACCTTGTCATGCAGCTTGATCTCAATGCCGGTCTGACTGTACTTGATGCCCGCAATGGCCGGGAGCTTTTCCCTGGACACTTGGCTGGTAGGCTTGACATCCAGCAGCCCGGCCCCGGTCACCGTCACAAAGTCTGTCCCGTTGGCAAAGGCGATGGCGGCCAGCTCCTGGAGCACCGTCTCCTGGGTGATTTCCAGCTTGCTTTGGAGTTCATCCCGTCTTTTGGCGATCTCAGCGGAAACGTTATTTTTCGTTATGAGCTGCCGCCCAATGTTTGGGTCCTTATATCCGGCCCGCTTTGCGGCGGCGGTGGCATTGAGGTCCACCAGATACTCAGCCACAAACCGCTTTTGTTTATCTGTCAGCTTTGCCACGCTCACCACCCCAAAACATGATAAAACCGCCCGGAAAAGGCGGCTAAGTGACACAAATGACAGCGGCAAGGGTCTGGGGTTTACTCTCCATCACCTTGCCGCTGTCAACCAAGGAGGCAATGCTCATCTATGGGCACCACCCGCAGGTTACATTGTAGCACACATGATACCGAACAAAACGAACAAGTTTCAAATCTTCTGATGTTTCAATGTTTTTCTATGTATCTGTTGCACGCCACCCGTACACTGTCAGCGGTGTTACCTCCGCCGATACAAGCCGCCACCTGGAGCCACGGCAGCCCATTCACAAAGCGATAGGTGAATATCTGCCGGAGGAGGCTGTCATCAATACCGGCTATGTAGCGCTCCAGACGGCTCCGCTCATAGAGGCATTGCTGATGCTTGGCCTCAATGATGCCCCGCAGATCAGCGATCTCCGCCGCATAGCGCCCCACAATGTCCGCCACACTGGAGCCGTGGGGCATCCCCGTGATAACCTGGGCACCCGGCAAGGCCTTGAGCTCCAGCTCCCGGAGGCGGTGCTGGTCCATCTCAATTTCCCGGTTGAGGTAGTAAAGCTGGGAAAGCTCTTTCAAGGTCACTGGTCAGCCGCCTCCTCCGTTTCTGCCTTTTCTTCACCTTTCCACACGGGCTTGCACTCACCCGTACCAAAGGCGCACTTGACAATACACACCTTGCAGGGGTCACCACCTGCCATGACAAAATGCAGGTCATCAATGGCTCTGGCCAGCAGGGCATTAACCTGGGCCAGCTTTGCCTCAGCGGTGCGGGCCCGGTTCTGGGCTCTGTCACAAGCCTCCAAGGCCTCCTGGGCAGAGGGAACAGCGGCCTTGACCTCCTCCAGTTCCGCCTCCAGTTGGTCAGCTCTCAGCAGGTCCGCCTCATGCTGGACAGTCAGCCGGGCATTTTCCCGGACAAGTTCCTCCAAATAAATCTGGTCACCGTTCAAAATAACAGCCGGATTGCTCATTTTTTCATGTCCTCCTTGACTTTCTTTATTCTGGCTTTGAGGGCCCGCATGACGGCCTCATGGGTGTCCGCCCGGTCCCGGATGGTGGCCATAACGTCCTCATCCACGCAGCCCTGCACCACCAGGTAGTGAATATAAACCTTGTCATACGGGGAGCCTTGCCGCCACAAGCGGCAGTTTCCTTGGTCATTCAGCTCAAAGGACCAGTTGAGGCCGTACCACACCACATGACGGCCACCGGCCTGGAGGTTCAGCCCGTAGGCGCAGCTTGCCGGATGCACCAGCAGCACGTCCACCTCTCCGTTATTCCAGGCATCCTCATCCTCCACGCCCTTGTAGACCCGCACCCTCAGCTTGGTCTTGGCCAGACGCTCCAGGATACAGTCCCTGTCGTGCTGGTAGCCGTAGAATGTCAAAGCGGGCTCCCCGTCAATGCGCTCCAGCAGTTCCATGTAGGCCTCCAGCTTGCAGTCATGCACCGGCACGATCTGGCCCTCGCTGCCGTACACCGCCCCATTGCAGAATTGCAGGAGTTTCCCGGTGAGGACCCCGGCGGTGCCAGCGGTGATGATGTTTTCGTCAATCTCCAGCAGCAGGTCACGCTCAAACTGCTCATAGGCCTTTTTGGCCTTGCTGTCCAGCAGGATGGGGACCTCATGGGAGATGTTTTCCGGTAGCTGCAAATAGTCCTCCGCTTTCATGGAGATGCAAATATCAGCGATGGCGGCCAGCACGGCGCTCTCTGCTCCGTCCTTTGCTTTATAGCTAAAAATCTGGGTCCGGCTCCGCTGGTCCGGGTCAAAGTATTGGTCCCGATAGGCCCCCAGCGTGGGCCCCAGACGTGTCCCACCGTCCAGGAGATACACCTGGGCCCATAGATCAATCAGGCCCTTGGAGGACGGCGTGCCGGTCAGCAGGACCATCTTTTTGACAAAGCGCCGCACCCGTTTCATGGCCTTAAAGCGCTTACTCCTGGAGTTCTTAAAGCTGGTGCTCTCATCCAGGACCACCATGTCAAAGGGCCACGCTTGCTTGTAGTAGTCCACCAGCCACTCCACATTTTCCCGGTTGATGATATACACGTCCGCCGGTGTGTTGAGGGCCTTGATGCGCTTTTTGGTGGGCCCCAGCACCACGGAGATGCGGAGGTGCTGGAGGTGGTCCCACTTGGCGGCCTCTTTGCTCCAGGTGGCCTCCGCCACCTTTTTGGGGGCCACCACCAGCACCCGGCTCACCTGCCAGCGGAAATACTTGAGAATGTTGACAGAGGTGAGGGTGATGACGGTTTTGCCCAGGCCTGGCCGGAGGAACAGCCCCACGGCGGGGTCCTCCACCACCCGCTGGATGCAATAGGCTTGATACTCATGCGGTGTGTACTTCACAGCCGGGCCTCCATTTCCAGGATAAAGGCGTCCACGCCCGGCTTGGTATCAATCCGCCGGACCTCAAAGCCCAAGGCGACGATCATCCCACAGACGTACTCTTGCAGCTTTCTCAGGTTTTTGCCGGGGGCCTTTGTCTCCACAAAGGTGATCTTTCCGCCCGGCAATAACACCACCCTGTCCGGCACCCCACTCAATCCGGGGCTCACAAATTTCAGCGCCATGCCTCCCAGTCTTTTCTTGACCTGTTCCCGCAAGTGGCGCTCTACTTCTTTTTCCAGCATTTTGACCTCCTCCTTTTAGCCTGTAACATTTAACATTTTCCCTATATTTTTATGCGTATTAGGCGGGTTAGGCGGTTTATATACTCTCTAAATCCTCTATTTTACAGTCAATAGAAAATAAATGTTACAATGTTACAAAATCCTTGAAAGCCTTGCGGCGCAACGGTTTCAGCCGTAACATTCACTGTAACATTGCCTGTAACCTGTTACAAAATGGCTGTAACATTCAAGGGGTCAATGTTACACCAATGTTACAGGCAATGTTACACGGTTTTCTCAAAGCCCCTTTGCACTCCACAGTAGCCAAAGCGCATTGTTTTCTCCGCTTTCTGCCAGTCCGCACAAGCCTCAATGATGCCGTTGATCTCCGCCGTGTCAGTGTAGCGGATGTCCTTTTGTTTGCCGTCCAGGGCCTCACACCACACCTCCAAGGCACACACCCTGTCACGGTCCACCAGCTTGAGGTCACCCTGCACAGCGCCCGCCCAGAACATCCGGCGGCGGTCCAGCGGCCACTTGGCCCAGTCGCTTGGCACCTGCTTTGCAAGGAAGTCCAGGACGATGCCCTCACGGGTGCTGACTTCCCGGTGCTCCTCCTGTTTGATCTTGGCGGCCTCCTCCAGTTCACCCCGCAGGTATAGGGGCTCACCCAGCCGCCAGCGGACCACGGCCTCCGCCCATATCTGGTCTATCTCTCCCGCCAGATCAGCCCACACGCTCTTGGTCACAGGCTCAATGCCAACGTCCACCGGCCAAAAGCGCCGGTTGCCAGTCCTGTCCTGCAAAAAGTCCTTGGTGTTGGTGGTGCCGAAAAAGACACAGCACCGTGGCAGCTCCTTGACGTGGCGGCCATAGGCGGCCCGAAAGCGGTCCGTGCGTAAACTCAAAAACTGCTTGATGCGGGCCACGTCCGTGCGCCGGAAAGCGTCCAGCTCTGATATTTCCACCAGCCACACGCCCTGCAAGAGCTCAGAGGCCTCCTTGCCCTCAAAGGTGCGGATGCTGTCGTTAAACCATCCCCGGCTCATCTTGTCCAGCAGGGTGCTCTTGCCAAGGCCTTGGGGCCCGGCCAAGATCAGCATATTGTCATACTTGCTGCCGGGCATCATGGCACGGGTCACGGCGGCGGTGAAAGCCTTGCGGGTCACCGCTCTGGTGTATGGGGTATCAGCGGCCCCCAGGTAGTCAATAAAAAGGGTGTCAAGCCTGGGCACGCCGTCCCACTGGAGGTCACCCAAAAAGTCCTGTATCTCATTAAAAGCGTGGGCGGTGGAGTGGAGGGAGAGGGCCCCGTCAATCTTGCCGTTGCCGGTGATATGGTGGTATCGTTCCATGTACCAGTAAAGGCCCTCATTGTCATTGTCATCCCACAGGCGGCGCACCGTGCGGGTGTCCCAAGGCAGGGGCCCCAGGACCTCACCACGGCCCGCAAAGCGGTTGAGGGCAAACTTGCCCTTGAGCAGCGGGTCATGCTCCAGAATAATCCACACGTTGTCAATGGTGGCTTTTGGGAGCCCCGTCTGGGTGTTGATTGCCAGCTTGCTCATCCAGTTGGCCGGGTCCTCATCGTTGGTGGCTCCTACCCCCTCAAAGTCCTGCACGGCCTCCTGGTAGCGCTCCTGGCTCATAAGGGCGGCCACACCCACGTCCTGCACGGCCAGCTCACACATGGCCCGATAGGACGGGAGCCTGTTGGTGGGCGTCCCCGGCTGGGCCTCATCGTCCATGTCACCAAAGCGGTGGAGCCGGACCAGATCAAAGGCGTTGACCAGCCGCCCGCTGCACGGGTCAGTGGCGTGGTGGCTATATAAAAATTTGCCGTCATCGTAGATCACAGCCCCGCCGGTGGTGGAGCCGCCCAGATATGTGTATCTGCCGGGCATACTGTCCACCGGCTCATACATTCCGGGGATGAGCTCCGACATAGCCCGGTACACGTCATATGTGCGGCAGAAAGCGCCCACCACGCCGGTCTTGGCATCCGGGTCACCCTGCTTGACGGCCAGCTTGGGGAGGCTCACAGCGCCCGGCACCTGGGGCCAGAGGCGGCAGTCCCGCCAGTCATCATATCGGGCCAGGAGCCCGTTGGAGGAGAGGAGGGGCTTGTCCTGCCAGGTGTAAATATACTGGCTATCCGCACAGCAGGAGGGCCAATACATGAGCCGGGAGACTTCAAAGGTGGTGGGGTCTGCCAGCTCCAGGCCTATGTATTCGGCCATCTTCCGGGCCAGGGGCTCATATTCGTCCGCTGACACGGTGCGGTCAAGGGGCAGGAGCACCCGGAGCCGGGGGGCCGCTGGGCTATGTTTACGGGTGGAATAGATGCAATAGCCGCAGCCCAGAGCCCCCACCCGGCGGAGCACGTCCTCCGTGCCCCCGGCGGGGATGTTGTCCAGGTCCAGGGTGATGACATCCCGCCCGGTGACGGCGTTGGCCTTGCGGCGGGGGCCGGACAGAGTGCCGGCCATAAAGCCGCCCACGTCCTTGAGGTCATCCTGCTGGGCCTTTTTCATGCTGAGGTATTCCGCCAGCGTCTCCGTGCCCCTGGCGGGGGTCTGGAGCCGTGCCCATAGCTCAGATATGAGCATGGTCTGGGCGGTCCAGTTCATGGCCCGCCGGTTGTTTCCGGCGGAGATTGTAATTTTGCGGTCATACTGCATGGAGGGTTGCTCCTTTTCCTTGTCTTACGGCAGCCTCACGGCCCGGTCATCCCAGTATTCGGTGGCCCCCACTTTCCGGGGGCAGTTCTTAAAGGCCTCAATCCAGTCCGGCAAGCTCTCATTGATGCTGTCAAAGGTCAGGCCCCAGCTTTGGCAAGCGGCCACGGCGTCCTGGAGGAGCTGGCCCTCCCGGCACGTCCACAAGATCAGCCCAGCCCCAGCGGCTTGCCGCTCCTTAGCCTTGGCGATCACGGCCCAGTTGGGGGCTCCAATGCGGGGGTATTCGTTCACGCACAGGCAGCCGTCAAAGTCGATGGCAATAGCGTCTCTCACAGGATCACCTCCAGCTCATCCGGGTGGGCCTTTAGCTTTTGGGCCAGCTCATCAATGGCCTCATTTTCTGTGAGCTGTTCGTTGTAGCGGTAGTCTGCCACGTCAACGGCGGTGGTCCCGTTTTCCGGGTCCTCCCACTCATCTGGCACGTCAATGGCCCCTTGTATGGTGACGTTTATTTTCACCGAAAGCACCTCCCGGTCTTTTTGTCCCGGAGCTCGATGCGGGCCAGCAGCTCAAAGCCACTTTCCGCTATGACGTACTTGAGCACCTTGATGAGAAAATTGACCTTTGCGTCCAGGGCCTCCTCCTCACGGATGACGGGGCGCAAGGCGTGGTATGCCGTAGGGTCAGGGCACCCGCTGGCATTGAGAAAAGGGTTTTTGTTGTCTGGCATTTTGGTCACCTCTTTGCTATTTCTTCAAAAACGATCTGCTGGGGCAGGATGCCCCGGCACACATACACGCTGCTAAAGGGCGGGTTGAGAGACGGCGCTCCGCACGGCGGAGAATACCCTGGCACGCCTTGGCGCTCAAAGAGTATTTCGGGTGCGGTGAGGCCTCCAAAATCGCAGACAAGTGTGATGCGCTTGCGGCGCTGGGGCACTCCCCAAAACTGAGCATCGAAAACTCTCCACGCAAGGCTCCATTTTCCTCCCATGTCGGTGAGGCATCCGGCTGTTGGCCATCCACGTTTAGGGATAGAAACAGCGGGGGCTTGCGGGCAGACGATCTTGACGGTTTCATGGAGGACGGCGGCAAAGTCCGCCCCTTTGTTTGAGCTAAAGGCTCCGGGAACATTTTCCCATACCATCCAGCGGGGGCGGATGCTCCGCCCCGTTCTGCCTCTTGCGGCATCTGCATCCCTCATTTCTTTAATTAGTCTGATTTGCTCCATAAAGAGCCCGGAGCGTTCACCGGCCAGCCCAGCCCGGCCTCCCGCAATGGAGAGGTCCTGGCACGGGCTCCCGCCGATTATGACGTTGACGGGCTCCACAGTGGAGCCGTTGATCTTGGTGATGTCTCCCAGGTGTGTCATGTGGTGATCTCCTCATCTGTAAAGCGCTTTTCAAGTTCAAACACCCCACGGGGCTGGCCCTTATAAAATCCTTTCATGGGGCGCTCTAATTGGCTTTGCAGTTTTTTCAATTTGTCCCAGTAAAACGGGAGATATTTGCGGATATTTCGCAGCTCTTTGAGGTTTTTATTACAGCAGCACCAGCAGGAAACGTGGTCTAAAATGTCATAAAGCCGGACCGTGCCAGCGCCTCCATCTTCTTCCCAAAAATAGCCCGCTTTGTAGCAAACGCCCAGACAGGAGGCCTCTGTCATCCCCCAGTCTGCCAGTGGGAAAGCCTTATAGGGCTTTCGCTCTTTTTGGAGCCTGGCGGGCTCATCTGCCGCTATGCCTACATAGACCCTTGCGCCAATGTTCTCAGCGTAGCGGTCAAGGGCTTTTAGCTTGCAGGTGGTCCCCCACCGGCAAAGGCCGCCACACCAGCCATAGCCCCGCCGATCACGTCCCTTGACAGGGCGCTCCAGCATATCATAGAGAAAAGCCCGGTCTGGGTGCAGTTCTATGTAACGGATGCCGTTTTTATCTAACAGCGGGAGTACAGTGTCTCGAACATGATACAAGGCTTGAAATTCCATCCCGGTGTCATAAAAGACCACCTCATCCAAAGGCAAGCCTCGCTCAATAATAGTGAGTACCATGGCCAGGCTGTCCTTGCCAAAAGAACAGGATGCTATATACTTCATTGTTGCCTCCCCCAGCCCCACCACCGCTGTCTGGCGGGGGGGGGGCTTAGTGTTTATGTGGTGTCACCCGGAAACGGGTGTATTTTTTCCAGTGGAAAAAAGCGCCTCAGTCAGCGTGAAAGCCGTGCCGGGCAAGGTAGCTGGCGGCCTGGTGCTCCTGGGTAAACGTGCGGCTTTTCCGGCGCTGGCGATCACGGCCCAGCACAACGGTGGAGCCGATGCCCTTAATGACCCACTGGTCCTTGCCGTGCTTGCGGATGGGGTTAAAATAGACCGCCTCACCCTTGTCATTTTTCATGCGCATAGTTCAAAGCCTCCTTGGTGGTAAATAAAAGAGCTTTTCAGTCACTTTGAATTGATTGCTTTTGTTGCGGTCCAGTGTGCGGGTAAAGGGGCGCTCCCATATGCACGCAACGCCGGGCGGGGCCTCTTGCTCACTTACAAAGACGGTGTGCCCCGTATCGGCCAAGAGCTGCATGGCTATCCAAAACTCAATGGTATCAAACTTTTCTCCACCATAGCCCGTGGTGTTGTTGTAGGGCGGGTCCGCGTAAATCACGGAGCCGGGCGGGATGCACAAACGGCGATAATCTCCACAGACAAACTCCGCATTTTGTAGGGTGGCCATGTCCTTGAGCAGGGACCGCTTGCTTTGCAAAGCGTAGTTGGTGCCGGTCTTATTTCGGGCATAGCCTCCGTACCACTTGCCGCCAAAGCTGCACCCAAAGCCCACAAAACCGGCCAGAACAGGGTCAAGCTCTTTGTGGTCCCGTATGTATTGGTATTGTTCCAGTGTGATAAGCTCCGGCAGGTTGTAGCCCCTCTGTACGCCCTGGAGCATGGCAATGAGGTAAGCGTGCTTGTCATTTAGGATTTTCCGATCAAAGCCAAGGACCTTGCTCTCAACGGCACAGGAGCCGCAAAACAGGCTAACAAAGCATTGTCCCCCCCCCCGTCACGGATATGACGGAGGCAATCTGGGCCGCTATTCTGGATTTTCCGCCTTGGTATCTCATTGATGATGTTGGCGATGGCTCCGGCAATACGGCTTTTACCGCCCATGTACTGCATCGCTTTAGTCCTTTCTGAAATAGTGCCCCACCCAGCCGTCCGCATTAAGCGGCAGATCAGGGGCCCAGGAGATAGGGGTGCGCATTATGGAGCATACCAGGTCCAGCATGGTGTCATTGTCCGCCCAGGGGGCAATGTCGATGACCACCTCATCATGCACATGGAAGATCACCGGGAGCCCGGCGGCCTCCAGGCGCTCAATGGTGTCCGCCAGACAGTCACGGGCAATGGCCTGGACACAGTTCTCCACCAGCTTGCCGCCGTAGGTTTCAATGCGTTTCCACCGTTTGGTTTTCTGGTCCATGCCCATGTAGGCAATAGAGGGCTTGTCCCATTGGTTCTGGCCTATGCTGGGGCTCACATAATAGAGCTTGCGGCCAGAGGGCAGGGTGATGGTCATGCAGTCTGTCCCTTGGTTGCAGTCGTACTCACGGGAGAGGATGAGGCTATTTATGCCCACCGTCCCGCCTTGGGTGATGACTTGAATGGCGGCGTTGTCCATGGAATACCAAAGATCACGGATGCGCTTATTGGCCTCCCGCCACCGGCTCACGATGTCCGGCAGGTCAGCCTCCGGGATACCCATATCCAGGGCCCCCATGTTGATGAGCGCCCCGGTGCTGCCCTGGTAGCCCAGGGCCAGCTCCGCCACCTTGCCCTTTTGCCGGAGGGCGTACTCCGGGCGGCCCTTTTTGATGTGCTCCAAGGGTACGCCAAACATCTGGGAGGCGCTGGCCTCATAAATCTTGCCGTGGGTGCGGAACACCTCAAGCCGCCACTGTTCCCCGGCCAGCCAGGAGATGACACGGGCCTCAATAGCCGAAAAATCAGCGTCAATGAACACATGACCCTCCGGCGCTATAAATGCCGTGCGGATGAGCTGGCTGAGGGTGTCGGGCACGGAGCCATAGACCGCCCGGAGCCCGTCCAGGTTGCGGCGCTGGACCATCTCACGGGCCAGGTCAAGGGGCTCCGTGTAGGTGCGGGGGAGGTTCTGGACCTGTACCAGCCGCCCGGCCCAGCGCCCGGTGCGGTTGGCTCCGTAGAATTGGAGCAGCCCCCGGACCCGGCCATCCGCACACACAGCGGCCTCTATGGCGTCATATTTCTTGGTTGAGGTCTTGCCCAGCTCCTGCCGGATTTCAAGCATACGGCGGACCTTGAGGCTGTTGTTGTCCTCTTTGAGTAGCCGGGCCACCGTGTCCTTGCGCAGATCAGCCAGCTCCTCCCCGGTTTCCTCCTGGAGCCATTCGGTGAGCTGGGCCACGCTGTTGGGGTTATTAAGGCCGGACAGTTGCATGGCCTCCGTCATAAGGTTCTGGCGGACCGTAGCCCCCAGGGAGAGGGCACCGTCCACCAGTTCCATGTCAACGGCCACGCCCCTTGCGTTGATAATGAGGTCTGTCTCCCACTGTTTCTGTACGAAGTCCGGCACGGGGAAAGCGGACAGCCGCCGCTCGATCTCCATCTCCGTCACCACGTCCTGGCGGCAATACTCCCGGAACAGCTCCCACTTTGCAGGGTCATGGTGCGGGAGGTTCCGGGTGCGCTGGCCGTTGGCCTTGGAGGGCTTGCAGGGCACGCAGAAATAGCGGATGAGGGCCTTGCCGGTGTTCAGCTTTTTCTTGTCCTCCGGGAGCCCCAGCGCTTTCCCCGTGGCCTCCAGCCCGGCGGTATAGCCACAATAGAGGCCATGGAACATGGTGCAACGCCACTGGCTGGGCGGGAGGGCTCCCAAAAACTTGGAGAGGCAGCCCCACTCAAAAGGGGCGTTGTATGCGTGCTTGATGTAGTCCGGGGAGATGATGGCCTGGACCAGCCACGGGGGGAGGTATTCCCCCCGTGCCAGGTCGATGATCTCCACAGGCGCACCATCCACGCTGTACGCAAAGAGCAGGATTTGAAAATCCGGGCTCTGTATGTACTTTTGGGCCCCGGCCTTGGCCAGCGGCACGCTGGAATAAGTCTCCAGGTCAATGCTGAGATGGTGCATGATGTCCTCCTCTTACATGGGCTGGCCGGTGATGGGGTTGATGCCGTTGGCGGTGCCCCAGGGCGGCGTGGCGGCAGGGGCGGGGTAGCCATAGGGCGCAGGAGCCGCCGGAGCGGGTGCAGGGGCGGGCTGAGGCGGCGGGTAGGCCCCAGGGTAGGCAGGGGGAGCGGTGGGGGCAGGAGCGGCCACAGGGGCCCCGTAGGCGGGCGTAGGAGCCACCGGGGGCTGGGCACCCTGGGCAGGGTTGGCAAAGTCAGCGGCGGCACCGCCGGGCTGTCCAATACCGGCAAAGTCAGAGGCCGCAGAGGCAGAGCCGGAAAGCGGCTCCCCGTCTCTGGTTTTCATCACATTGCCCAGGCCGCAGCCGATGCCCTTATTGCCGCTATTGGAGTAGCCGAAAAAGCGGATGGTCACACGGGCATACATCCCGCTGTAAACCTCACGGGGCGGGAGCTCCTGGTTGATGTTCTGGATGCCCACCACCTGGGGCTTGTTAAAGGTAGAGGCGGACATGACCCAGTGACCACGGCACTCCTCGCCAAAGGGCTCCCCGGACTGCCGCACGCCGTCCCCGTCATAGATGGGCACCCGGAGCTGGGGCGGGGCGGCACCGTTCCACACCTTGCTCACCGCATCCTGGGCGGCGGCCTGGATAGAGGCGTCAATGTCGGCCTTGGTGGCAAAGTCCGTCTTGGGGATGAGCAGGGTGGCGCTGTATTTCGGGTCATCGCCGGGCTTGTTGGTGCGGGGCTCGATCAGGTGGACATAGGACAGGCGCACCTCGCCGGTCAGCACCTTTGCGGGGTCATTCTGATACATGGAAAAATCCTCCTTTATTGTCTGAGTTCATGGAAAACGCTGTTGATCTTCACCCATTTCTCATGGGTACGTTTGGCCTCTTTTACCGCCGCTGTCAGGCGGTTGTTTTCCTTGGTGAGCTTGAGCTTTTCCTCCTTGGTCAGACGGGGTGCAAAGGGGCCTTTGATGTTGCGCCAGCCGTGGGCGTATTCCTGGGATTTCTCTTTCCAGGCCTGGAGGCTATCCTCCACGGCGTTCTGGATATAGAGCTCCGTGGTTAGGATGGCCTCCTCATTCTCCCAGTCATAGCAGAACACCAGCCGAAGCAGCTTGCGGATGTTGGTGATGGTCAGCTCATGGAGCCTGGGCAGGTAGATGGTGGCCCGGAAAGTGTCCGCCCGGAAATACACCGTTTCGGTCATTCCGGCACCGCACCCGCAAAGTCAGCAGCGGCGGGGTTGTAGGCCTCCCGTTTGTCAGAGGCCTCCGCCAGTGTGGGCTTGCCCAGGGGCTTGACCACAAAGCTGCCGATCTTCTCCTTAAATTCCTTTTTGCCCATAAGCTCCTCAATCTGGGAGAGTGTCTTGGGCTTGAGGTCATAGACCAGGGCCTCATCATAGCCCGCCGCAATGACGGCTTGGATGGCGGCATCCTGGTCCGTAAAGGCCCGGTTGCTCCGTCCGGCCACCAGTTTCCAGCCGGGGATGGGCTTGCCGTCCAGCAGGGCCGTGGTGGCGTACTCCTCAAGGTCCTTGTACCACTGGACAAGGCTCTTGCCCCGGATAAGCAGCTCACCGATCTCCTCATCCGTGAGGAGGCCGGGGGCCTCCATGCCGCTGGCCGTTGCGGCCTCCATGGACTGCTTTTGCTCCGGGGTGAGGGAGCCCTCCGGCACGCATCCGGCAAAGTCCTCCAGAGCGGTGCAGGTGTTGGCACGGGCCCGGCACTTGGCCTTGCCCCGGCAAAAGCGGCAATGGTCACCGGGGACAAACTCCCCAAAGCCGGAAAAGGCCTTGCTGGCAATGGGCTTGATGCTGTCACCCCAGGCTCGCAGCTCCTCCACCGTGATGGTGTCCGTGCTGGGCTCCGGGTCAAGCCGGGGTTGCATGATGCTCATGCGGACGTTTTTGATGGTGCCGCCGAAAATGGGGGCGTAACGGTTGAGGGCACCCAGCGCATAAAGCCGCATCTGGGGGTTGCCCTTGGCCGCCACCGGCACCCCTTTCCCGTGCTTGTAGTCCACAATGCTGAGGGTGTCACCGCCGATGATGCAGCAGTCACAGGTGCCAAAGCCCTCCGGGACGTAGGCGGAAAAGTCCACCTGGACCTCAACGGCCACGGTGGGGGTGCTGTCATAGCCCATGACCAGCTCGTTGATGTACTCCAGGTAGAGATCCGTGGTCTTGTCCATCTCCGGGTTGTAGCTGGGGTCTTTCTTGAGCTTATTGAGCCGGGAGTTATAGGTGCGGTTGGTCATCACGGTGGATTTTTTAAGGACCTTGAGCTCCGCAATGGCGTGAGCCAGACGGCCCTCCTCCGCATACTCACTGGTGCGCTCCGGCAGCCCCTCCTCAAAACGGGGGGCCGCCGTGCATACCAGCCAACGGGAGGCAGATGACGCAGAAAGCAAGGCGTGTTTCTCAGGGGCCATGGGTTGCCTCCTTAAATCTGAGCGCCCAGCGCCCGCAGCTCCGTGGCGAAAGCTCCGTAGTGCTCCGGGGCAAGCTGGGTGACGGCCTGGACACCGTAGCGGCTCAGGAGGGCCAGCAGGGGCTCCATCCTGCCAGCGTCCACCAGAGAGGCCCCGGCCTTGGCGATCTGGTCCAGGGTGTAGGTGGGGGCGGCGGTCACGGGAACAGCAGGAGCCGCCGGAGCGGGAGCCGGAGGAGCAGCGGGCGGCACAGGAGCGGCGGCAGGGGCCGGGGGCACAGTGGGAGCCAGCGGGGCGGCGGGGGGCACGGGAGCCGTCACAGGGGGCGTCACGTTGCCCTGGGGCACTGCCACGGGGGGCTGGGGAGCGGCGGGCGGAGCGATGGGGGCCGCCGGAGCGGGGGCGGGCATCTGGGGCCGGGGCTCATCCGGGGTCAGGATGTTGGGGTCCGGGTTGACAGCGGCGGCCAGCCGCATGAGGGCGGCCACCAAATCAGGGGCCTCCACCTTGATGGTCATTGCCATGTTGCTCATGTTGTATGTCCTCCTTAAAAATTTAGTTGGTTTCGGTGTTGGTGGGCTCCTCCTGCTTGTCCTGGCAGTCACAGCGCTCACCGGGGTCAAGGTGCGCCCCGCAATAGGGACAGGTGTGATAATAGGGCATAGGTCAATCCTCCAAAATGCTTGTCCAATGTTCCAGGGCTTTCATAACCTTGCGGGTGTAGTCCGTCTGATATGTCCCGGCATCCCACAGCTTTCTTGCACCGCCGGGGCCGTTGTTGTAGGCCATCAGGGCCATCTCCGTGTCCCCATAGGTGTCCAGGTAGCCGCCGATGATATAAAGCCCGGCCTCAATGTTTCCGGCGTGGGTCAGCGGGTCCATGCCCAGGCCTTGGAGCCATTCGTGGTTGACTTGGTTGATCTGCATGAGCCCATAGTCGCGGGTGGGGCTCACGGCATCCGGGTCAAAGTGCGTCTCCACCTCAGCGATGGCCAGCGCCAGCGCATATGGCACGCCGTAGACCTCACAGCAGTCTTGCATGATTTCCTGGAGGTCATAGGCCAGGAGCCGCCCCTCACTCACTATGTCATCCCGATGCCGTACCGGCTCCGGCGTTTCAGCCGGAGCGGTAGGCGTGGGAGAGGGGGCCGGTGTGGGTGTGCTCACCGCCGCTTAGAGCGGGTCCGTCATTATGGCATTAAACACATAATGTAAAGTGAGGGCGGAGACTGTAAGGCCCAGCACAAGGGCCAGCACGATGGCGGCACAGGCCAGAACAATGGGCCGGAGGTCACGCTTGGCCAGGCGGCGGCCCTTGGGCTGGGCGGTCATCATGCGTTCACCCGGCGGTAAAGCTCTTGCACAAGCTCCTTGATGTCATACACCTCCAGCGGGTTGGTGGCCTCATCGCCGTCAACCTCAACGGTGAGGGTGGAGGGGATGAGGAAAGCGGGGCGGGAGCCGCCGGTGTAGGAGCAGTAGTAGTTGACGAGGCCGCCGCTGGAGAGCAAGCCAAGGACCCATGTGTCATCCTCATCCACATTGGGGGTGCTCCAGGGGGTGGCGGACCACTCCCAGACTTTCGGCTTGGGGATGATGCCGTGATACTTGCGGAGCTCGTCCAGGGTCAGCGGGGCCACCTTGGCCTCACAGGTGCCGTACTCCTTGGAGCCGTTGAGGGCGGTGAGGTCCACCATGCGGGTGATGATCTCGTCCGGGTGGCTCTCCGTCAGCGCATCCAGATAGGCACCGTTGAGGTGGGCCCGGAGGGAGCTGGCGGCAAAGTTGTTGCTGGAGCCAAAGGTGTGCTCAATGTGCTCCACGGCCATGAGCAGGGTGCCCTCCTTGCGGCGCTCCAGGACGATGCAGGGCTCCCCACGATAGAGGACGGCCTTGCCGGGGGCGATACTCGAAACAGGGACTTTCATGTTGTGTTCTCCTCCTTAGTTGTTGATAGGGGTGATCTCCCGCCGCACGGTCTGGTTGTTTTCGTAGATGGGGCCGGTGCCGGTCCATTCATACTCACACTCAGGGCCGATGAGGACGCCGTGGCATAGCTTGTGTGTAGCCTCATCAACGGTGGGAGCCCACACAATGAGGTTGATTTTTTCACGGGTGACCTTGTGGCGGATGCCAACGCTCCATTTGTACTCGTACACGGTTCAGTCCTCCTTAGTTGGGCGGGTCCAGGGCGTCATCCTCCTCAGCGCCGGGGGTGTTGATCTCGATGAGGTTTTCAGCCTGGATGATGATTTCAGAGACGATCTGGCGGATGGGGAGGCCGGTCTTAAAGCTCAACCGGCGGACCACCCGCTCCGCCTCCGGGGTGAGCCGGACGGCTCCGATGCACTCCCCCTGGGGCGTGCGTTCAGAATGATGGGCTTGACAGGGGGCATGGTCTGATTTCCTCCTTGGTTAGAAGTTTTGACGGTGCGGGTGTTATGCCCTGGCAGTCTTGCGGCCTCTCTGCTCAAGCTCCTGTTGCATCCTTAGCTGGGCAAGGTCAGCGTCATATTTGAGGCGCTGGTCCGGGAGCCTGTCCCCCGATCTGCCACGGCGCAGCTCCGTGTAGACGGTGGAGAGGGGCACGCTCAGGGAATTGGCCAGGTCCTTTGCCGTCTGGCCTTGCTCCTCCCAAAGTGTCTGGAGCTTTTGCCTGGCCTGGAGGGATTGAAAAGCGTAGCCTGCCATGCTGTTTTCACCTCTTTTCTGGCATAAAGGTATAAAAAAATTAGCTTGCTGGGTAGCAAGCTAATGGTGCTTGTACCCTGCAAACTAATCATAGGGCGTGCCTCTTTTGCCCTCTTTGAAAAAACCCCTTGTGATTTCAGGATTTTCTTGTTATACTATTTTAGATTGAAAACTTTTGGCTGACGCCAATGGAGGAACATGACATGCCGGAGAACAAAAAGGACGAAAAGAAGCAGGAGCAGCCGGGCCGGGGAATTTACGAATGGACCCAGGCGCTGGTGTGCTCTGTACTGGCGGCAGTGGTGCTGTTCGCCTTCGGAGCCCGGGTGGTAGGGGTTTCCGGCGGCTCCATGCGGGAGACGCTGCAAAACGGGGACCTGCTGCTGGTGGTGAACCGGCTCCTCTGCGGAGACTTTGAGCCGGGAGACGTGGTGATTGCCGCCAAGGCCACCTTTGAGAATGGGGAGCCCATTGTCAAGCGGGTCATCGCCACCGGGGGACAGACTGTGGACGTAGACTTTGAAGGCGGCGTGGTCTATGTGAACGGTCAGCCTCTGGAGGAGCCCTACATTCGGGAGGCCACCCACCTGCCGGAGGGAACGGAGTTCCCCCTCACCGTGCCGGAGGGATCGGTTTTCCTCATGGGGGACAACCGCAACGGCAGCCGGGACAGCCGGGCTCCGGAGCTGGGGGCGGTGGATGAGCGCTGCCTTATTGGCCGGGCGGTATTCCTGCTGCTGCCGGGAGAGACCGAGGACTTGGGCGTGCGGGAATGGGACCGCATTGGGGCGCTCTGAGAAAGAACGGCCCGGATCAAGGAGAGAAAGAGACATGCGGAAAGAAGCACGGGCGGAGCCCCGGGAGAAAAAGAGCCGGGAGGCATACGAGTGGGTGCAGGCATTGGTCTGCTCCGTGCTGGCGGTGGTGCTTCTGTTTACCTTTGCCGTCCGCCTGATCGGCGTGGATGGCCACTCCATGGTGCCCACCCTCCAGGACGGGGACCGGCTGCTGGTGCTGAACGCCATGCTCTGCGGCGGCTACGAGCCGGGAGACATTGTGGTTTTGCGGAAGGAGAGCTTTCTCCCCACACCCATCGTCAAGCGGGTGGTGGCTGCGGAGGGGCAGGTGGTGGACATTGACTTCCCCTCCGGAACGGTTTTTGTGGATGGGAAGCCCCTCCAGGAGGACTATATCAGTGAGCGGACCTTCACGGCGGAGGGAACGGCGTTTCCCCTCACGGTGCCGAAGGGCAGCGTCTTTGTCCTGGGAGACAACCGCAACAACTCCACCGACAGCCGGGACGCGAGACTGGGCACGGTGGATGAGCGCTATATCATCGGCCGGGCGGTGTATTTGGCCTTCCCAGGCCCGGATGCCGGGACGGGAATACGGGACTATGAACGGATAGGGGGAATCGGCTAGTGGAAATCCAATGGTATCCCGGACACATGGCAAAGACCCGCCGGATGATTGCCGAACAGCTGAAAAACGTGGACGCGGTGTGCGAGATCCTGGACGCCCGCATCCCCCGGTCCAGCCGGAACCCGGACGTGGACGGCCTGACGGCGGGAAAGCCCCGCCTGGTGGTTTTGAACCGGGCGGACCAGGCGGACCGGGAGGCCACGAAGGCCTGGACGGCCTATTTCCGGGAAAAGGGCTGGGCCGTGCTGGAGACGGACTCCAAAAGCGGCGCGGGCACGGCAAGGTTTTCCGCCGCCGTCCGGGACCTGCTGGCGGACAAGCTCCGGGCTTACGCGGAGAAGGGCCAGACGGGCCGGGTGGTCCGGGTCATGGTCCTGGGCATCCCCAACGTGGGGAAGTCCACCTTTATCAATAAAATCGCGGGCCGGAAGACCGCCAAGGCGGAGGACCGCCCCGGCGTCACCCGCTCGAAGCAGTGGGTGCCCATCGACCGGGGACTGGAGCTGCTGGACACCCCCGGCATCCTCTGGCCCAAGCTGGACGATCAGGACGTGGGACTCCATCTCGCTTTCACCGGGGCGGTGAAGGACGAGATTCTGGACACGGAGACTTTAGGGTGCCACCTAATGGCCTACCTGGCGGAGCACTATCCGGAGGCCCTGAAAACCGGCTATAAGCTCCCCGCCCTTCCGGAGCGGGAGGGGGAGGAGAACGACGTGGCCTACGGCTGGCGGCTTCTGGAGGCCGCCGGGCGGCGGCGGGGCTTTCTTGTCTCCGGCGGCGAGGTGGACACCGAGCGCATGGCGAAAATTCTGCTGGACGAGTTCCGCTCCGGCAAGCTGGGGCGGTTTACGCTGGAGGTACCGTAATGGGAGATAACAAGCGATGGTCCGCCGCCGACTTCGCGGCGCTTTTATGGGTGGCCCTGCATTTGTATACTAGCGTCAGCGCGTTTGGATACGGCTTGTATCAAACATATACAACGCGGTTCTGGATTTTGCTGGGGGTATGGCTTGTGGGCCTGCTGGTTCTGAACTTGTGGCTTGTCTCCGGGGGAGCGGGGCTGCTTCGTTTCGTGAAGTGGTACTGGGGGTTCAGCGCCGCGCTGGCCGCAGGAGTGATTTTGGCTGCGGAACTGGAGTTGATCCGGGATGTGAATGGGATTCTTGTTTTTGGGGTGCTTTGTTCCTTCCTGACGCCGCTAAATCAGCTGCTGGCCTTTACGTGGCTGCTGTTTCAATGGATGGCGGGCTTGCCGGGACTTGTCCGGTACAGAGGGGGATGCGGAGCGGCGTTGTTCGTTTGCCTGCTCCATTTCCTGTATTTCACCTGGCTCCACCGCCGGGCCAAAACGAGAGGAGAGACGGCCCATGGACCTGTGGACCCCGGAGCGGGAACAGTGGAATAGGGGGTACAGCTTCCTCTGCGGCGTGGACGAGGCGGGGGCGGGCCCCCTGGCGGGTCCGGTGTACGCCGCCGCCGTCATCCTTCCCCGGGAAATCGAGATTCCCGGCTTGAATGACTCCAAGAAGTTGACCGAGAAAAAGCGGGAAATCCTCTTTGACGAGATTACCGCTCAAGCGGAGGCGTGGTCCGTGGCCTTCGCCACGGCGGAAGAAATTGACGAAATGGATATCCTCAACGCCCGAATGCTGGCGATGCAAAGAGCCATCGACGGCCTGTCCGCGAAGCCGGACCTGGCCCTCATCGACGGCAATCGGGACCACGGCAGCCGGTTTGCCATAGAAACGCCCCACGTCACCCTGATTGGCGGGGATGGAAAAAGCGCCTCCATCGCCGCGGCTTCCATTCTGGCGAAGGTCAGCCGGGACCGGCATGTATCCCGGGAGCTGGATGCCCTTTACCCGCAATACGGTTTCACAAAGCACAAGGGTTACGGCACGAAGGCCCACTATGCCGCCCTGGACCGGCACGGCCCATGCCCGGCTCATCGAAAGACCTTCCTGAAAAAGTGGGAGGCCCGGCGGTGAGCGGGACAAAGGCCTCCGGGGACCAGGGGGAAGCCCTGGCAGGGCGGTATTTGGAGGCGCGGGGCTATACCATCTTAGACCGCCAATGGCGCTGCCGCTTTGGGGAGCTGGACATTGTGGCCCGCAGCCCCGAGGGCGTCCTCTGCTTTGTGGAGGCGAAGCGCCGGGGCCCCGGCTCCATCGGGCTGCCCCGGGAATTTGTGGACGGGCGGAAACAGCAGCGCCTCCGCCGGGCCGCGAATCTTTACATGGGCTTTCACGGCCTGGACTGCCCCGCCCGCTTCGACGTGGCGGAGGTTTACGAGGGAAAGGACGGCGCGTTCCGGGTGGAGTACCTGGAGGACGCCTTTGCATAGGATCAAAAACACAACCAGAAAGGTGAGATACAAGACATGAAGTATTTGAGCACCAGAGACCGTGCCCTGCGGGTGACCGGGGCCGAGGCCGTGAAGCTGGGTCTTTCCCGGGACGGCGGGCTGCTGACCCCGGAGGCCGTTCCCCAGATTGGCGAGGCCTTTTTGAAGAGCCTTACCGGGGCCTCCTACCAGGAGCGGGCCGCCAAGGTCATGGCCCTTTATCTGACGGACTACAGCGAGGAAGAACTGCTGGGCTTTGCGAATAACGCCTACGGTCCCGATAAGTACGGCCACCCCGCCGCCGCCCCCCTGCGGAAGGTGGACGGCTCCACCCACTGCCTGGAGCTGTGGCACGGCCCCACCTCCGCCTTTAAGGACATGGCCCTCCAGATGCTGCCTCAGCTCCTTTCCGCCGCCCTGCGAAAGACCGGGGAGGACAAGACGGTCTGCATTCTGGTGGCCACCTCCGGCGACACCGGCAAAGCCGCCATGGAGGGTTTCGCCGGCGTGCCCCAGACGAAAATCATGGTTTTCTACCCCAAGGACGGCGTGTCCAAGGTCCAGGAGGCCCAGATGGTCACCCAGGACGGGGAGAATGTGGGCGTCTGCGCTGTAGTGGGCAACTTCGACGACGCCCAGGCGGGGGTGAAGCGTATATTCTCCGACGAGGGCATCCGGGAGACCCTGGCGAAGCGGGGCTATCTCCTGTCCTCCGCCAACTCCATCAACTGGGGCCGCATCCTGCCCCAGGTGGTTTACTACATCTCCGCCTACTGCGACCTGCTCCGGGACGGGGAGATCAACATGGGGGACAAGGTGAACTTCTGCGTCCCCACCGGCAACTTCGGGGATATCCTGGCGGCGTATTACGCGAAGCGCATGGGCCTGCCGGTAGGGAAGCTCATCTGCGCGTCCAATAAAAACGACGTGCTGACGGACTTCCTCCGCACCGGCGTGTACGACAAAAACCGGCCCTTCCACACCACCATGAGCCCCTCTATGGACATTCTGGTGTCCAGCAACTTAGAGCGGCTGCTGTTCGACCTCTCCGGGGAGAACGACGCGGAGGTCCGGGGCTATATGGAGGCCCTGAACGCCGGCGGGAAGTACGAGGTTTCGGAGACTATCAAGTCGGCCCTCCGGGAGCAGTTCTGGGGCGGCTTCTGCGACGAGGCGGGGACTACTGCCACCATCGCCCGGTATTATAAGGAGCACGGCTACCTCATCGACACCCACACCGCCGTGGCGGCGGGAGTGCTGGAGCAGTACCGGAAGGAGACCGGGGACCAGACCCTGACGGTCTTTGCCTCTACCGCGTCCCCCTATAAGTTCTGCGACCACGTTCTCCGGGCCATCGGCGAGACGCCCAAGGGCGGCGGCGTGGAGCTGCTGGAACAGCTGAACGCCGTTTCCGGCGTGGCGATCCCTAAGCGGCTGGCGGCCCTCAAGGGCAAGAAACGGCGGTTCGACCTCACCTGCGAGAAGCCGGGCATGGACGGCGTGGTATTGGATTTCTTAAAATAAAGAGCGCCGGGCATCAAACAGAAAGGGGGAGCTGCTATGGCCCTCTACGCCATCGGAGATCTGCACCTCTCCCTGACGGCCAACAAGCCCATGGAGGTCTTTGGCCCCGCCTGGGAGAATTACACCGCCCGCATCGGGGAAAGCCTCTCCGCCCTAACGGCGGAGGACGTGCTGATCCTGGCGGGAGATACCTCCTGGGGCATGAGCCTGGAGGAGGCGGAGGCGGATTTTCAATTCCTGGACCAATTCCCCTGTAAGAAGTACCTGGTGAAGGGAAACCACGACTACTGGTGGACCACCGCTGCCAAGCTCCACCGTTTCTTTGATGAAAAGGGCATCCATACCCTGGACATCCTCCACAACAACTGCGTGTTTTACGGGGATTACGCCGTCTGTGGCACCCGGGGCTGGTTTTTGGAGGAGGACGCTCACAACGTGAAGGTTCTCAACCGGGAGGTGGGGCGGCTGGAGGCATCTTTGAAAGCGGCGGGGGAGAAGCCCATTTTGTGCTTCCTCCACTACCCACCCCTGTACCAGGGCTACGAGTGCCCGGAAATCCTGGAAACGCTGGAAAAATACCGGGTTTCCCTATGCTGCTACGGCCATCTTCACGGCCATGCCATCCGCCGGAGGCTGGAGGGAAAACGGGGAGAAACGGAGTTTTCCCTGATCTCCGCCGACCATCTGGGCTTTGTTCCGAAAAAAATTTGTGATTGAAGGAAAAAAGACTGGTATTTTCAATTTTTTTCTGATAGAATACTAAACTGCCCGGCGGAATGCTTTTGAGCGCCGGGAATGAACGGAGGAAAACAGACATGAGTGTGAAAAGCTGCGAGAAGATCGAGAAAAGCCAGGTCGCGTTGACCATCGAGGTGGAGGCCGCAGAGTTCGAGGCCGCCATGGAAAAGGCGTACCGGAAGATGCGGGGCAAGATCAACGTCCCCGGCTTCCGTCCCGGCAAGGCCCCCCGGAAGATCATCGAGGGTATGTACGGCGCGGAGGTGTTCTTCGACGAGGCCATCAATATTGCCTTCCCCGACGCCTACGAGGCCGCTGTGAAGGAGAAGGAGCTCCAGGTGGTGGGCTATCCGTCTGTGGAGCTGGTGGGTGAGTGCACCCGGCAGGGCTTTACCTTCAAGGCTGTCGCGCCCGTGTATCCCGAGGTTACTCTGGGCCAGTATAAGGGCCTGACCGCTCCCAAGGAGGAGGTCCAGGTTACGTCTGAGGACGTGGACCGCCGCCTCCAGACCCTCACCGACCGGAACACCCGTCTGGTGTCCGTGGAGCGGGAGGCCAAGGAGGGCGACACCGCCGTCATCGACTTTGAGGGCTTCCTGGACGGTAAGCCCTTCGACGGCGGCAAGGGGACCAATCACAGCTTGGAGCTGGGCTCCCACAGCTTTGTCCCCGGCTTTGAGGAGCAGGTCGCGGGCATGAAGGCCGGAGACGAAAAGGATATCGACATCACCTTCCCCGAGGACTACCACGCGGACCTGGCCGGCAAGGCCGTGGTATTCAAGGTTAAGTGCCATGAGGTGAAGGAGAAGGAAGTCCCTGCCCTGGACGACGAGTTTGCCAAGGACGTATCCGAGTTCGATACCCTGGATGAGCTGAAGGCGGACCTGGAGAAGCAGATCACCGAGGAGCGGGAGAAGGAGGCCCAGCGGGGCTTTGAGGACGCGCTGATGGAGCAGGTGGCTCAGGGCATCACCGCGGAGATTCCCGACGCCATGGTGGAGGGCCAGGCCCGGCAGTTTGTAGAGAACTTCCGCACCCAGATCGCTCAGCAGGGCATCCCCTATGACCAGTATCTCCAGATGACCGGCATCCAGGAGTCCAAGCTGCTGGAGGACGCTAAGGAGCCCGCCCTGCGCCAGGTGAGGATGGACCTGGCGGTCATGGCCATCATCAAGGCCGAAAGCATTGAGGCCGACGACGAGGCCGTGGAGGAAGAGTACAAGAAGCTGGCGGAGCAGTTCGGCATGGATGTGGAGATGGTAAAGAAGTACATCCAGGCGGACCAGGTGAAGGACCAGATTTGCAGCCGCCGGGCCATTGACGTGGTGGCCGAGAGCGCTACCGCCGTCAAGCCCGAGGAGAAGCCCGCCGAGGAGGAGGCTTCCGAGTCCGCCGCCGAGGAAAAGAAGCCCGCCCGGAAGCCCCGGAAGAAGAAGTCTGAAGAGATCTCCGAGGGCGAAGAGCCCGCCGCTGAGGAGAAAAAGCCCGCCCGGAAGCCCCGGAAAAAGAAAACCGAGGACGCTGAGGAGCCGAAGGACGCTGAATAATTATAAATAAGCCCAATCTTTACTTGCGGGTTCACAGATTCGACACATTTTCACATGATGCCTGTGGTATCATGTGAAAATGGTTATATGGGCTGTCCGCTGGAGTGTGCTCCACCCGGCGGAAGCGGCGTCCACAAAAGACTGGAGGTTTTCAAATTGAGTTTAGTTCCCTACGTAGTTGAGCAGACCAACCGGGGCGAGCGGTCCTATGACATTTTCTCCCGGCTGCTGAACGACCGGATCGTCTTTCTTGGCGAGGAGGTCAACGCCACCACGGCCAGCCTGATCGTGGCCCAGCTTCTCTATCTGGAGGCCCAGGACCCCGATAAGGACATCCAGCTGTATATCAACAGCCCCGGAGGCTCCGTTACCGACGGTATGGCCATCTATGATACCATGCAGTATGTCAAATGCGACGTCTCCACCATCTGCGTGGGCATGGCGGCCAGCATGGGGGCCTTCCTGCTCTCTGCCGGCGCCAAGGGCAAGCGCATCGCCCTGCCTAACGCGGAGATTATGATTCACCAGCCCTCCGCCGGAACCCAGGGTCAAATCACTGATATGGCCATCCATCTAAAGCGCCTGGAGACCATCAAGAAGCGGATGAACCGCATTTTGGCGGAGAATACGGGCCGCTCCATCGAGGAGGTCACGGCCGCCTGTGAGCGGGATAACTTCATGAGCGCCGAGGAGGCCAAGGAGTTCGGCCTGATCGATAAGATTCTGGTCAACAAAGAAGAGAAAAAGGACGAGGCCTAAACGCGAAGCCCCATCCCCGATAGAGAGGTAGAAACCATGAACGACGACGGCAAGAAAACCTTGCGATGTTCCTTCTGCGGCAAGCACGAGCAGCAAATTCACCGCATGATACAAGGGCCCGGCGTGCGCATCTGCGACGAGTGCGTCCACCTGTGCATGAGCATTTTGAACGACGGCTTTGAGCCCGACGCTCCCGCGCTGGAGGACCTGCCGGACCAGCTGCCCACTCCCCGGGAGATCCGGGACGTGCTGGACCAGTATGTCATCGGTCAGGACGAGGCGAAAATCGCCCTGTCCGTGGCGGTGTACAACCACTATAAGCGCATCTTCTTCGGCGGCGACGAGGACGTGGAGCTCCAGAAGAGCAACATTTTGATGCTGGGCCCCACCGGCTCCGGCAAGACCCTCTTTGCCCAGACCCTGGCCAAGATTTTGAAGGTGCCCTTCGCCATTGCCGACGCCACCACCCTCACGGAGGCGGGCTATGTGGGCGACGACGTGGAAAACATTCTCCTGCGCCTGCTCCAGGCGGCGGACTTCGACGTGGAGCGGGCGGAGCACGGCATCATCTACGTGGACGAAATTGACAAGATTGCTCGGAAGAGTGAAAATACCTCCATCACCCGGGATGTCTCCGGCGAGGGCGTGCAGCAGGCACTTTTGAAAATCGTAGAGGGGACCGTGGCCAACGTCCCGCCCCAGGGCGGCCGGAAGCATCCCCATCAGGAATTCATCCAGATGAACACGAAAAATATCCTGTTTATCTGCGGCGGCGCCTTTGACGGGCTGGAGAAGATCATCGAAAAGCGCCTGGACCAGAAGAGCATCGGCTTCGGAGCCAATGTCCAAGGCAAGAAGGACAAGGACCTGAGCAAAATCCTTCACGAGGTTCAGCCCCACGACATCCTGAAATACGGCATTATTCCGGAGCTGGTGGGCCGTCTGCCGGTGATCGCGCCGCTAAACGGTCTGAGGAGGGAGGACTTGGTCCGTATTCTCCAGGAGCCTAAGAATGCCCTGGTGAAGCAATACAGGAAGTTGCTGGAGTACGACGATGTGGAGCTGGAGTTCGAGCTGGAGGCGCTGGACGCCATTGCGGACAAGGCCATCGAGCGGAACATCGGCGCACGGGGACTGCGGGCCGTTATGGAAGGCATGCTGACCCAGATCATGTATGACATCCCCTCGGACCCCACCATTGTCAAGGCTGTCATCACCAAGGAGTGCGTAGACGGTACAGGCCAGCCCATTTTGACGAAGGACCCGGAAAAGGTGAGCTACTCCGTAAAGCTGAACCCCGGCAAGGGCGGAAAGTCCCGCCCCCCCAAGTCCGCGTCTTGACACAAGAAAGAGCCCGGTTTTGTACCGGGCTGAAAGAGAGGAAGGGAGTAATGTCCCTTCCTCTCGGGTTGTAAGGACGAATTCCATTCCTTACCATAATTCCCCAGCCCTTGGAAAGGAGCGTGAACCCTATGACACCTGTGGAACCTATCACGATGAATATGCCCGTTTTGGCCCTCCGGGGTTTGACGGTCTTTCCCCATATGAACCTGACCTTTGATGTGGAGCGCCCGATTTCCATTGCGGCCCTGGAACGGGCCATGGAGGGGGAACAGGACATTTTCCTGGTGACCCAACGGGAGATCAGCGTAGAGCGTCCGGAGGAAAAGGACCTGTATGAGATCGGCACCGTGTCCCATATCCGGCAGATTCTCCGCCTATCCTCCGGCTCCGCCCGGGTTATGGTAGAGGGCCGACGGCGGGCCCGGCTGCGGCGGCTGTGGCAGGCATCCCCATATCTCCAGGCCAACGTTGAGGAGCTGCCGGAGGAGGTCCCCTCCGAGGCCCGAAGCCCCCGGGCGGAAGCTCTGCTCCGTCAGGCCTGGAGCCTGTTCAGCGAGTACGCCCAGCTCTCCGGCGCGGTGCCGGAGGAGATCGTCACGACTGTGATGGACAGCCGGGACGTAGGACGATTGGCGGACTTCATCGCCCAGAACATTCCCCTGCGGCACACGGATAAGCAGGAGATTTTGGAAGAGCTGGCCCCCTTTGTCCGGCTGCGAAAGCTCAACGGCCTCCTGGCTCGGGAGTGCAGCGTCCTGGGCTTCGAGCACGAGATGGAGGGCAAGATTCGAGACCAGCTGATCCGCACCCAGAGAGACCAGATTCTCCGAACCCAGATTCGGGTCCTCCAGAACGAGCTGGGAGAGGACGACGACGAGGACGAGGTGGAGGATTATTGCCGTAAAATTTTGGAGCTAAGTCTGGAGGAAGAGGCGGAAAAGCACTTGCTGAAAGAGGCGGGGAAGCTCTCCCGCCAGCCCTATGGCAGCACCGAGGCGTCGGTGATCCGAAACTATCTGGATGTGTGCCTGGAGATGCCCTGGAACAAGACGACCCGGGAACGGGTCAGCGTGGAAGCCGCCCGGAAGGTACTGGAGAAGGACCACTTTGGCCTGGAAAAGGTGAAGGAGCGTATTTTGGAAACCATCGCCGTCCGGCAGATGAATCCCAAGGGCAAAGGGCAGATTCTCTGCCTCGTGGGTCCGCCGGGAGTGGGCAAGACCTCCATTGCCATCAGCGTCGCCAAGGCGCTGAACCGGAAGCTGGCCCGCCTCTCCTTGGGCGGCGTCCGGGATGAGGCGGATATCCGGGGACACCGCCGGACCTACATCGGCTCCATGCCCGGCCGGGTGATTGACGCCATCATCCGGGGCGGGTCCATGAATCCTCTGCTGCTGCTGGACGAGATCGACAAGCTGGGCAATGATTACCGGGGAGACCCGGCCTCCGCTTTGCTGGAGGTGCTGGACAGTGAGCAGAACCACGCCTTCCGGGACCACTATATGGAGATTCCTGTGGACCTGAGCCAGGTCATGTTTGTCACAACGGCCAACACCACCGATACCATTCCCCAGCCTCTGCTGGACCGAATGGAGGTGATTCGTCTCACCAGCTACACCGACGAGGAAAAGGTGGAAATCGCCCGCCGGCACCTGCTGCCCAAGCAGTTGGCGGAGCACGGTCTGAAAAAGTCCGCCCTTCGGGTGGACGACGGCGTGCTCCGGGCCATTATCCGGGATTATACCCGGGAGTCCGGCGTCCGTCTGCTGGAGCGGCGGGTGGCGGCCCTGTGCCGAAAGACGGACATGAAGCTGGTCTCCGGCGAGACGAAGCGGGTCACGGTAACGGAAGAGGAGCTACCCAAGTTCCTGGACTGCCAGCCCTACCCCCCCGCTCTTCACACGGAGCGGGAGGAGATCGGCGTGGTCAACGGTCTGGCTTGGACGGAGACCGGCGGTGAAATTCTGGAAGTGGAGGTCGTCGTCTGCGAGGGCACCGGAAAGCTGGAGCTCACTGGAAACCTGGGCGACGTGATGAAGGAATCCGCTCAAGCGGCGCTGAGCTGCATTCGCAGCCGGGCAGCGGTGCTGGGTATAGAGGCGGAGTTCTATAAAAACAAGGACATTCATGTCCACTTCCCGGAGGGGGCGGTGCCCAAGGACGGCCCCTCGGCGGGCATTGCCGTTACCACCGCCATGCTCTCCGCCCTGACGGACCGGAAGATCAAGGCGGGTCTCGCCATGACGGGAGAGGTGACCCTCCGGGGCCGGGTGCTGGCCATTGGCGGCTTGAAGGAAAAGACCATGGCTGCCCTGCGAAACGGCATCGGCACGGTGCTGATTCCCAAGGACAATGTGCGGGACCTGGAGGAGATCGACCAGACGGTCCGGGCGGCGCTGAAGTTCATCCCGGTGGAGACCATCGATCAGGTCTTTGCCGCAGCCTTGACGGCCCAGCCGGAGGCGGCCCGGGAGGAAACGGCGGTTTTCGTTCCCGTGCCCCGGGAGAAAGCGGAAGCCGTCCTGCGGCAGTAAAGGAGGCGCTATGCCCATCAATTTTGGAAAAGCGGAATTTGTCCGCTCTGCCGGGACCAGGGAGCAGTTCTTCTGGGACGGCCTGCCCCAGTTTGCCTTTGCGGGCCGCTCCAACGTAGGGAAGTCCTCGGTAATCAACCGACTTCTGGGTCGGAAGAATCTGGCCTATGTGGGCGCCTCCCCGGGAAAGACTACCCAGGTGAATTATTTCCTGGTGGATAACCGGGCCTATCTGGTGGACCTGCCGGGCTATGGCTACGCCAAGGTTTCCAAGGCGGAGAAGGAGCGCTGGGGCCGCCTGATGGAGAGTTATTTTCAGGAAGCCCATATCACCACAGGAGTTTTGATTGTGGACGCCCGGCACAAGCCCACCGCCAACGACCTGACCATGCACGGCTGGTTCCGGGAGACGGGCTGCCCTGAAATCGTGGTGGCCAACAAGCTGGATAAGCTGAAAAAGAGCCAGATTGACCCCGCCTTGATCCTGATCCGGGAGACTCTGGAACTGGGGGAGGGGGATGTCCTCCTACCCTTCTCCGCGGAAAAGGGCACGGGGAAGGAGGAGCTGATCCGCCTTCTAAATACCGCTGTGGAAGCGACATAGAGCAATGTAAAGAGCCGCCCTTCGGGCGGCCCTTTTCTTTTGGGACAGACGGTGATGCATTGCGGGGAAAGGGCGCAGAAGCCGATTTCGGACCTGGCTTGTGCTATCTGAAGTTTACGGTACCAATGTAAGTCATGCTCTTGCAGGCGGCCGGATTTTCACCGGGAAAATCCTTTACGGAAATTCCCCAGATCACGTTACCGCCCTCTATGCCCCTTTCGCGGCAGGCCGTTTCAAAAGCGTCCAAATCCAGGGGCATGTAATATTCCGCCAATTCCCGACCGGTGTGTCTGGAAGCGGAAATGTAGAACCAAAAATCGGTCTCCTCCAGTTCCTCGAGTCCCATTTCCCGGCAGAATCCGCACTTCAAATCTTCACCCGGCTTTGCGCCGCTTCCGTTTTTCCAGCGCTTCATCGCGCTTTCATAGGGCTCGTTGTCCCAATACTGCTCAAAGTCTTGTTTAGAAAAGGTTCCAATCCATACATGATATTCTTCCATACAGGCTCCGTATCCGGCAAAGCTGGCTGATGGCGCTTGGAGGTACTCCGGCGTGGAAACGCCCGCTGAAAGAACGTTCAGCGGGCGTTGAAGATTGTTCGCTCTGGAGAGCGCTTACTGAACAATCAGGGTTTTCCCGTCCATTTCAGGCGGGCAGGCCAGGCCCATTACGTCCAGCATAGTGGGGGCGATGTCGGCAAGCCTCCCGTCGCTCCGCAGCTCGGACCCCGCGCCGCAAAGAATGAAGGGCACGGGATTCGTGGTGTGGGCGGTCATGGGGCTTCCGTCGGGCTCTACCATCTGTTCCGCGTTTCCGTGGTCGGCGGTAATCATGGCAATGCCTCCCATTTTCAGGGTGGCGTCCACCACCTTGCCTACGCAGGTATCCACGGTTTCCACAGCCTTCACCGCGGCGTCAAAAATGCCGGTGTGGCCCACCATGTCGCAGTTGGCAAAATTAAGGATGATGACGTCGTAGGCCCCGGATTCAATGCGCTCCACGCATTTTTCGCAGACCTCCGGAGCGCTCATCTCCGGCTGGAGATCGTAGGTGGCCACCTTGGGGGAGGGGACCAGCACCCGGTCCTCACCGGGAAAGACGGTCTCACTGCCGCCGTTGAAGAAGAAGGTGACATGGGCGTACTTCTCCGTCTCGGCAATGCGGAGCTGGGTCATGCCCATTTTGCTGAGGTATTCGCCCAGGCCGTTGTTCACAAGCACCCGGGGGAAGGCCACCTCCACATTAGGCATAGAGGCGTCGTACTCCGTGTTGCAGACGAAGGTCAGGGGGAAGAACTGCCGGGTAAAGCCGTCAAACTCCGGGTCTACCAAGGTTCGGGTAATTTCCCGGGCCCGGTCAGGGCGGAAGTTGAAGAAGATAACGCTGTCATTGTCGGAAATAGAGCCGTCGGCGTCGCAGACAACGGGCTCCACAAACTCGTCGGTGATGCCCTTTTCATAGGATTTTTTCACCGCGTCCACAGGATCCGGATTGTTGATAGGGCTTTCGCCATAGACCATGGCGTCATAAGCCTGTTCTACCCGGTCCCAGCGCTTGTCCCGGTCCATGGCGTAATACCGGCCCATGACGGTGGCAATCTTGCCCACGCCGATTTCCTCGCATTTTTCCACCGTTTGGGCCACAAAGCCCGCGCCGGAGGTGGGGGACACGTCCCGCCCATCCAGGAAGGCGTGGATATAGACCCGGGTGAGCCCCTTGGCCTTGGCCATTTTCAGCAGGGCGAAAAGGTGGGTCAGGTGAGAGTGAACGCCACCGTCGGACAAAAGGCCGAACAGATGCAGGGCGGAGCCCCGCTCAATACAGGCGTCCATAGCATGGAGGTAGGCAAAATTCTGGAAGAAGCTACCGTCCTCAATGGACCGGGTGATGCGGGGCAGGTCCTGAAAGACCACCCGGCCGCCGCCAATGTTGGTGTGGCCCACCTCGCTGTTGCCCATCTGCCCGTCAGGCAGACCCACGTCCAGCCCGGAGGCGGAGAGGGTTGTGTGGGCAAACTCCTGGAAGAAACTGTCCAGCCGAGGGGTTTTAGCGGTTTGGACAGCGTTTCCTGTCTCTCCGCCGCCAGTGCCGAAGCCGTCCATAATGATCAAAGTGGTAGGTGTTTTGTTCATAAAAAGACTCCTTTAGGAGAATCCACTGCAAGCCGCCAGCGGTTTTGCCGCTTTAGGGATGCAGCGTCCCCATGTGCGGGGAAAAGGGGGACCAAGTCCCCCTTTTGAGGCAAGATCACTCTTGATTGGCAGCGTTGATGATCTCAACAAACTGATCGGGCTTCAAGGCCGCGCCGCCGATGAGTCCGCCGTCGATGTCGGGCTGGGCCAGGAGCTCCGCGGCGTTCTTGGCGTTCATGGAACCGCCGTACTGGATGGTGACGCTCCGGGCCACCCGGGCGCCGTACAGGGAGCGGATGGTGGCGCGGATGTTGGAGCAGACCTCGCCGGCCTGCTCGGCGGTGGCGGTTTTACCAGTGCCGATGGCCCAGATGGGCTCATAGGCGATGATGCAGCGGCGCAGCTTGTCGGCGGGCACGCCGAAGAGGGCGCTCTTTACCTGGAGGGCAATCCACTCGTTGGTGATGCCGGTCTCCCGCTGCTCCAGGCTCTCGCCCACGCAGATGATGGGATTCATCCCGGCGTTCAGCACGGCGTGGACCTTTTTATTCACGGTCTGGTCGGTTTCGCCGAAGTATTGCCGGCGCTCACTGTGTCCGATAATGACATACTTAACAGCCAGGTCCTTCAGCATATCGGCGGATACCTCGCCGGTGTAAGCGCCCTTCTCCTCGAAGTAGACATTTTCCGCGCCCACAGAGATGCGCAGATCCTTGAATGCCTTGGTGGCGGTGGAGATATTGCAGGCGGGGACGCAGATCAAGGTCTCGCACCATTTGGCCCGAGGCATGATTTTCCGGATATCCTCGGCAAACTTTTTGGTCTCAGTGGCGGTCATGTTCATTTTCCAGTTTCCGGCAATAACGGTTTTGCGATATCTGCGGTTCATGATGTTCAAAACTCCTTTATATTTATAATTTCAAAGTGGCGGGCGGCAAAGCCCGGGGGAAAGCGAAAAGCAATCAACTAAATTTATAGCGGAACCAGGTGAAAAAGTCAAGGGCACAGGATGCCTTTCTTGAACTTTTTATAGAAAATCAACGGCGGCGTCCCTTATTTGTCCAGCAGGCACGCCACGCCCGGCAGCTCCTTGCCCTCCAGGAATTCCAGGGAGGCGCCGCCGCCGGTGGAGATGTGGCTCATCTTATCGGCGTAGCCCAGCTGCTCCACCGCCGCCGCGCTGTCTCCGCCGCCAATGACGGTGATGGCGGCGGTTTTGCTCAGGGCCTCGGCCATGGCCTCGGTGCCCTTGGCGAAGGCGGGGAACTCAAACACGCCCATGGGGCCGTTCCAGATGACGGTGCCCGCGCCGGACACGGCGTCACAGTAAAGCTTTACCGTCTCGGGCCCGATGTCCAGGCCCTCCCAGCCGTCGGGGATTTTCCCGGCCTTGACGAGCTGGCTCTTGGCGTCGGGAGCGAACTTGTCGCCGCAGACGGTGTCCACCGGCAGGAGGAACTTCACGCCCTTGGACTCGGCCTTGGCGATCATCTCTTTGGAATAGTCCATCCAGTCGGCCTCCAGCAGGCTGTTGCCCACCTTGCCGCCCTGGGCGGCGGAGAAGGTGTAGGACATGCCGCCGCCGATGATAATGGTGTCGGCGATTTCCAGCAGGTTGTTGATGACCCCGATTTTGGAGGAGACCTTGGCCCCGCCCAGGATGGCGACCAGAGGCCGCTTGGGGTTGGCGATGGCGCCGCCCAGGAAGTCCAGCTCCTTCTGAATCAGGAAGCCGGAGACGGCAGGCAGATAATCGGCCACGCCGGCGGTGGAGGCGTGGGCCCGGTGCACCGCGCCGAAAGCGTCGGACACGTAGACCTCCGCCATGGAGGCCATGGCCTTGGCAAGCTCCGGGTCGTTCTTGGTCTCGCCCTTTTCAAAGCGGGTGTTCTCCAGCAGCAGAATCTCGCCGGGCTTTAGGGCGGCGGCCTTGGCCTTGGCGTCCTCGCCCACCACGTCGGCGGCCATGACGACCTCCTTGCCCAGCAGCTCGCCCAGGCGCTTGGCCACGGGAGCCAGGCTCAGCTTCTCCAGGGACTTCTTCCACTTCTCCTCGGTGAGGGAGGCGGGGTCCTTGCCCTTTTCGGTCTGCTTCTTGACCCACTTGTCAAAGCTGGCCTCGGGCTTGCCCAGATGAGAGCAGGCGATGACGGCGGCGCCTTGTTCCAGCAGATACTGAATGGTGGGCAGAGCGGCCACAATGCGCTTATCGCTGGTGATCGCGCCGGTCTCCTTGTCCTGGGGGACGTTGAAGTCGCAGCGCAGCAGCACTTTTTTGCCGGATACCTCTACGTCTTTGACGGTCTTTTTGTTGTAATTCATCTCAGGACTCCTCCTAAAAAGAACTTAATTTCTCGGCACAAACGCCGGTTTAAACATTTACGATAAGCAAGCCATTTCTCCCGTACCCAAAAGGCCAGGGAAGCCGCTTTGCCGCAGGGCCTCGTATACGCATACGGCTACGGCGTTGCTCAGGTTCAGGCTCCGGGCCTCGTCCACCATGGGCAGCCGGACGCAGCGCTCCCGGAACCGCTCCCGGAAGGGGAGGGGCAGTCCGGCGGTCTCCTTGCCGAAAAAAAGCCAGCTGTCCGCCGTGAATTTCGCTTCCACATAGGACCGGGGAGCCTTGGTGGTAGTGAGCCAAAGGTCCGACCCGGCTTCCGGGTGGCGGCGGAAGAGGTCCTCCAGATTCTCGTAGTCCGAAACCTCCACCAAGTGCCAGTAGTCCAGGCCGCAGCGCTTCATGTTCCGCCGGATAGCGTCCTGGGAGATGTCGAAGCCCAGGGGACGAACCAGATGGAGGCTGGAGCCGGTGGCGGCGCAGGTGCGGGCGATATTCCCACAGTTCTGGGGAATCTCCGGCTCCACCAGTACGACGTGCAGCATAGGGGGTCCTCCCGCTTTTTCACAGAATAGTGTTATTGTAATCTATTACCTTAACAAATTCAACTACATTCTTTGAAAAAATTACATTTTTGAGTAAAACATACCAGTGGAAAAACGCAAATTCTGCGAAACGCCGAAAAACCACGTGAGATTTGGGGGCTTTTCTCTCTTTTTCCGTGAGCTCTGACAAAAAAGAACAAGAGACAGGATAAAATTTGGAAAAAATTCTAGGGACAAATTCACCGTAACCACTGGATTTTCCCCAAAAGTTTGCTATAATGGAGTTACCTTTAGTAAAAATGTGCAAAGGAGGGCGAGTTCATGAGTTGTCCGAAACAGGCTGTTTTGATTTTTGAGGAAGACGCCGCCATCCCGGCGGGCTTGAAGCCGCTGATGCTGGAAACCGTGCTGTCCCGTCCCATCCTATCCTGGGTATGCGACCGATTGCGGGCTGAAGGCGTTCAGCGGCTTTTCGCTGTCTGCGGCCCCCGCTTCGCGGAGGAAGCCCGGGGCATCCTGCCCCCGGAGTCCGCCGTTTCCGAGCAGTGGACGGACCTGGAGCCGTTTTTGGACACGGACGGCGCCACGCTGGTGCTCCCCAGGGCCGCATTCCCCATGGAGGAGGCCGGGCCGGGCTTCGCCTACGTCGCGCCGGGCCGGGAGCTCCGGGAGACCTGGCGGGTGAAAATGACCAACAGCGTGCAGGGCGCGGAGCTGGTCTCCGGCTGGCTGCCGGTCTACGGGCCGGACACCGTGGCCGAGATTGAGGCGCTGCTGCGGCAGAGGGAAGCCTCCAAGGAAATGGGATAAAGAAAAAAGTGAATTCGTCCGGCCAATGGCGCGGCTGGACAAAAAATTAAATGACCGGAGGCCCGGTCATGGAAAGAGAGCGTTTAGGATATGATTTCACACGGGAAAGATATCAAGGTGTTCTCCGGCAACGCGAACCTGAAGCTGGCGAAGGAAATCTGCGCGCAGATGGGCACGAAGCTGGGAGAGGCCGAGGTCGGCGCCTTCTCCGACGGCGAGGTGTTTGTCTCCCTGTATGAGACCGTCCGGGGCAGCGACGTTTTCGTGGTCCAGCCCACCTGCAGCCCGGTTAACAACAACCTGATGGAGCTGCTCATCATCATCGACGCGCTGAAGCGGGCCTCCGCAGGCCGCATTACCGCCGTCATTCCCTACTACGGCTATGCCCGGCAGGACCGGAAGGCCAAGGCCCGGGACCCCATCACCGCCAAGCTGGTGGCCAACATGATCACCGCCGCCGGAGCGGACCGGGTGCTGACCATGGACCTCCACGCCGCCCAGATTCAGGGCTTCTTCGATATCCCGGTGGATAACTTGGCGGGCAACCCCATTTTCGTGGATTACTACGCCAAGAAGTTCGGCGGCAGCTGTGAGGACATGGTGGTGGTATCCCCGGACGTGGGCTCCGTCTCCCGGGCCCGGGCCTTTGCCCAGAAGCTGCACATGCAGCTGGCCATTGTGGATAAGCGCCGCCAGCGGGCCAACCACTGCGAGGTCATGAACGTCATCGGCGACGTGGAGGGACGGGACTGCATCCTCTTCGACGACCTGGTGGACACCGGCGGGTCCCTCTGCAATGCCGCCCAGGCCCTGATGGACAATGGAGCCCACAGCGTCCACGCCTGTGCCTCCCACGGCGTGCTCTCCGGCCCGGCCATTGACCGGATCAATGCCAGCCCCATTCAGGAGCTGGCCCTGCTGGACACCATCCCGGCCATTCAGCCGGAGCTGAGCGGCAAGGTGAAGTATCTCTCCGTGGCGCCTATGTTCTGCGAGGCCATCGAGCGGGTCTATCAGGAGGTTTCCATCTCCAAGCTGTTCCGCTGAGGCCGGCGTCCGCATCTATAAAACAATAGAGCCATCCAAGGCGGGGAAGTCGTACTTCCCCGCCTACGTGGGTTGTGCGGAATGATCGAATTTTTGAATTTTTTGGAAAGGCGGGACCGATATGCTGTTTGGAAATAAGGGCTCCTCCTCCGTGGAGTGGCTGATCGCGGGGCTGGGGAACCCTGGAACGAAGTACGAGAACACCCGGCACAACATGGGCTTTCGGGCGGTGGAGCTGCTGGCGGAGCAAAAGGGCGTGAAGCTGAACAAGGTGAAGTTCAAGTCCGCCTACAACCTGATGGAGTTCGCCGGGGCCCGGTGCCTGGTGATGAAGCCTCAGACCTACATGAACCTCTCCGGCGAGGCGGTGCGGGAGGCGGCGCGGTTTTATAAAATCCCCCCGGACCATGTACTGGTGATTTACGACGACGTGGCCCTTCCCGTGGGAAAGCTGCGGGTACGGCCCACCGGTTCCGCCGGGGGGCATAACGGCATCAAAAACATCATCGCCCACTTGGGCACCCAGGACTTTCCCCGGATCAAAATCGGCACCGGGGCCCCGGAGGACAAGGACGGCATGATCGACTGGGTCATCGGCGTCCCCTCCCAGAAAGAGCGGGAGGTCCTTCTGGAAGCCTTCCGGCGGGCCATCGAGGCGGCGGCGTGCGTCATTGAGCACGGCTGCCAGAGGGCCATGAACGATTTTAACTGACTGCGAAGGGTTTTTGCCATGAAGCATCTGCTGGAAAAACTGATGACCATTCCGGAGGCGGGGGAGCTGCTCCGCCGGGTGGAGGACGGCGGCTGTCCCGCCGCGATGACGGGTCTCCAGCCCGTACAGCGGGCCTGCCTGGGCGCGGCGGCGGCTTGGGCGGCGGGCCGTCCGGCGGTCTTTGTCTGCGGCGACGAGGGGGAGGCCCGGCAGCTGGCCGGGGATTTGGAGGCCCTGCTGGGCGAAGCTCCGGTGACGCTGCTGAGCCGGGAGTGGCGGCTCCGCCCCGGGGCGGTGTCCTCCCGGGACTGGGAGCGGGGCCGCCTGGCGGCGCTGTACGCCATGGCCCAGGGCACACCCCGGACGGTGGTGGCCACGGCCGATGCCCTGATGGCCCGGACTTTGCCCGCGAAACTGCTGAAAGATTCATCGGTCACATTGAATGTGGGAGAGCGGCAGGACTTGCCGGAATTGACGGAGCGCCTTCTTGGCGCCGGGTATACCCGCTGCCAGCAGGTGGAGGGCGTGGGGCAGTTCGCCCTCCGGGGCGGCATCTTGGACGTATTCTCCCCCTTGATGGATCAGCCGGTCCGCTGTGAGTTCTTCGACGATGAAATCGACTCCATGGGGGCCTTTGACCCCGGTACCCAGCGGCGGACGGCGAATCTGGATTCCGCCCGGATTCTCCCCGCCGCCGAGGTCCTGCCCCGGCAGGCAAAGGGAGGACTGGAGGGCCTGGGGGAGAAGCTCCTGGCCCTGGCCGGAAAGCTGGATAAAAAGGGCTCTCCCGCCGCCGCTCATCTCCGGGAGGACGGTGAGCGCCTGAAAAACGGTTCCGTCCCCGAGGGAATGGACCGCTATCTGGCCGCCGTCTACCCGGACGCCTCCGCCGGAGTTCACTACCTGCCCCAGGACGCACTGGTAATCCTCTGCGAGGCGGGGCGTGTGGATGAGCGGGTGAAGGGGACCCTCCTCCAGAACCGTCAGGATTTGGAGGCTTTGATGGAGGCGGGCGTCCTGGCGGGGGACTACGCGAAGCTGCTCCTCTCCGCCGAGGAGTTCTACGCCGCCCTGGAGTCCTTCCCGGTGATCATGGCGGGGGCCCTGCCCACCTCCCGCTATCCTTACCCGCCCAAGGGCCTTTTGAGCGTCAACGCCCGCCAGCTCAGCTCTTACGGCGGCAGCCTGGAGACCGCCGTCACGGATTTGGAGCAGTACCGGGAGAGCGGCAGCGCCGTGCTGCTGCTCTGCGGTGGGGAGACGCGGGCGAAAAATCTGCACAATCTCCTCTCGGAGCGGGGGATTCCCGCCGCCCTGGATATCAAGGGAACCGCCATGCCGGGCCCCGGGGAAGTGCGGATATCCGTGGGAGCCCTCTCCGCCGGGTGCGAGTGGCCGGCCCTGAAGCTGGCGGTGCTGACGGAGGGGCAGCTCATCGCCCCCTCCCGGAAGCGGGCTCGGCCCAAAAAAGATTCCAACCGCCAGAAAATTCAGTCCTATACCGACTTGAAGCCGGGGGATCTGGTGGTCCATGCCCACCACGGCGTGGGCCGCTTCACTGGCATCCAGCGGATGCCGGTGGACGGCGTGGAGAAGGACTATATTAAAATTGACTACGCCGGGGGGGACTGCCTCTATGTCCCCGCCACGGCGCTGGATTTGGTAAGCAAGTATATCGGCGGCGGGGAGGACGGCGAGGGCAGCCGGAAGCTGAACAAGCTGGGAGGCACCGAGTGGGCCAAGCAGAAAACCCGGGCCAAGAAGGCCGTCAAGGATCTGGCCAAGGGCCTGACGAAGCTCTACGCCGAGCGCCAGCGCTGTCCCGGCTTCGCCTTTTCCCAGGACTCCCCCTGGCAGCGGGAGTTTGAGGAGGCGTTTCCATACGCGGAGACGGACGACCAGCTCCGGGCCATCGCGGAAATCAAGAAGGACATGGAGCGCCCGAGGCCTATGGACCGCCTCCTCTGCGGCGACGTGGGCTACGGCAAGACGGAGGTGGCCCTCCGGGCGGTGATGAAGTGCGTGCTGGACGGGAAGCAGGCGGCCATTTTAGTACCCACCACCGTCCTGGCCCAGCAGCACTACGCCACGGCCATGGGCCGCTTCCGGGACTTCCCGGTGCGGATTGAGGTGCTGTCCCGCTTTACGCCGCCCAAGGACCAAAAGCGCATCCTGGAGCTGGCAAAAGAGGGGCGAGTGGACCTCCTCATCGGCACCCACAAGCTGCTGCAAAAGAGCATGGAGTTCAAGGACCTGGGATTGCTCATCATCGACGAGGAGCAGCGCTTTGGCGTCACCCACAAGGAGCGCCTGAAGGAGATGAGCCGCCAGGTGGACGTGCTGACTCTGTCCGCCACGCCCATTCCCCGGACGCTGAACATGGCCCTGTCGGGACTCCGGGACATGTCCGCCATCGAGGAGCCCCCGGCGGACCGCCAGCCGGTCCAGACTTATGTGCTGGAGCACGATTGGGCCATTTTGGAGGACGCCATGCGGAAGGAGCTCGACCGGGGCGGGCAGATTTACTACCTTCACAACCGGGTGGAGAGCATCGACCTCACCGCCTCCCGTATTCAGAAGATGCTGGGGCCCGAGGTCCATGTGGTCACCGGCCATGGGAAGATGAGCGAGCAGGAGCTGTCCGCCGTTATGGGGGCCATGGTGGAGGGAGAGGCGGACGTGCTGGTCTGCACCACCATCATAGAGACGGGCATTGACATCTCCAATGTCAATACGCTTATCGTAGAGGACGCGGACAAAATGGGCCTGGCCCAGCTCCACCAGCTCCGGGGCCGCATCGGCCGCAGCGCCCGGCGGGCTTACGCCTACCTGACCTTCCGAAAGGGGAAGATCCTCCAGGAGATTGCCGCCAAGCGCCTTTCGGCCATCCGGGAGTACGTGGAGTTCGGCTCCGGCTTCCGTATCGCCATGCGGGATTTGGAGATCCGGGGAGCGGGGAACCTCCTGGGCCCGGAGCAGTCCGGTTATCTCATGAGCGTGGGCTACGACCTCTATTTAAAGCTCTTGGAGGAGGCCGTGCTGGAGGAGCGGGGCGAGGAGAGGCAGATCGAAACGGAGTGCTCCGCCGACCTGACCGTCAACGCCAACATCCCGGAGCGTTACGTCTCCTCCCCGGAGCAGCGGATGGACCTCTACCGCCGCATCGCCGCTATCCGCTCCAACGACGACGCGTCGGACCTGCTGGACGAGCTGCTGGACCGTTACGGGGAAGCGCCTAAGCCGGTGCTGGCCCTGCTGGATGTGGCCCTGCTCCGGGCGGCGGCGGGAAAGGCGGGTGTGTCCGACATCACCCAGAAGCGGGACATCCTCCGCTTCCAGCTGGCGGTCTTTCGGCCAGAGGCGGTGGTGAAGGTTTGTGGGCTGAACAAGTACCGCCAGCGCCTCACCGTGGCCGCCGGGGAGGACCCGGCGCTGACCCTGAAGCTGAAGCCCGGGGCCGACGCCTTGGAGAGCGCTATGGAGCTGGTGGAGGATTTGAGGCTGTCCGCCGGATAATAAGAGGAAGCCCTGACGCTGGTTATAAGCGTCAGGGCTTCCTTTTGGGGTAGGGGGTTTTGACCTCTGTGCGGCCCAGGAGATAGTCTACACTGGTGTGATAATAGTCGGCCAGCTGGTCGGCCAGCTCCAAGGGAAGCGGGCGTTCGCCCCGTTCGTACTTGGAATAGAGGCTTTGATCACAGCGCAGGGCGGCAGCTACGGCCTTCTGGGTCAGGTCCGCGTCCTCACGGAGGTCACGAATTCGCAGATTCATACAGCATCACCGAATCCCAGTATAGACTGGACAAAATGTCCTATTTCGTTTTTGGACTATTTGTCCTAAAATATGGATGGGGTGATATTATATGTCGGATTACAAGAAAATGTATTTGATGATGGTGCGAGAAACAGAAAATGCGGTTCAGACTTTAATTCAAGTCCAAAAAGCATGTGAAGAGCTGTATATCCAAGATGAAGGGCCGGTTTTGCGGGTACTTCCGAAGAGGACTGGGGAAGAGACCCCAGAGGGACCGGAGAATGTTTTGACATGATTCCAAAAAATCCGCTTTGGTCATAATGGCCTGTTCCCGCCCATATAATGGTTCGGACAACCTTATGGGAGGAGCGGGAGCGATGCGGAAACGAATGGCGGCGGCGGTCTTGGTTTTGTGCCTGGGACTCAGCGGCTGCGCCCTGAAAAAGGAAGAGGAAAAGGACTCTTTGCTGGGTCGCGCGGCGGAGTTGGGGGAGGAGCTGGTGCTGATGACGGTGGACGGCCGGGAAATTCCGGCCTGGCGCTACCTCTATTGGCTGGCCTTTACCTGTGACCAGATTCGGGAAAAGTACAAGGACTCCGGTTTGACTCTGGATTGGGAGATTCCCGTCCCCGGCGGAACCCTGGCGGATTACGCCAAAGATCAGGCCCTGGCCAATACGGCTCTCTATGCCACTGTGGAAAACTGGGCGGTTCGCTACGGTTGCGTCCTCAGCGAGAAGGAACGGGAAGCTCTGGCGGATATCTGGGAGGAACAGTCTGCTGCCCGGGGCGGGGAAGAGGCGTACTTAAAGGAGCTGACGGCCCTGGGGCTGGACCGTCTCCGGGCGGAGGAGCTGACGGAGGTGGGAATGCTCTACGCCAAGCTTTATAATCTCTGCCTTACCGAGGGTAGCGAGCTTTCCGGGCTTCTGGACCAGGCGGACAGCTTAACGGTGGACCGGATTCTAATCTCCGCCGGGGAGGATCGGGAGGCCGCCCGGGAGAGAGCAGCGGAGGTGTTTTCCCGCCTCAACGGTGCGGAGGACCCGGCGGTGGCGTTCCCAACCCTGGCGGCGGAGGGGGACGACGCGGTGGGCCCGCGGACGCTGCTGCCAGGAGACGGGACCCTGCCCCAGGTATTGGAGGAGGCGGCAAAGGCGCTGGAGGAGGGGCAATACTCCGGGATTTTGGAATCGGAGGAGGGCTTTTCCATCCTCCGCCGCCTGGCCTCCCAGGGAGAGGTCCTGGCGGGGGAGGCGTTTGACCGCCTGCTCCAGGATGCAGCGGAGGGGGCTCTGATTCAAACCACTCCAGCGTATGAGGAGCTGGATGCCGCCGCTTTCGACAAGACCTTGGCCGAGCTGCGGGAGGCGGGGGAGTAAGCGCCTCCTGGAAAATTTCGTCACCTTGACGAAAACGCCCCTTATGTTGTCAAAGATTTAACGAAACTGTAAAACCTGACGAAAGGCCATTGACGAAATGAGGAGGAGTCTCTATAATGATACACAGAGAAAGGCGGTCAGCAGGCTGTCAAAATACTGGCAATCTGCGTCCCCGTCTCGCCCGTTGAGACTCCGGCGGCCCGCCGAGCCGCCAAAATATTAAAATACGGAGGAACATCATGAAAGATCTTTATGTCGTGAACTGCTGCCGTACTGCCATCGGCTCCTTTGGCGGCAGTCTGAAAAACACTCCCGCTGCGGAGCTGGGCGCGATCGTGGTCAAGGAGGCCCTGAACCGCGCTGGTGTGAAGCCGGAGAACGTGGATGAGGTCATGTTCGGCTGCATCCTCACCGCCGCCCAGGGTCAGAACGTGGCCCGTCAGGTCTCCATCAAGGCTGGCATTCCCTATTCCGTTCCCGCCTACACCGTGGGCATGGTCTGCGGCTCCGGCATGAAGTCTCTCATCGAGGGCGCCCGCTCCATCCTGGCCGGGGATTCCGATATCGTGGTCTGCGGCGGCACGGAGAACATGAGCGCCGCTCCCTTTGCCTCCATGGACGCCCGCTGGGGCGCCCGCATGGGCGACAAGAAGCTGGTGGACACCATGATCAAGGACGGCCTCTGGGACGCCTATAACAACTACCACATGGGAACCACCGCGGAAAACATCAACGATATCTGGGGCATCACCCGTCAGGAGCAGGACGAGTTTGCCGCCGCCTCCCAGCAAAAGACCGAGGCCGCCCAGGCCGCCGGTAAGTTCGACGACGAGATCGTCCCCGTCCCCGTAAAGGTGAAGCGGGACATGGTGGACTTCAAGAAGGACGAATATCCCAAGGCCGGCGTCACTGCCGAGGGCATTGCCAAGCTGCGGGGCGCGTTCCCTGTGGGTCCCGAGTCCCCCAATCCCGAGGTGGTTCACACCTTTGATGTTACCGGCAAGAAGGAAACCGAGGACAAGGGCCAGCAGCGGGTTACCGCGGCCAACGCCTCCGGAATCAACGACGGTGCCGCCGCCATCATCCTGGCCTCCGGTGAGGCTGTGGAGAAGTACGGCCTGAAGCCTATGGCCAAGCTCATCGGCTGGGGCCAGGGCGGCGTGGATCCCAAGATCATGGGCGTGGGGCCCGTGCCCGCCTCTCGTCAGGCCATGGCGAAAGCCGGCGTGACCATCGATGACATTGACCTCATCGAGGCCAACGAGGCCTTTGCGGCCCAGTCCATCGCCGTGGGCCGGGAGCTGGGCTTTGACATGGCGAAGGTCAATGTCAACGGCGGCGCCATCGCTCTGGGCCACCCCGTGGGCGCCTCCGGCGCGCGGATTATCGTCACCCTGCTCCATGAAATGCAGAAGCGGGACGATGCCAAGAAGGGCTTGGCTACTCTCTGTATCGGCGGCGGCATGGGTGTTGCCACCGTGTTTGAGAAGTGCTGAGCGCGGCTTTCTCGAGAGAAAACATAACCCAAAAGAGCTTTCGCACGCGCTGACCGTTTGACGGTCGTCCATGCTAGAGCAACGGTAACGCAGAATTGTTGAATTTGCAAAGAGGGACCTTCGGGTCCCTCTTTGGCTGTTGAGGAGAGATCAAAATGCAGAAACATTTTCAAGGGTTGGGCCATGTGGCTGTCTATACGCAGGATATAGAAAAGAGCATTGATTTTTATGCGAAGCTGGGCGGTGAGGTGAAGGACCGGGGCGGCGTGAGCGCTCCGGCGGGAGAGAAGATGCTGGCCTTGGTGCTTTTTGGCGGCATTACGCTGGAGCTGATTCAAAGCCCCACGGACATGCCCATGGGAGAAGGAAACATTCCCCACTTCGCCCTCCTAGTGGACGATCTGGACGCCGCCGCAGAGATGGTCCGAGCGGCGGGAGTGGATACCTTTCTGACATCGGAAAAGAAGGTTTTGCCGGACCTCTTCGGCGGGTTGCGGAACTGGTTCTTTACGGGACCATCTGGGGAGCAGATTGAGCTGCTGCAAATGCTGTAAAGGGAAAAGGGCTTTCACCTCAAGGTGAAAGCCCTTTGTCATGATCATTGGTTTAATGAAACAATTTCCGCGCCACCCAGATGAACAGGCACGCGCCCGCCACGTCCACAATGAGGTTGGCAAACCAGCCGTAAGCGTAGAAGCCGAACAGGCCGAACACTGTGCTGCCCACGGCGGAGCCCACGACGCCGATGATGATATTGCGGAGAAACCCGCCGTCGGTATCCATCAGCTTCCCAGCAATCCAGCCTACCAGCGCGCCCATAATCAAAGAACCAAGCAGATGAAACATAGGAAAAACCTTCCTTTCTTAATCTTCAATATATTCCCTCACCCGGTAAACCGCGCCGATTTCCTCCTCGCAGATTTTCCGGCAGTTTTCAATCTCTTCCGTGGGAATAGTGTCCACCACTGTCATCATCACCGTGGGGACATACTGCCGCAATTCCTTGGCAAAAGACTTCATGGCCTCATAGGCCCCGCTCTGAACCGGGTGGCAGAGCGCATCGTACTTCGCCGCTGTGTCGGTGTTCAAGGAGATGGATACCATATCAAACCGCCCGGCAAAATCGGGGCAGATGTCCCGGCTATGGATCAGATTTCCGGTGCCGTTGGTGTCCATGCGGACGAAGGGCTTTTTGCCCTTGGCCTTTAATTGGTCGATGACCCAGCAGATATCATTGATCCGGTAGCTGGGTTCGCCAAAGCCGCAAAAGACCAGCTGCTTGTACCGGGAAAGTTCTCGGCTTTCAATGTCCGCCAGAATTTCCTCCCGTGTGGGTTCCCGTTCCAGCCAAAGGTTGTGGGTGTAGATGCTGCCGCCATGGCCGTTGTGTCGGAGGCAGAATTCGCAGTTGAAATTGCAGCGATTGGTGGTGTTGACATACAGGTTTTCTCCGTACTCATAAGTGATGGTAAAGCCTTTTTCCATAGGTGATACTCCTTTATTGGTCATAGCTGTAAAGGTGAAAATCTTGTAGGGTAAACACGCCGTTCTGATAGGTGACTTGGGCGGAGGTCTTCGCCTGATAGCAGGGAGAATGGCGGTCCGGCAGGTTTAAACAGAACGAGCCTTGGAACTGGAGCCCGCTCCAGCCCTCCTGATTGAACTGCGCGATAAGGCCGGAGGAGGCTGTTTTCAGATCCAGACCCTCCTGCTCAAACTCCACTAGCTCATGGCCCAGCATGGCGAAGGTTCGCCCGTGGATTTGCGCGGTATCGAATAGAGCCGGGAACTGATTCCGCCAGAGGCTTTCGGGGAAGGTATAGTCCCTCAGGGACCCGTCAGGGTCTTTTTCCAGAATATGCAAATCGTCAATGGAAACCCCGTTGCCGTTGCCTATGTGGCAGATGACAATAAGCTCCTCCTCTCCGTCGTTGTCAAAATCAAAACAAACCAGCCGGGGAGGAATGATATTGGGTCCACAAAAAACCACCCAATCAAATTCCGATAGGCTGGCTCCCCAGTGAATAAGGGCGGTTTCGAGGTCTCTCTGACCAGTGGGCACATAAAGGGCGGCGTTTTCCGTTTCTGCGGCCAGTTCAATTCTGCCGCCGTCCAGCCAGCGTCTCCTATCGGAATCGTGACTGCCTTCGGTGCCGATGATGGAGGGCACAAGTCCGTATTCCTCCGCCGGGGGCCGTCCCTCGGTTACAATGGCGGGTGCGGAAATAGGCTCCAGCCGCCGTGGCTCCGGCAGGGAGACGGCTTCGGCTATTGCCGGGAGCTCGTCTGGCAAAACCTCCGCCAAGGCAGGACGCTTGCCGCAGCCGCTCAAAAGCGCCAGGGCCAGCAGCAGGGGAATCCATCCTCTTTTCATGCTGCTCCTCAATCCCACCAGAAATACCATTTCGTGGACTTTGCGAGGGTATCCGCCAGATAGCCCACGGATGCACAGCCCTGGTCCACGATGTCCGGGCAGAAGGCATACTGCTCCAGGGCCAGTTCCATGGCCGCCTCCCGGCCCACCGGAGCGGGGAGGTCATACTCCAGCACGTCTCGAGTAATCACGGCCGGGACGGCCCTGTATTTCTCATACCAGTACTTAGCAATTGCCATCTGCTCCTCGTTGCGGGGACATTCATTCCAGCCGCCGAAGGGGACATAGGCAAAGACTTCCCAGGGGTGTTCCACCGGGATTTCCGCCAGTACCAGGGGGATGGTTTTCCCGTGGAAATCCGAGATGCCCAGGAAGCGGTCAATGGCCTCTCCATCTTCCATGGGACCTAGAACCTCCTGACCGGGCCACTCCCAGCCATTTTCCGCCGCATATTCCCTGTTCCGGGCGGCCATGCGGGCCAGGAGGGCTCCGCCGTCCTCTACGGGCTGGGCGAGGAGTCGTTGACGGTGCTCCTCCGGCGTTTCTCCCTTCAACCATTGGAAGCCCTCCAAAGGAGTATCCTCCCCAACGGCGATGAGGACGGGGAGTACGTTTTCTGGAGCCGGAGATACGGATGTTTTTGCGAGGAAGCGCCGAAAAATTCCCGGCTGTGCAGGGGAGGGCCTCTCCGTCTTTCTCCGGGCCTCCTGGTAGGCGGTCATGATGGGGGCAGGGTCCATCATGGGGGGAAATTCCTTGCAGGGACAGTTCAGGATACCCGTTTGTTTTTCATACATGGCTGGAGGCCTCCGTTTCGATGGGGAGCTTTGGGAAGAGCCGCAGGCCGTTTTCCCAGGTGATCCGGGTCATCTCCTCTGGCGAAATGCCCTTCCACTCCGCCAGCTTTTCTATGATATAGGGCAGATTCCGGCTGTCGTTTCGCTTTCCACGGAGAGGGACAGGGGAGAGGTAGGGGGAATCCGTTTCCACTACGATGCGGTCCAAAGGCGTGATGGCGGCTGCTTCGGGGGCCTTTTGGGCGTTTTTGTAGGTGATGGGCCCGTCGAAGCCCAGATACCAGCCCCGCTTTAAAAGCTCCTCCGCCATCTCAGGACTGCCGGAAAAGCAGTGGAATACTCCCCGTGCCTCGGGATAGTCCAGCACGATGGCCAGGGAATCTCCATGGGCCTCCCGGTCATGGACGATAACGGGGAGATTCAGCTCCACCGCCAGCTGGATCTGCCGCCGAAAGACCATTTGCTGAAACTCCCGGGGTGGGTTGTCTTTCCAATAGTAATCCAGACCGATTTCCCCCACGGCCACTACCTTCTTGTGTCCGCAGAGGGCCCGCAGGGCGGCAAACTCCGCCTCTCCCGTCCCGGCGCAGTCGGAGGGATGGATGCCTGCGGCGGCATAAACAAAGGGATACCGCTCCGCCAGGGCGATGGCGGCCCGGGAGCTTTCCAGATCGCAGCCCGGGTCCACCACCAGGCCCACCCCGGCAGCGGGGAGGGCGGAGAGGATTTCGTCCCGGTCGACGGCGAAACCATTGGAATCATAGTGTGCGTGGGTGTCAAAAATAGGCATGCTGCAACCTCCTGGCAAAACAAAAAGGACATCCGAACGGATGCCCTTTTGGCCTGACGGCCTCCGGGCATTTACACGGAAGCGTCAATACCCCGGGAAGCGGGGATATGTTTGGATTAACCGATCCGATTGAGCTTCAGGGTCATGGCGCTCTTTTTGTGAGCGGCCGCATTCTTGTGGAGAACGCCCTTCGCCACAGCCTGATCGACTTTTTTCACCGCAACCTTGTAAGCGCCATCGGCATCGGTGCGATTGCCCTCCGCCGCGGCGGCCTCGAACTTTTTGATCGCGGTTTTGAGATCGGACTTCGTGGCCTTGTTGCGGGCGTTCCTCGCTTTTCCGATGAGGACGCGCTTCTTGGCAGACTTGATATTCGGCAAACCAAACACCTCCTTTGGCCGTTGATTTCATGCGGGCAGGACAAGTCCTACCGTACAGACTTATATTCTAACAGGGAAAGCTCCAAAAAGCAAGGTTTTTTTTTCATATTTTCATAAGATTCTCTAGTGGGGGAGGGAGAGCCCTTTCAACGGGGCTTCTCCAGTTTGATTTTCCGGCATTTTTTCAGGAGCAATCTCATAAAATATAGGGAAACAAGCTGTATGGAATTCCCAAAGGAGGGGATGGACATGACCTCAAGGCAGGCGGGACGGCGGCTGATGCATGCGCGGGCGCGCCACCGGAGCGCGCAGAGCGTCCGTGGCGGGGCACGGAAGAGTGAGCCCCTGACGGCAAAGGACCTTCGGCTGATGCTGCGGCTGGTGGCCTGCGGCGTCATTTTTGTAGCGCTGGTGGCGGCGAAGCTGCTACTCCCGGCGAGGATGGCGGACTTCAACCAGCGGCTCTCCGCCGCCATGGAGCGGAACATGGATGTACAGGCGGTGTTCTCCGCCGTAGGCCGGGCTTTCTCCAGAGAGGAAGGGAGCGGAGTGGCGGAGGTCTATGAGGCGGTGTTTCATCCCCAGACGGAGGCCACGCAGACGGGAGCCGTCCTACCGGAGGCAGCCCCCCCAGAGAAGATAATCACTCAAACGCCGAAGCTCCAAGACGGCGCGGCGCTGGACCTCCTGCGGAGTTTCCGGGCGGTACCGGAGGCTGTCTCCCCAACGCCGGAGGTGGAGGCGCAGCCGGCCTCCAACCTGGCCTATGTACTCTACTCCCAGGAGAATCTCCCGGAGGGAGTCAGCATGGAGCAGGCCATACTGGGCTTCGACTACTGTGCCCCGGTGGCCGGGACCCTTAGCTCCGACTTTGGTTACCGGGAGCATCCGACGGAGGGAGAGGAGCGGTTCCACTACGGTGTGGACCTGGCAGCGGATGTTGGGACGGAGGTGCGTTGCTTTGCCGACGGCACCGTCACCGCTGTGGGGGACAGTAGCAGCTATGGCCGCTATTGTGTCGTGGCCCACGAGGGGGGGTATTCCACCCTTTATGCCCATTGCAGCCGCATTACGGCTTCTTCCGGCGCAGCGGTGAACCGAGGCCAGAAGATCGCGGAGGTGGGGGAGACGGGGATGGCCACCGGGCCGCACCTCCACTTTGAGCTCCAGCGGGAGGGCTCCTACCTGAACCCTGTTTACTATGTTTCCGCTCTGTAGAATCCGCGTAAGCGGAGGCTTTGTTCTCCTTGCCGGCTGGTTTGTTCTGGCCAACGGCTGGGAGCCTCTGGTCACTGCGCTGGGGGCTGCCGCCGTTCACGAGCTGGGACACTGGATATTGCTTCGCATGCTGGGGGCGGAGGTGACGGGCTTTCGACTCAGCGTCCTGGGAGCCGTGCTGGAGACAGACAGCGTGCGGCTGTCCTATGGCGGGGAGCTGGCGGCGGTGCTGGCGGGCCCCGCCGCCAATCTGTTATCGGCCCTGGCTTTAACGGCGGTGGCAAAAGGCCGCTGGCCCGCCGCCGTGGGAGCAAATCTGATACTATGTGCCTTCAATCTTCTGCCTATTCGCCCTCTGGATGGGGGGCGGGCGCTGTATCTGCTGACCGCCTGGTTGGCGGGCCCGGCGGCAGGGGAGACGGCGGCCCGCTGGGCCGGGACCGTCACGGCGGCGGCCCTGGCGGCGCTGATCGGCGGGGTTATCTGGACGACCGGGGGGAGCCTGTGGCTTCTGCCGGCGCTGGCCGCGGGCCTTTATTGGAGCGCGGGGCCCTGGCTTTCCGGCACACACGCATGAAGAAGGCCCCGCATAGGGGCCTTTCGTCAATGGGAAAGAAACTCGGTCAGCTGCTCCAGGAGATGGTCGTCCAGATTCTTCTGTCCAGAGCTGTCTTTCGTCAGTTCGGCCTGGAGGGCGGCCTGAGCCCGAGCAATTTTTTCGGCGTCGGCTTCCTCTATCAGGGATTCAATCCAGGCGTCCAGGTATTTCATGAGCTTTTCCCACTCCTGGGTCTCCTCAGTTTTTTCCTTGTTCAGATTTATCTGGTCCAGCATGGAGGACTTGAGGTTGGACAGGGCGGAGAGGAGGTTGTTTTTCGTAAAGCTGCTGTGGTCCGGGACGGAGCTGCTTCCAGAGGAGGCTCCGCCGCCGGAGGCATGGGCCTGATATAGTGCCAGCAGCTCTTCCGCGCCGGTAGCGGCGGTGGGGAGATGCTGATCCTTCAGGCTTTCGCGGATATCGTGAATAAAATCGTGCTTTTGCGTGACGTCGCCTCGGTACTCCACCGTATGGGGGAGCACCCCGGGCTTGCTGGGGCCCTCCAGGACGCTCTGATATGCGCCGGTCTTTACAAGATGGCCGTAGAGAGCGGCAAGCTCCGCATAGGAGGCGTTGGAGGGGTCGATGCCCTTGATGCGGCAGGTAACGTCATAGGGGCCGCTGTCCGATACGCCGGTGACACGGACGATGGGCTCCTCGGGGGTGGAGTCCGCGGTATACTCGGCATAGACTTCCTGGTTGGTGGACTGACCCCAAATAACGCCGGAATAGACGGTGTTTTCGCCGGGCATCCGGAGGTGAATGGGGGGACCATTGACGGCGGCGGAGGTCTGAACCAGCTGTTTCTGGAAGGAGAGACCCACTGGCTTGGACTGCCCGGCGGAGGAGCGGCGGTTTTTTCCGCGGGCCTGCGTGCTCAGAAGATTTTGAACGCTCATGGGAATGACATCCTTTCTTTCCGTTGCAGAATAAAAAAGACAGAAAGCGGCTGTGAACCTTATCACAACCGCTTTCTGTTCCTTGCGTCTTTGTCCTTCGCCATCCGTTGCGAAGGGAGCTTATTTCGCGTACTCGACCACCTTGGTCTCCCGGAGGACATGGACCTTGATCTGACCAGGGTACTCCATTTCCTCCTCGATCTTCTTGGCTAGATCCCGGGCCAGAATGACCATCTGGTCCTCGCTGACCTGCTCGGGCTTTACCATGACCCGGACTTCACGGCCAGCCTGAATGGCAAAGGCCTTATCCACGCCGGGATAGGAGCCGGTAATGGACTCCAGCTGTTCCAGGCGCTTGATGTAGTTCTCCAGGTTTTCGCGGCGGGCGCCGGGCCGGGCGGCGGAAATGGCGTCCGCGGCCTGCACCAGACAGGCGACGATGGTCCTGGGCTCCACATCGTTGTGGTGGGCCTCGATGGCGTGGATGATCTCCTCTTTTTCCTTGTACTTCCGGGCGAATTCCACACCCAGAGCCACATGGGTGCCCTCCATCTCGTGGTCCACGGATTTGCCCAGATCATGGAGCAGTCCGGCCCGTTTCGCGGCTTGGACATCCACGCCCAGCTCCGCCGCCATCATGCCGGCGATGTGGCTGACCTCCACGGAGTGCTGGAGGACGTTTTGGCCATAGCTGGTGCGGTAGTGCAGGCGGCCCAGCATCTTCACCAGCTCCGGGTGGAGACTGCGGATGCCACATTCGAAGGTGATGCGCTCACCCTCGGCTTTGATGGTGGCGTCCACCTCCCGGCGGGCCTTTTCCACCATTTCCTCAATATGAGTGGGGTGGATGCGCCCGTCGGAAATCAGCTTTTCCAGGGCCAGCCGGGCAATCTCCCGGCGGACCGGCTCGAAGCAGGAGACGGTGATGGCTTCCGGCGTGTCGTCAATGATGAGGTCCACGCCCGTCAGGGTCTCGATGGTACGGATATTCCGGCCTTCCCGGCCGATGATCCGGCCCTTCATCTCGTCATTGGGCAGGGGAACCACACTGACGGTCATATCGGCCACCTGATCGGCGGCGCAGCGCTGAATGGCCTGGGCCACAATCTCCCGGGCCCGGGCGTCGCACTCCTCTTTCATCCGAGACTCCACCTCTTTGATTTTGAGGGCGGTCTCGTGAGTGACTTCCGCTTCCACCTGATCGATGAGGTACTGCTTCGCCTCCTCGGTGGTGAAGCCGGAGATGCGCTCCAGCATTTCAGTTTGGCCGCGCTTGACAAGCTTGATTTCCTCGGTCTCCTTGTCGATGGCGGCGTGCTTTTGAGTCAGGGACTCCTCTTTCTTTTCCACGGCCTCGATTTTCCGGTCGAGGTTTTCCTCCTTTTGCTGCAGGCGGTTTTCCTGCCGCTGAAGGTCGGCGCGGCGTTCCTTGACTTCCTTTTCGTACTCGCTGCGGTTTTTTAAGATTTCCTCCTTGGCTTCCAGCAGGGCCTCGCGCTTTTTGGATTCGGCGCTTTTGATGGCCTCGTTGACAATGCGCGTTCCCTCTTCTTCAGCGCTGGAGATTTCTTTTTCAGAGACGTTCTTCCGATAGCGAATACCAAGCGGGAAGCAAATCACGCCGCCGACCACCAGACCGCAAAGCGCGGCGATGATGAGTTGAAACACGGCTGCTGATTCCTCCATTCAATTTTGGTATTGCCGCAGAAAGCCCGCTTCAAAAACCGTCAACACGCCCGTACGGCGGAGGGAATTCTTCCCCCTCCAAGGGCATGGATGTCCCCGGGGCGGTATGGCCGCCGGCGGCTGTCGGACATGGGTTGTTCCTTGCGTTCCGCCCGGGCCCCGAATGGGGGGCGCCTGACTTTCGAAGGGCGGAATGTCTTTCGCTGTTGGGCGTATTGCCGGTTTCCAGAACAGGACCTGCGGACAGGAGCGTTTTAGAAAACGACCGGAGGACACCCCTTTGCCCTCCGACGGCAATCTGTCTTTAGTTTAAACTTTTACTGGACCGCTGTCAAGCGAAATCCTGAAACCGGCGGCGAAATTGCAAGAAAATTTTGGCAGGAATGGAAACGTCCCCTCAAACCCGGCGTAAAAGCAACAGCGAGACGGGGGCGAAAAGCGGTCAAGTGTCGATGTATGCGGCGGCGGCGTAGCCCACATGGCCTTCGTGGTGGACAACGAACCAGCCCTGCCACTCGCCGTAGATAGTCACCTCCGCGCCGTCCGGGAGATTGGCGATGACGGTCCCTGTGGGGGAGGGATAGCTCCGCAGGTTCAGCGTTCCCCAGCTGAGGGCCACCTTGCCCTGAACGGGGTCCATGGGGTAGATGAAGGGAAGGCCGAAAAACTCCGTCAGGGCCCGGGCCAGCTGTTGGGCGATGGCGTCCATGTGCCCCTCAATCCACTGGGCGTCGGACCAGTTGTCGTGGTAGCCAATTTCCACCAGCACCGCCGGCGCGTTGGACTGGGCCACCTCTCCCAGCGTGGTGGTGGAACGGGTGGTGACTTTTCCGGGGAGGGGGTAGATTTTCCGCAGCTCCTGGGCGATGAGTTCCGCCGCCCGCTGGCCCTGGCGGCTCGTGGGATAGTAAAAGGCGATGATGCCCCGCTCCTCGCCATAGCGCCCCTCCGGCGCGCCGTTGGAGTGCAAGGCCAGGTAAAGGTCATAGGTGCCCCGGTTGGCCTCTCGGATGGAGGACCCGGCGGTCATTTCTGGCTTGTTGCGCTTGTATTGGATTCCATTGGAGAGGAGATAGGGGACCAGGGCGTCCGCCAGCAGGTTCATGTTGTATTCCTCCGAGCCGCTGCCGGTGACATAGCTGTTCCACTCCTGTGTCGAGGGACTTAAATAAATAGTGGGCATAGCAATTCCTCCTTCTTATTGAATCCTATGGAAATCCGGCAAAAAGTGTGCTATATTAGAAGAGAAAAAATGCCTATGGGAGGGCCTGTCCTATGAAAGCATATCGCGCATACCCAAGCGTTACCGTCACGCACAAGGCGGAAGCGGCCATTCTCCGGGGTCATCCCTGGGTTTACGACGCGGAAATTTTGTCTATGGAGGGCACGCCGGAGAACGGCGGACTGGTGGATGTGCGGAGCCGGAAGGGCGCGTACCTGGGCACCGGCTTTCTGTCGGAGAAATCGAAAATACGGGTCCGCCTGATTTCCCGGAACGCCAACGACCACTTTGACGCCGCCTTCTGGGAGCGGAAGCTCCGTTGGGCCTGGGAGTACCGAAAGACCGTCATGGCCCCTGAGGATTTAGATGCCTGCCGTGTCATCTTTGGGGAAGCGGACATGTTTCCCGGTCTGACGGTGGATAAGTTCCACGATCTTCTCAGCGTCCAGGTGCTGTCTGTGGGCATGGAAAGGATCAAGGACCTGCTGCTGCCCCTGCTGGTCCGTATTCTTCGGGAGGATGGGCAGACCGTTCGGGGCGTTTTCGAACGGAATGACGTTGCCCTCCGGGACAAGGAGGGGCTGGAGCAGTACAAAGGCTGGTTTCCTCTGCCTGGGGAGGCCCCGGCGGATTTTCCGGTAACGGAGATTGTGGAGAACGGCGTAAAATATTTAGTAGATGTAGAAAACGGACAGAAAACCGGCTTTTTCCTGGACCAGAAATACAACCGCCAGGCGGTGGGGCGGCTGGCGGAGGGAAAAACGGTGCTGGACTGTTTCACCCATACCGGGTCCTTTGCTTTAAACGCCGCCCTGGGTGGAGCGAAGCGGGTTACCGCCGTGGACGTGTCGGCCTCCGCCGTGGAGATGGCCCGGGCCAACGCGGAGCGAAACGGCTTGGGCGGCGTGGTGGACTGCGCAGCCGCCAACGTCTTTGAGCTGCTCCCGGCCCTGGAGAAGGAGCCGGTGAAGTATGATTTTATTATTCTGGATCCCCCGGCTTTCACGAAATCCCGGAAAACGGCGGCTAACGCCATGACAGGCTACAAGGAAATCAACTACCGGGCCATGAAGCTGCTGCCCCGGGGCGGCTACCTGGCCACTTGCTCCTGTTCCCACTTTGCGGAAGAGGAAACGTTTGTTGCTATGCTCCAATCCGCCGCCCGGGACGCCGGGGTCCGGCTTCGGCAAATTGAGGCGCGGCAGCAGAGCTGTGACCATCCGATTTTATGGGGCGTGGAGGAAACAAATTATTTAAAATTTTATTTATTCCAGGTGGTGTAAAGGAGAAAACCTTGTATGAAGAAAACGGGCGTTTTATGTGCCAGTGACACGGAATTGGCGCCCTTTTTAAAGGCTATGGAGGTCCGGCGGGTCACGGAAAAGGCCCGGCTGAAATTTTACGAGGGAACGATTGAGAAAATCTACGTTATCGCGGCTTACAGCGGCGTGGAGACCTTTGAGGTGAACTGCGCGCGAGCCTCCGAGCGCACGGCGGAGATTACGATGGGACTGCTGCAAGGGTGGGGTTAATCCGGGAAAAACACAGCCGCCCGCATTCCCCTCAGGTCTCCCGTAACCCGGAGGAACCGGAGGGAACAGACCAAGTCCCCGGTGAAAACCAGCAGGAAAATATAGGTCGCCGCCTCCGGGACCGATGCGGCTATAACGGACACCACGGGCTGGAGGAATTCCACGGCCGCCCATACCAGCACCCCCCAGGCCAGGGTGAAGGGCAGGCAGACCCGGCCCCGGAGATTCCCAGGGACCTGGGCATAGTCCCAAAAGCGGACGCCTAGAAACCGTTCCCCCGCCCAGTGGTAGGTGTATTCCACCGCCGTGGCCGCCAGCCCGCCCAGGACGGTTATGTCCAGCCAGCCCATGGAAGGCAGGGCCAGCGCCGCCAACATTCCCAGCCCATATACCGGGCACAGGGGAAGGAGCAGGAGACAGCGCCGCCGTTTTTCCTCCGACTGGGAGACGGAGGCAAAGGCCAGCTCCACCAGCCAGCCCAGAAAGCTGTATATCCCAAAATACCAGAGCCAGATGGCCATCGAATCACCTCGGGTTTCAGTGTTTCCCGTGGACAGGGTGGTATCCGCCTCTTGCGCCGGTATATTTTTCATGGTACAATGATCTAAAAAGTGAGAAAAAGACAGGAGGATTTTTGTATGGATACTTGGGAGAGCTTGCGAAAGGAATGCTTATCCTGTAAAGGGTGTTCCCTTGCGGATACCCGCCATAACGTGGTTTTTGGTGACGGTGCGGAGAACGCGGAGCTGTTGTTCATCGGCGAAGGTCCCGGACAGAACGAGGACGAGCAGGGCAAGCCCTTTGTGGGCCGGGCGGGGAAGCTGCTGGATGAGATGCTGGAGATGGTAAACCTGGATCGGAGTAAGGTTTACATTGCCAACATCGTTAAGTGCCGCCCACCTCAGAACCGGGATCCCCTGGGGGTGGAGCAGGACGCCTGCATCGATTGGCTCCGCCGCCAGACGGCGCTGCTGAGGCCTAAAATTATTGTCTGCCTGGGCCGTATCGCGGCCAAGGTCATCATCAAGGATGATTTCCGCATTACCCAGGAGCATGGCCAGTGGTTTGAGCGAAACGGCGTTTGGATGACCGCCTTGTATCATCCGGCGGCGCTGTTGCGGGATGTCCGAAAGCGCCCCGGCACCTTTGAGGATTTGAAAGCCATCCAGGCCAAGGCCCGGGAGTTGTGCGAGCATACGGGGCTTTAAGCGTAAAAAGGGGGGGAGAGGTCTAGTCTCTCCCTCTTTTTTTGGAAAATTGTAAACCTATTTTTAAATAATGGTTGACAAATTGGGGGATTCGCGTTATCCTTAGAATCAGGAAGAAAAAAGGAGGAACCCATTTATGTCCGAACAAATCGTGTCCCGAATGCGGACAAAGGATCTGACCCTGATTGCCCTCTTCACCGTCTTGACGGCGGTGTGCGCCTGGATTTCCGTGCCCGTCCCCGCGCCCCTGATTCAGTTCACCATGCAGACCTTCGCTATTTTTGCCGCCCTGTTGACATTAGGAGGAAGGCGGGGAACCTATGCCATCACCGCCTATTTGCTGCTTGGAGCTGTGGGCGCGCCGGTGTTCAGCAATTTCAGAGGCGGTCTCAGCGTGCTGCTGGGAGCCACTGGCGGCTACATTCTGGGATTCTTTTTCCAGGCGCTGCTCTACTGGCTGATGACCGCCAAACTGGGAGAAACCCTGAGAGTGAAAATTGCCGCCAGCGTATTTGGGCTGATTTTATGCTATGCTTTCGGGACTGCCTGGTATCTGGTCCTTTACGCCCAAATGGGGAAGCCTGTGGGCTTGTTGACCGCCCTGGGTTATTGCGTGTTTCCCTTTATTCTCCCGGATCTAGTGAAGCTAGCTCTGGCGTTGCTGCTGGCTCAGCGGATCGGAAAATATGTCCAGTGATTTTCTACTCAAGGAAAGGGGCCGGCGCTTACAGCGCCGGCCCCTTTCCTCATTCCACAGTTTCGGTGGGATTTTGCAGGTATTGATATTCCAGCAGCAGCCGCCCGGTGCCGCTGGACATGTTGCCGAAGTGATAGGGGTGGTCCGCCTTAAACCGAATGGCGTCCCGCTCCAGGAGCTGGAAGTCCTGGCCCTCTGCTGTCAAGCTGACGGTGCCGTAAAGCACTGTGGCGTGGCAGATGCAGCCAGGAAGGGAAGGGGAGGGAGCGTATTTTGCCCCTATGTACAGGTCCAGGAAGCAGCTCATCATGTGGCTTTTGTTATCGTAGGGGAGGCTTGGGCGCAGGACGGTTCTGCCGCCGTCCAGATGCCGGGGCCGGGTGTCCTGGACCCGGGCCAGGATGGGGCTGTCCTTGGGCGGCTCCGGCTTTGGCCTGTCTGTTTCCGGCTTGTGGGGCATGATGCCCTCGCCGGGTATGGGCTTGAACAGATCGTCCTCCATGCGTGCGCGTCGCCTCCGTTCTCTCTCGTCGGGATAACCTGCTCTATACTACCTGTTTTGTCGAAATTTGTCAAGGAGCATTGCCGTGGAGGAGAACGGCTGTTTAAGCGGGCGGTTCAGAACGAAATTATAGATAAAATTATAATTGTAAGAAATTCGTAAGATTTTTGTCAAGTAGTTTGTAAGAAACGGTTTGTATACTCTCCTTAAAATTGGCTTCGGGCCGAATATTTAGGAGGATAACATGAGCTACAAACAACTGAAAATTTTTGCCATAGGCTGCATGGTCTTTGACCACACCGTCCGCATCTTTCCTCTGTATCAGATATTTGCTCCCTTGGCGGACCTTTTATGGAGCGGTGGCTGCGGGGGCCTTGCCGACTGGCTGCTGGACGAGTGCATTTCATATATAATGTATATTGGCCGTTTGGCAGCGCCCATCTTTGTGTATTGCATTGCCCAAGGGTTTGCGCATACCTCCAACGTCCGCCGCTACATAGGCCGCGTTTTTCTGACGGCGGTCGTTGCCCAGGCGCCCTATACATTGTTTGACTTGGCGGAGATGCGGGTGCTGGGCCTGGCGGGAGACTGGAGGGAGACGGGACTGAACATCCTGTTCACGCTGGCCCTGGCCCTGTGCGTCCTCTGGGTTCACGAGGAGCTGAAGCGCCGGAAGCTGCTTTTCCTGAGCCCCTTGGTCGTGGCGGCGGCCACCTGGCTTGCCATGGAGCTCCGCATGGAGGGCGGGCAAGGCTATATCATTCTGGCTTGGGTTTATTACATTACTCGCAGCTGCCCCCGCTGGCAGAAGGTACTCATCTATATTCCCGCCGTTCTGCTGTCTCGCCGGGGGCTGGTCTTGTGGGTTGCGGAAAGCTTGGGAACACCGGAACTGACCGGAGCTCTGCGAAACTGCCTTTTGAACGTGCTGGGCAACTACTTTGGGATGCTGGTTACGCTTTCGGATGACGGAGAAAAGGGGAGGGCCGGGAAGGGCTTTCAGCGCTTTTGCTATGCGTTTTACCCCGCCCACTTTGCCCTCCTGGCCCTGATTGGATTCCTCAGGCCCTCTCTGATGTGAAGCGAGGAAATTCCTGGAAAAGCAGGAAAATGAAAATCTTTTTGCCAAAAACACTTGACGGAGGGGGGCGGCCATGCTATAATGCCTACTTGCGCGGAACTAAGTCCGTGAATTTTGCTGTGCGCTCCTCAGCGGAAGCGACGCCGGAGGAGGTGGTCCCCATGGAGGCTGGAAAGCGGGTCGTCGGCGTGAAGCAGTCCCGCAAGGCCATTCGAGAGGGACGGGCCTGCCGGGTATATTTGGCCAGCGACGCGGATCCGGCTTTGGTAGAGCCCATTGCCGCTGAGTGCGTTGCCGCCGGTATCCCTGTGGAAACGGGACGGACCATGGCCCAGCTTGGCCGGGCCTGCGGCATTGCCGTGGGAGCCTCCGTCGTGGTGGAGCTGATTCCCTGAGTGTGTGTGAGAACTTTTTGGTTTTTTCGGAATAGCCTTCCGGCTTTCTGTAAAAAATAAACTTCAAAATATGAAAGAAAGGAGAAATTCAATGCCTACTTTTAACCAACTGGTCCGGAAAGGAAGAGAACAGGCTTCCTACAAGTCCAATTCTCCCGCCCTGCAGTTCGGTCTGAACACCCTGAAAACCAAGACCACCAATCAGCCCTCCCCTCAGAAGAGAGGCGTCTGCACCGCCGTGAGAACTGCGACCCCCAAGAAGCCCAACTCCGCTCTGCGTAAGATCGCCCGTGTGCGTCTGACCAACGGCTACGAGGTCACCGCCTATATTCCCGGCGTGGGCCACTCCCTCCAGGAGCACTCCGTGGTCATGATCCGCGGCGGTCGTGTCAAGGACCTCCCCGGCGTCCGCTACCACATCATCCGCGGCACTCTGGATACCCAGGGCGTGTCCGGCCGGATGCAGAGCCGTTCCAAGTACGGCGCCAAGCGGCCCAAGTCCAAGTAAGGACGAATTTCGAATTACTTTGCCGAATCGGTTTTATATAAATCGGGGCGTTGCCCTTCGGCAGAGGCATTCACGGAAGGCATGAGCCTTTTGAGTACCTATGAGATCATAGAATCATTATGAAGGAGGGAAGCATAGTGCCTAGAAGAGGTAATGTTCCCAAGAGAGAAATTCTGCCCGACCCCATGTACGGCTCCGTGCTGGTGACGCGTCTTGTCAACAACGTGATGCTGGACGGCAAAAAGGGTGTGGCGCAGAAGGTGGTCTACGCGGCTTTCGACCAGATCAAGGAGAAAACCGGAAACGACCCCGTTGAAGTGTTCACCCAGGCCATGGACAACATCATGCCCAGCCTGGAGGTCAAGGCCCGCCGTGTGGGTGGCGCCAACTATCAGGTCCCCATGGAGGTTCGTCCCGCCCGGCGCACCACGCTGGGTCTGCGGTGGCTGACCACCTATTCCCGCGCTCGGAGCGAGCGCACGATGGCCGAGCGCCTTGCCGGCGAAATTATGGACGCCGCCAACAATACCGGCGGAGCGGTGAAAAAGCGCGAGGATATGCACAAACAGGCCGAGGCCAACAAGGCTTTCGCGCATTATCGCTGGTAAGTTAGTTAGGAGAAATCGAGTATGCCGAGAAAAACATCGCTTGAAAACACCAGAAACATCGGCATTATGGCTCACATCGACGCGGGCAAGACCACGACCACGGAACGGATCTTGTTCTACACCGGCGTGAACTATAAAATTGGCGAAACCCACGACGGTACCGCCACGATGGACTGGATGGCCCAGGAGCAGGAGCGCGGCATCACCATTACGTCCGCCGCTACCACCTGCTACTGGTCTGGTTCCAAAAACCAGTTCAAGCCCACCCGTATCAATATCATTGACACCCCGGGCCACGTGGACTTCACCGTGGAGGTGGAGCGTTCCCTGCGTGTGCTGGACGGCTCTGTGACTGTCCTGTGCGCCAAGGGCGGCGTGGAGCCCCAGTCCGAGACCGTGTGGCGTCAGGCCGACACCTACAAGGTCCCCCGGATGATCTACGTCAACAAAATGGACATCATGGGCGCGGACTTCTACAATGTGCTCCACATGGTGGAGGACCGCCTGAAGTGCAATGCCGTGCCCATCCAGCTCCCCATCGGCAGCGAGGAGACCTTCAAGGGAATCATCGACCTGGTGGAGATGGACGCGGATATCTATTATGATGACCTGGGCAAGGACATGCGCGTGGAGGAAATCCCAGCCGACATGGTGGACCTTGCCAACGAATACCATGAGAAGCTGATGGACGCCGTCTCCATGTTCGATGAGGAGATCATGGAGATGTATCTGGACGGTCAGGAGGTTCCCCAGGACAAGATCCGGGCCGCTATCCGCAAGGCTACCATCGCCAATGAAATGGTTCCCGTCACCTGCGGCACGTCCTATAAAAACAAGGGCGTGCAGAAGATGCTGGACGCCATCGTGGACTATATGCCTTCTCCCACCGACGTTCCCGCCATCAAGGGCGTCAACCCCAACACCGAGGAAGAAGAAGAGCGTCCCTCCTCTGACAACGAGCCCTTCTCCGCCTTGGCATTTAAGATTGCCACGGATCCTTATGTGGGCCGCCTGTCCTTCATCCGTGTCTATTCCGGCACGCTGAACACCGGCACCCAGGTGCTCAACTCCACGAAAAAGCAGAAGGAGCGCATTGGCCGCATCCTCCAGATGCACGCCAATCACCGGGAGGATATCGAAACCGTGTACGCGGGCGACATCGCCGCGGTTATCGGCCTGAAAAATTCCACCACCGGCGATACCCTCTGCGACGAAAAGCACCCCGTCATTCTGGAGTCCATGGAGTTCCCCGAACCCGTTATCCGGGTGGCCATTGAGCCTAAAACCAAGGCCGGCCAGGAGAAGATGACCATGGGCCTCATCAAGCTGGCGGAGGAGGACCCTACCTTCAAGACCTACACCGACGAGGAAACCGGCCAGACCATCATCGCCGGCATGGGCGAGCTGCATCTGGAGATCATTGTCGATCGCCTTCTTCGGGAGTACAAGGTGGAGGCCAACGTGGGCGCGCCCCAGGTTGCCTATAAGGAAACCATCAAGAAATCGGTGGAGCAGGACACCAAATATGCCCGCCAGTCCGGCGGCAAGGGCCAATACGGCCATGTCAAAATCCGTGTGGAGCCCAACGAGTCCGGCAAGGGCTACGAATTTGTCAACGCCATCGTGGGCGGCGCGGTGCCCAAGGAATATATCCCCGCCGTGGACGCGGGCATCCAGGGCGCCATGAATGCGGGCGTCATGGCCGGGTTCCCGGTGGTGGACGTGAAGGTCACCCTGTACGACGGCTCTTATCACGAGGTCGACTCCTCCGAGATGGCCTTTAAGATCGCCGGTTCCATGGCCTTCAAGGAGGCCTGCCGTAAGGCGGGAGCCACGTTGCTGGAGCCGATTATGAAGGTTTCCGTCATCGTCCCCGACGAGTATCTTGGCACCGTGATCGGCGATTTGACCGCCCGCCGTGGCCAGATTCAGGGACAGGAAGCCCGTCCTGGCGCCCAGCAGGTGGACGCGCTGGTGCCTCTGGCCAACATGTTTGGCTACGCGACCGACCTGCGCTCCAGCACCCAGGGCCGCGGCCAGTACTCTATGGAGCCTCACAGCTATGAGGAGATTCCCAAGAGCATCGCGGAAAAGATCGTGGAAACCCGGGTGAAGCCCAACTGACCTTTGGAAAAGCCCTGGACCAAATTGGGAAAAGGGGATTGATTTTCCAGTTGGAATACTGTAGAATAGACATCGCTGATTATCGTTTCACAATGCCCAGACTGCAATTGAACATGAATTAGGAGGATTTTCAAATGGCTAAGCAAAAGTTTGAAAGAAACAAACCCCATGTAAACATTGGCACCATCGGCCACGTCGACCATGGCAAGACCACCCTGACCGCCGCGATCACCAAGTGGCTGTCCCTCCAGGGCAAGGCCGAATTCGAGGCTTATGACAGCATCGACAAGGCTCCCGAGGAAAAGGCCCGTGGTATCACGATCAACACCGCCCATGTGGAATATGAGACCGAAAAGCGGCACTATGCCCACGTCGACTGCCCGGGCCACGCCGACTATATCAAAAACATGATCACCGGCGCTGCTCAGATGGACGGCGCGATCCTGGTCATCGCCGCCTCCGACGGCCCCATGGCGCAGACCCGTGAGCACATCCTG
>CAQXTN010000005.1:0-63905 GCA_948916585.1 uncultured Oscillibacter sp. | reverse complement strand
GCCATCCAGGAGGACATCCACTGGCTGGGCTTCGACTGGGGGGACCGCTTTTTCTTCGGCTCCGACTATTTTGAGGAGGACTACCGCCAGGCGGAGGGCCTTATCAAAAAAGGCCTGGCCTACGTCTGTGAGCTCAGCCCGGAGGAGTTCAAGGAGTACCGGGGCGGCGTGGGCGTCCCCGCCCGGAGTCCCTACCGGGACCGGCCCATAGAGGAAAGTCTGGACCTTTTCCGCCGGATGCGGAGTGGAGAGTTCCCCGACGGGGCCATGACCCTCCGGGCCAAGATCGACCTTGACAGCGGAAACTTCAACATGCGGGACCCGGTGCTCTACCGGATTAACCACCTGCCCCACCACCGCCACGGGAATACGTGGTGCATTTACCCCATGTACGACTTCGCCCACCCCATCCAGGACGCCCTGGAGGGCATCACCCACTCCCTCTGTTCCCTGGAATTTGAGGCCCACCGGCCTTTGTACAACTGGGTGGTGGAGAACTGCGACCTGCCCGCGAAGCCCCGGCAGATCGAGTTCGCCCGCCTGGGAATCGACCACACGGTCATGAGCAAGCGCAAGCTCCGCCGCCTGGTGGAGGAGGGCCGGGTCTCCGGCTGGGACGACCCCCGGATGCCCACCCTCTGCGGCCTCCGCCGCCGGGGCTACACCCCCAAATCCATCCGCAATTTCTGTGAGCGCATCGGCGTGGCCAAGTCCGCCAACGTGGTGGAGTACGGCTTTTTGGAGCACTGCCTCCGGGAGGACCTGAACGCCACGGCGGAGCGGGTCATGGCGGTGCTCCGGCCCGTGAAGCTCACCATCACCAATTACCCCGGGGAGAAGACGGAAACCGTCACCGTGGAAAACAACCCCGTGGACCCCGCCACCGGAACCCGGGAGGTACCCTTCTCCCGCAGCCTCTGGGTGGAGGCGGAGGACTTCCTGGAGACCCCCGTGCCCAAGTACAAGCGGCTCTATCCCGGCGGCCCGGAGTGCCGTCTCAAGGGAGCCTATCTCATCCGCTGCACCGGCTGTGTGAAGGACGCGGCGGGGAATGTGACGGAAATCCTCTGCGAGTACGACCCGGAGAGCCGGGGCGGCGACCCCGCCGACGGGCGGAAGGTCAAGGGGGCCACCATCCACTGGGTGGACGCCGCCACCGCCGTGGACGCGGAGGTCCGGCTGTACGACAATCTCTTCTCCGACGAGAACCCCGACGCCGCCGACAAGGATTTCATCGAGTGCCTGAATCCCAACTCCCTGGAGGTGCTGGCGGGCTGCAAGGTGGAGTCCTCCCTGGCGGAGGCGAAGGCCCCGGCGAATTTCCAGTTCCTACGGCAGGGCTACTTCTGCCTGGACAGCAAGGACAGCGCGCCGGGCCACCTGGTGTTTAACCGGAGCGTCAGCTTGAAGGACAGCTTTAAGAAATAAAACGGAACCGCCGGAGGGAAATCCCTCCGGCGGTTTTTCGCTTAATCCTCGATAGTGGTAGTGATGACGCTGGTATAGGTTTCCGCGGAGGCGGAGCTCTCCGTTGCTACGTTGTAATCCGTGTCCCCGTCCTGGGAGGAAAGCTGAACCTCGCAGTCCTCCAGGGTGCCGGTAACCGTCACGCCCACGTCCTCGCCTCCGGCGGTCTTCACCGTCCCGGTATAGACGCCGTTTTCCGCGATTTCGTCGGTGATGTCAAGCTCCGCGTCGTCCACATACAGGATCAGTTTTCCGTCCTCGAGCTTCGCGTCCGCAAAGACGCCGGTGACCTCCACCCGTGCTCCCGCGTCGTTTTCCAGCACGATGCGGGAATCGTCCTGGAAGATGATGCGCATGTTCTCAAACAGTTCGCCGTTGGTGGCGGCGTTGGCCGTCACAGCCAGGGCCAGAGTGAGCACGGCGGCCATGGCCACCGCCCGCAGGGCCTTCAGCGGCCGCCGCATGGTCTTCTTATTCATCTCGTCCATTTTTACAAGGACCTCCTTCTTCGCCTCGTCGGAGGCCCGGAGCCGGGAAAAGGTCTCGCGATACAATCTTTCGTCCATCATCAGGCTTCCGCCTCCTTCAGTTTGGTTTTCAGCTGTCCCCTGGCCCGCATGAGCCAGGTCTGGACGGTGGACGCCTTGGCCCCCAGCAGCTCTCCGATCTCCTTCACGGAGTAGCCTTCGTAATAGTGGAGGTACACCGCCGCCCGGTACTTGGGGGGCAGGGCCATCACCTGCCGGAACAACTCCGACTGGGCGGGCCCGTCGAACACGGCGGCCTCCACCACCTCGTCCAGAGAGTCCGTCCGCCGCCGCCAGGGGGAACGGAGGAGCTTCTTGCACTCGTTGGCCGCCACCCGGAGAAGCCAATGCTTCTCATGGTCCGGGGATTCGAAATCTTTTGGCTCCACGTAGAGCTTCAGCAGGGTTTCCTGCATCACGTCCTCCGCGTCCGCCCGGTTTTTCAGATAGCTGTACGCCAGCCGGAACACCATGTCGCCGTAAAGCTCCACGGCCTCCCGGAACCGCTGGTCCGTCAACGCGTCTCACCTCCTTCTAAGTTGGTTTGGAAGGGCCCTTCTGCTAGGGATATCCTTTACGGGGGCATAATATCTCACGAACCTGAAAATTTTCTCAAAAAAAACCGGGAGACCCAAAACGGGTCCCCCGGTCTGTCGCTGATAGGGAGTTCGCTTACTTCTTCATCTGCCACTTGCTGACGCAGAGGGAGCAGGCAATGTCGCCGGTGACGTTCAGGCAGGTGCGGCCCATGTCGAAGAGCCGGTCCACCGCCACGATGAGGCCGATGTAAGCCACGGGGATACCCAGGGTCTCCAGCACCATGGCCAGCATGATCATGCCCGCGCCGGAAACACCGGCGGTGCCGATGGAGGCCAGGGTAGCCGTTACCACCACGATTATCATCTGTCCCAGCGTCAGGTGGATGCCCGCGCAGGAGGCGATGAACACCGTGGCCACGCACTGATAAATCGCCGTGCCGTCCATATTGATAGTGGAGCCCAGAGGCAGGACGAAGGCGGCGATGTCGTCTTTGGCTCCCAGCTCATGGGCGCATTCCTTGGAGACCGGCAGGGTCGCCGCGGAGGACGTGGAGGTGAAGGCGAAAATCATGGCCGCAAAAGCGCCCTTGAAGAACTTGACGGGGCTCATGCCCACGACTATCTGCGCGGACAGGGAATAGACCAGGACCGCATGGACAATGTAGCCAATGTACGCGCAGAGGATAACCAGGAAGAGAGAGCCCAGAATGGCCGCGCCCTGGGTGGCGGTGACCCACGCCATATAGGTGAACACGCCGATGGGAGACAGGGAGATGACAAACTCCATCAGCCGCTCAATAACCGCGTACATGGAGCCCACCAAGTCCCGACAGAGCTTGCCCTTCTCTCCCGCCATCATAATGGCCCCGCCGAAGAACAGGGAAACCACAATGACCTGGAGCATGTTGGCGTTGACAAAGGCGCCCCACATGTTGCTGGGGAAGATGTCCACCAGCACGGACATAAAGCCGTTGAAGGCCTTGGGCTCGTACTCCGCCGCGCCCAGCTCCCCGGAGAGGTCCGGGAACAGGCCCGCGCCCATAAAGATGTTGGCAAAAACCAGGCCGATGACACAGGCAATGGCGGTGGTGCAGAGGAAGTAGGCCACCGTCTTCACACCCACGGAGCCCACCTGCTTCATGTCACCCATGGAGAGGATGCCGTCGATCATGCTCAGCAGGACCACCGGCACCACGATGAATTTCAGCAGGTTCACGAAGATGTCGCCGAAGGGCTTCAAATACGTCGCGGTAAAGTCCGCCAGCCCGGCGAAGTAGCAGACCAGACCCACCGCGATACCGGCGACAAGCGCAATCAGTATCCGCACAGGCAGGTTGTTTTTCTTCTTCATACACTCACCTCATAAAATAGAATCTTTGGGACCCGCCGGAGAAGCGTCTGTGTTTTGGACAAATGCCCCGCCCGGAAGCCTCTCCAAATTAGCCACATTATACCAAATCGCCGGAGCCATGTAAAGAGGAAATGAAAAGATTGTGGAAAGATTGTGAAAAAACTATGAAAAAATCGTGAATAGATGCCGGATGTCTGACTATGTGAACAGACATCCGGCATCAATTGTTCATTCTCCTCGTACGGAATAGCCGCAAAAGCGGATGGCGGCTTTCGCCAGCTCCTCCGTGGGGTCCACGCAGGGCAGCTCCAGCCCCAGAGACCGCGCCGCCAAAGGCAGCTCCGTGCAGGCCAGGAGGAGGCATTCCGCTCCCCGGCTTGTTATGCCCTCTATGACAAACCGGAAGTCCTCCCGGTAACGGGAGGGAGGAGCTCCGGCTTTGACGCCCTGGTAGATGACCTCCATCAGCGCCGCCCGCTCCCCATCGTTCGGAACCAGGAAGGGCACGCGCTCCTCCGCCAGAGCTTTCTGATAGAGCTCCGCCGAGAGGGTGCCCCGCGTCGCCAGAATTCCCACAGTTTTCCCAGGGAAGCACGTCCGACAGGCCCTCGCCGCCGACGTGATCATGCTGAGGAAGGGCAGCTTCGTCAGGGGCTCCAGCCGGGGCAAGAAATAGTGGGCGGTGTTGCAGGGCATAATGATACTATCCGCGCCGCAGCCCTCCAGTTTCCGCAGGGAATCGGTCATAGCGGGGACCGGGTCCTCCCCGCCGTCCAGGATGGCGGCGGTGCGGTCCGGGATGGCGGCGTTGCTGTCGATGTAGATTCGAATATGCTCTCTGTCTCCGGCGGCATCCGTGAGGGCCGTGATCTTTTGAAACAGGTCCGCCGTGGCCATGGGACCCATGCCGCCTAAAATGCCAATGGTTTTTTTCACGCGCTCACCCCCAAAAGTCCGGGAACAAAAGCTCGCTGCCCACCTTCACCGTCAGCAGGATCAGCACGATGATCACCGTGGGGCGGACGATTCTGCTGCCGTTTTTGATGGCGAGGCCGGAGCCGATGTAATGCCCCGCAATGGAGGCCGCGGCGGCAATGAGCCCCACGCCCCAGTACACGTAGCCCGAGGCCATCTGCGTCACCAGGCTGCCGATGTTGGAGGAGAGATTGATCACCTTCACGCCCCCCGCCGCGTGGCGGGTGTCCATCTTGGCGGCACGGATCAAAATAATCATCAAAAAGGTCCCCGTGCCGGGACCGTAGTACCCATCGTAGCCGCCAATCACGAAGGCCGCCGCCCAGACGATGGCCAACCGCTTTGGGGGGTCAATCTCCCCCGGCTCATCGGGCCACTCCCGGCCCTGAAGGGTGATAAAGGCCACCACCGGAAGCACAAGGAGCAGTAAGTATTTCAAAACCGCGTCCGGCGTCCGGTGCTGGAGCCAGGTGCCGATAGCGGAGCCCACCAGGGCGAAGGCGATGGACGGGGCGAAAAGCCGCCAGTCCACATAGCCATTTTTGATGAACCGGCCTGTGGAGAAACAGGAGCCGATGGCGGCGGAAACCTTGTTGGTTCCCAGGGCGTAGGGCACGGGAAGATTGCCGAAGGCAATCAGGTGGGTGGGAACGGAGATGATGCCTCCGCCGCCGGCGATAGCATCCATGAAGGACGCCAGAAACACGCCCAAACAGACCAGCAGCACCACCCAGAGGGGGAATCCGTCAATCCGCGGGACCGTTAGAAACTGGAGCATGGGGAACCTCCTGCATGTAGAACTGAATTGTTATCATACCGCAACCCGGCGGTAAAATCAACGGTCCCTCATATTTTTATTCCCATATATTCTCAAATTTTTTCCCGGCTTTTGCGCAATCTGCCGAAGGTCACCAAAAAATATTGTGAATCTTGAAACAGATTTAGGAGAACCTGCTAAAAGTGGGGCGGTTTTTTCGACAGGACCGTCCTTGACGCTATTTTTCAAAAGAAGTATAATAATCCAGAATAACCAAACGTTGTCTGGAAAACGCACAGTCCGCCGCTTGGGACGGCGGGCGGGGCGGCCCGGTCGGGCGGCCCGGGAAATCGGCGGGGCCGCCCGCCTATAGGCGGCAGCCGGGGGCTTGGAGAGTGCCCGCGGCTATGCACGGAGGTTGACTATGGCAAAACACGATCAGGCCGAACGCTTCCACGCCGGAACCCTGACGGACGGCTGGCGCTGGTTCGGCTCCCACCCCGATAAGAAAAACGGCGCGGAAGGCTGGACCTTCCGGGTCTGGGCCCCGCACGCCCAAAGCGTCTGCGTCGTGGGCGACTTCAACAACTGGACGGGCGGCGTCCATCCCCTGACCCGGGACGGCGAGATCTGGGAGGGCTTCATCCCCGGCCTTGGGGAATACACGTCCTATAAGTATGCGCTCACCGGCCCTGACGGGGAAGTCCGGCTGAAAACAGACCCCTACGCCTTCCACTGCGAGACCCGCCCCGCCACCGCCGGAAAGCTCTATGACATTGAGGACTTCAAGTGGACCGACGCCGCCTTCCTGGCCAAGCAGGAAAAGCACCAGGTCTACGAATCCCCCCTGAATATCTATGAGGTCCACCTGGGCTCCTGGAAGAAGCGGCCCAACGGGGATTTTTACGATTACAAGGACATGGCCAAAGAGCTGGCCGCCTACGTCAAGGAGATGGGCTATACCGCCATTGAGCTGCTGCCCGTGCTGGAGCATCCCTTCGACGGCTCCTGGGGCTATCAGTGCACCGGCTACTTCGCCCCCACCTCCCGATACGGCACGCCTAAGGACTTTTTGTGGTTCGTGAACCATATGCACAAAAACGGCATCGCCGTCATTCTGGACTGGGTTCCCGCCCACTTCTGCAAGGACTCCCACGGGCTTTATGAGTTCGACGGCGGCTGCTGCTACGAGTACAGCGACCCCAACAAGTGGGAGCACGCCTCCTGGGGCACCCGGGTCTTCGACTACGGACGGCCCGAGGTAAAGAGCTTCCTCTTCTCCTCCGCCCGCTTCTGGCTGGAGGAGTGCCACATCGACGGTCTCCGGGTGGACGCGGTGGCCTCCATGCTCTACCTCGATTACAGCCGCCAGGGCGGCGCCTGGACCCCCAACAAGTACGGCGGGCACGAAAACCTGGAGGCCATCGACTTCCTCCGGGAGCTCAACGCCATGGCCTTTTCCGTGAAGCCCGGCGTCATGATGATCGCCGAGGAATCCACCGCCTGGCCCATGGTCAGCCGCCCCGCCGACATCGGCGGCCTCGGCTTCAACCTCAAGTGGAACATGGGCTGGATGAACGACATGTGCCACTATCTCAAGCTGGACCCCTGGTTCCGCCAGGATCACCATAAGGACATCACCTTCTCCATGATGTACGCCTTCTCCGAGAACTTCGTGCTGCCCATCTCCCACGACGAGGTGGTCCACATGAAGGGCTCCGTGGTGGGGAAGATGCCCGGGGATTACACGAACCAGCTCCGCTGCACCCGGGGCTTCTACGCCTATCTGCTGGCCCATCCGGGCAAGAAGCTTCTCTTCATGGGCGCGGAGCTGGGACAGTGGCACGAGTGGAACGACAAGGAGTCCCTGGACTGGTATCTGCTGGAGAACGAGGAGAACCAAAAAATCCACCGCTTCTTCAAGGAGGCCAACAACTTCTACAAGAAGGAGCCCGCCCTGTGGGAGATCGACTTCAGCTGGGAGGGCTTCGAGTGGCTGGTGGTGGACGACAACCACAACAACGTGGTGGTCTTCCTCCGCAAGGATAAAAAGGGCCGGGACCTCCTCTGCGCCGTCAACTTCTCCCCCAATACTTACGAGGGCTACCGGATGGGCGTTCCCGCCCACAAGCAGTATACCCCCGTCTTCAATACCGACGCGGCGGAATACGGCGGCGACGGCTTCGGCGACACGGAGCCCGTTCCCGTGGAGGCCACCCCCTCCCACGGCAAGGAGCACTCCGCCGCCATCCGCGTCCCCGCCTTCGGCGCGGTGTTCCTCCGGGGCGAGGGGACCTTCCCCAAGCCCAAGGCCATCAAGGAGCCCAAGGCCCCCAAGGCCGTGAAAGCGGTGGAGAAGGTTTCCAAGGCCGCGGGGAAAACCGTGAAGGCCTCCGCCAAGGCCCTGGTAAAAACCGTCAAATCCTCCGCCAAGGAGGAGAAGGCCCCCAAGGAGGGCAGCGCTGAAAAACCCGCGAGAAAGCCCAGAGCGAAAAAACAGGCAAAGGAGCTGAAAGAGACATGAAGAAAGAATGCATTGCCATGCTGCTGGCCGGAGGACAGGGCAGCCGCCTTTATGTCCTCACCGGAGACATGGCAAAGCCCGCCGTTCCCTTCGGCGGCAAGTATCGCATCATCGACTTCCCCCTCTCCAACTGCACCAATTCCGGCATCGACACCGTGGGCGTGCTGACCCAGTACCGCCCCCTGGAGCTGAACAGCTATATCGGCAGCGGACAGCCTTGGGACCTGGACGGCTCCACCGGCGGCGTCCATATCCTGCCCCCCTACCAGGGCGCCAAGGGCGGCACCTGGTACAAGGGCACCGCCAACGCCATCTATCAGAATCTGGGCTTCATTGATATGCACGACCCCGAGTATGTGGTCATCCTCTCCGGCGACCACATTTACAAGATGGACTATTCCGACATGCTGGCCCGCCACAAGGCCGCGAACGCCGCCTGCACCATCTCCGTCATGGAGGTGCCCTGGGCGGAGGCTCCCCGCTTCGGCATCATGAGCGTGGACGAGGACGACATGATCACCGAGTTCGCCGAGAAACCCAAGGAACCCAAGAGCAACCTGGCTTCCATGGGCATTTACGTATTCTCCTGGAAGGCCCTGCGGCAGTACCTCATCGACGATGAGAACACGGAAGGGTCCGAAAACGACTTCGGAAAGAACATCATCCCCTCCATGCTGGCGAACAATGAGCGCATGGCCGCCTACCGCTTCGCCGGCTACTGGAAGGACGTGGGCACCCTGGAATCCCTTTGGGACGCCAATATGGACATGCTGGCCCCCGAGTCCGGCCTGGACCTCCGGGACCGCTCCTGGCCCATCTACGCCCGCTCCGTCAGCGCTCCCCCCGCCTTCCTGGGGGCGAACTCCGCGGTGGCCCACAGCGCCGTGAACCGGGGCAGCGTGCTGGAGGGCGTGGTGGAGAACTCCGTCCTCTCCCAAAACGTCACCGTGGGCGAAGGCGCGGCGGTCCGCTATTCCGTCCTCTTCCCCAATGTCGAGGTGGCCCCGGGCGCGGTGGTGGAGTACGCCATCCTGGGCGAGGGCTGCAAGATCGGCCCGGGCTGCCGCGTGGGCGGCACACCGGAAAATACCCCAGAGGGCTGGGGCCTGACGGTGCTGGCCCCGGGCTGCGAGTTGCCCGAGGGCCAAAGCGCCAAGGCCGGCGTCATGCTGAACCGCAACGGTGAGGAGGTGTCCAAATGAACGGACTGCACGGAATTATTTTCACCTATGAGCGCCGCGGCAACCTCCAGGAGCTGGGTTCCATCCGCTCCTCCGCCTCCATTCCCTTCGGCGGGAGGTTCCGGGCAGTGGACTTCGCCCTCTCCGGCCTGGTGAACGCCGGGGCCACCGACGTGGGCATCATTCTCCACGGCCACTACCAGAGCCTGCTGGACCACCTGGGCACCGGCAAGGACTGGGACCTGAGCCGCAAGCGGGGCGGCCTGCGCCTCCTGCCCCCCTTCAACTACAAGGGCGACTGGGGCGCCATGCCCTACCGTGGCCACATCGAGGCTCTGACCGCCGTGCGGACCTATCTGGAAGAAATCCGCCAGGACTACGTGGTCATGATGGACGGCGATCTGGTGGCCAACCTGCCCCTGAGCGACGTGTATGAAAACCATCTGAAATCCGGGGCGGACATCACCGTGGTCTGCGCCAACGACAGCTTTATGACCGAGGACGGCACCTACTTCCAGGTAGGCGAGGGCGGCCGGATCACCGAGGTCTTTATCAGCCCCCATACCCCCCGGGGCCTTCGGGGCCTGGGAACCTATGTCGTCTCCAAGAAGCTGCTGCTGGAGTTGGTGGACAACTGCGCCGCCAAGGATCAGCTCAGCTGGCGGAGTGATGTGCTCCAGGCCCGGAGGGAGCAGCTGAATATTCAAAGCTATATCTGGAAGGGCTACGCCGCCCAGATTCGCTCCGTTCAGGAGTACTATGACCGCAGCATGCAGCTGCTGGACCCCGCCATCCGGGCGGATCTGTTCTGCGCGCAGCGCCCCGTCCGGGCCAAAAACGCGGACCTGAGCTCCACCTACATCGGCTCCGGCGGGAAGTGCGTCAACTCCCTCTTTGGCGACGGCTGCTCCATCGAGGGCGTGGTGGAGAACTCCATTCTCTTCCCCGGCGTTACCGTGGAAGCCGGCGCGGTGGTGCGCAACTGCGTCATCTTCAAGGATTCCATCGTCCGCAAGGACGCCCAGTTGAGCTACATCATCGCTGACAAGGACGTGGAAGTCCTTCCCGGTCGGACGCTGATGGGCCATGTCACCTATCCCATCGTCCTGGCCAAGGGCAGCAAGGTATAAACTTCCATAAAAGGGGGGCGTCTCCGTCCCCCTTTTATGATTGAAAGGCCGGATTGACCCCGGCCCCATTATTTGGTATACTATAGGGGAACCGCCCTTTCGGCGGTCCTCCCACACGCTGATCTCCCCCGGTATCCTGGTTCCACCCCAGTGCCGGGGATGATATGAAAAGGAGTACGTGTATGAAAATCTTGTATGTGACCAGCGAAGCGGTCCCCTTCTGCAAAACCGGTGGTCTGGCGGATGTGGCCGGTTCTCTTCCACCCGCCCTGGCGGAGCAGGGCGCTGAAGTGGCCGTGGTCCTGCCCCTCTATGAGCGGGTCCGAGATCGGTTTGGAAGCCAGCTGAAATTCGAGTGCTATGACTACGTGGACCTTGCCTGGCGGCACAACTACTGCGGCCTGTTCTCCATGGAGAAGGACGGCGTGACTTGGTACTTCCTGGACAACGAGCAGTATTTCAACCGGGGCACCCTCTACGGTCAGGCCGACGACGGCGAGCGCTTCGCCTTCTTCTCCCGGGCCGTGGTGCGGATGCTGGACCGTTTCAAGTTCTGGCCCGAGGTGGTCCACTGCAACGACTGGCAGTCCGCCCTGGTCCCCATCTACCTGAAAGACGACGGCGTGCGGGAGGACCGCTACCGCTCCATCAAAACCGTGGTCACCATCCACAACATTGAGTATCAGGGCCGGTACAACCCCTATGTCCTGGGCGAGCTCTTCGGCCTGGACGCCGGCTGGGTCAAGGACGGCACCATGCTGCTGGACGGGGACGCCAACCTCCTCAAGGGCGCTATCCTCTGCGCCGACGCGGTAAACGCTGTCTCCCCCACCTATGCCAACGAGCTGAAAATGCCCTACTTCGCCCACCGGATGGAGGGCGTGATGCGCCAGTGCTCCGACAAGCTCTACGGCGTGCTGAACGGCATCGACATGAAGCTCTACGATCCCCGGACCGACGGACGTATTCTGCAAACCTTCTCTGCCGAGGACATGACCGGCAAGGACGCCTGCAAGGCCGAGCTCCAGCGGATGGTGGGTCTAAGAGAAGAGCCCCATACCCCCATCGTTGCCATGGTGAGCCGCCTGGTGTCCCACAAGGGTTTGGACTTGATCTGCGAGGTGCTTCATGATATGATGGAGCTCCCCATGCAGCTGGTGGTTCTGGGCACCGGCGACCAGCGGTATGAGGACTTCTTCGGCTGGGCCGCCCAGCAGTACCCCGGCCGGATGTCCGTCCGCATGGATTACAACGAGGATTTGTCCATGGCCATCTACGCCGGAGCGGACCTATTCCTCATGCCCTCTAAGAGCGAGCCCTGCGGCCTGAGCCAGATGATCGCCATGCGCTATGGCACGGTGCCCATCGTCCGGGAGACCGGCGGATTAAAGGACACCGTTCAGCCCTGCGAATCCTGGCGGGACGCGGGCAACGGCTTCAGCTTCGCCAACTACTCCAGCGGCGACATGCTCCACGTCATCCGGGAGGCTGTGTACCTATACAAGGATTATCCCGACGTCTTTGGCCGCCTGCGCCAGCGGGCTATGAGCGGCGATTTCAGCTGGGCCCGGAGCGCCAGAGAGTACCTGCGCATTTATGCCACCATCACCGGCTTAGCCTGGCCCCTTCACAATGATACCCGCCGGGCGGCAGAGGCCCCCGGGGAGGCCGCTCCCGTTGAGGAAGCCGCTCCCGCCGCGGAGGCCGCTCCCGTTGAGGAAGCCGCTCCCGTTGAGGAAGCCGCTCCCGCCGCGGAGGCCGCTCCCGTCGAGGAAGCCGCTCCCGCCGCGGAGGCCGCTCCCGTCGAGGAGGCCGCTCCCGTCGAGGAGGCCGCTCCCGCCGAGGAGGCCGCTCCCGTCGAGGCAGCCGCTCCCGCCGTGGAGGCTGCTCCTGCTGAGGCAAAGCCCGCCAAGAAAACCCAGAAGGCCGCCTCGAAAACCACCTCCAAGGCCGCCAAGGCTACGAAGAAAACCGAAAAAAAGACATCCTCTAAGAAAGGAACCGCCGGCAAGAAAAAGTCTGCGGAGTGAGAACGCTTATGGCATCGATTACGACAAAAGAACTGGAAGAAGCTCTATCCGCCAAGCTGATGACCAACTTCGGCAAAGCCGCCGATGAGGCCACCGACGGCGAAATGATGCGGGCCAGCGCCCTGGTCCTCCGGGACATGATGGCCCTCCGGGAGGTGGAAACCCGGAAGAAGACCCGTCAGAACAAGAAAAAGCAGGTCCACTACCTGTCTATGGAATTCCTCATCGGCCGCAGCCTGATGAAAAACGCCTATAACCTGGGGCTGCTGCCCCAGCTCAAGGAGGCTCTGGAGCACCTGGGCTTCAAGGCCGGGGACATCTTCGAGATGGAGCCCGACGCGGCGCTGGGCAACGGCGGCCTTGGCCGCCTGGCCGCCTGCTATCTGGATTCTATGACCACTCTGGAGATTCCCGCCACCGGCTACTCCATCTGCTACGAGCTGGGCCTGTTCAAGCAGAAGATTGTAGAGGGCCAGCAGGTGGAGCTCCCTGACCACTGGAAGGATTTGGGCGCAGCCTGGCTGCTGCCCAAGCCTGCCGAGGCTCAGACGGTCTCCTTCGGCGGCACCGTCCGAGAGTTCTGGGCCGACGGTTACCTCCACACCGTCAACGAAAACGCCACCACCGTCCAGGCGATCCCCTACGATATGGAAATCGCCGGCTACGGCACGGGACACGTCAACGTCCTTCGCCTGTGGGACCCCCGCCCCACCAAGGCCATCGACATGAGCCTCTTCGGCCAGGGCGAGTATTTGAAAGCCTCCGAGGAAGAGACCATGGCCGAGACCATCGCCAAAGTGCTCTACCCTGAGGATAACCACATCGAGGGCAAGTCCCTCCGTCTCAAGCAGCAGTATTTCTTCGTCTCCGCTACCATCCAGTCCATCACCGCCAAGCACCTGGATACCTACGGGACCCTGAAAAATTTCCACGAAAAGAACATCATCCAGATCAACGACACCCACCCCACACTGGTCATTCCCGAGCTGATGCGGGTCCTCATTGACGACACCGGAATGAACTGGGATGACGCCTGGTATATCACCACCCACGCCGTGGCCTATACCAACCACACCGTCCTGGCCGAGGCTCTGGAGCGCTGGCCCCAGACCTTGATGGAACGCCGTCTGCCCCGTATCTGGCAGATTATCCAGGAGATTTCCAACCGCTGGCAGAAGCGGGTAGAGGACTTCTACCACGACCCTGCCAAGACAAAAAAGATGGCCATCATCTGGGACGGCGAGGTCCGCATGGCAAACCTGTGCATTGCCGGCGGCATGGCGGTTAACGGCGTGTCCGCCCTCCACTCCGACATCCTGCGCAACGACGTCTTTAAGGACGCCTGCGCCATGGAGCCCCAGAAGTTCCAAAACGTCACCAACGGCATCGACCACCGCCGCTGGCTCAGCGAGATCAACCCCGGCCTGGACGGTCTCATCAAAGAGCTGACCGGAGGGGACGCCTACCTTTCCGACGCCTCCGTCCTTCAAAAGCTGGACGCCTTCGCGGACGACAAGTCCGTGCTGGAGCGGCTGGCGGAGATCAAGCGGAAAAACAAGGAGCTCCTGGCCGTTCACGCCAAGCGGAGCCGGGGCGTCATTCTGAACCCCGACGCCATTTTCGACGTACAGGCAAAGCGGCTTCACGAGTATAAGCGCCAGCTTTTGAACGTGCTGCATATCATCGCCCTGTACCAGAAGCTGCGGGACGATCCCAACGCCATCACCCAGCCCCACACCTTCCTCTTCGGCGCGAAGGCGGCCCCGGGCTATGAGGTGGCCAAGCGGATCATCCGCCTGATCAACTCCCTGGCGGACCAGATCGAAAACGACCCCGTCTGCAAGGATAAGCTCCAGGTGGTCTTCCTGGAGAACTACCGGGTCTCCCTGGCGGAGGTGCTGATGCCCGCCAGCGAGGTAAGCCAGCAGATCTCCACCGCCGGCAAGGAAGCCAGCGGCACCGGAAACATGAAATTCATGATGAACGGCGCCCTGACCGTGGGCACCCTGGACGGCGCCAACGTGGAGATGCACGAGGTGCTGGGAGACGAGAACATGTTCCTCTTCGGCCTCCACGCCGACGAGGTGGAGGCCCTGAAACGGGAGGGCTATGTACCCCAGCGCTGGTATAACCGGGACGAGAAGCTCCGCCGGGCCATGGACGCCCTGCGCACCGGCTTCCGGGACGGCGTATGCTACGACGACCTGTATCAGCGGCTTCTGTTAGGGCTCGGCGGCAGCCCCGCCGACGAGTACCTGCTCCTGGCGGACTTCGCGTCCTACTGCGAGGCGGAAAAGCGCATGGTGGAAACCTACGCCGACCCCGTCAGGTGGAACCGCATGAGCCTCCACAACATCGCCCACAGCGGCATCTTCGCCGCCGACCGCTCCATCGCCCAGTACGCCGACAACATCTGGCACGTACCTCACAAATAATTGCACACCAAACAAAAGGGACGTATCCAAAACGGATACGTCCCTTGCGTTTATACATTTGGTTTACAGAATGACCTTGCTGTCCACTTCTTCCCGCAGCTTCGCGGCAAAGGCCTCCAGGCTCATGGCGCCCAGGTCCTCGCCGCCCCGGGTGCGGACGGAGACGGTTTTGTTCTCCACGTCCCGGTCGCCCACCACCAGCATGTAGGGGACCTTCTCCAGGGTGGCCTCCCGGATTTTCTTGCCGATCTTCTCGTTGCGCACGTCGGTCTCCACCCGGAAGCCCAGCTCGTCCAGGGCCTTGGCAAGCTCTGCGGCGTAAGCGTCCGCCCGGTCGGTGACGGTGAGGACCTTCACCTGGACAGGGCTCAGCCACAGGGGGAAGGCTCCGGCGAAGTGCTCGGTAATCACGCCGATGAAGCGCTCGATGGAGCCCAGGACCACCCGGTGAATCATGACGGGGCGGTGCTTCGCTCCGTCCTCGCCGGTATACTCCAGCTCGAAGCGCTCCGGCAGCTGGCTGTCCAGCTGGATGGTGCCGCACTGCCAGGTCCGGCCCAGGGAGTCGGAGAGGTGGAAGTCCAGCTTGGGGCCGTAGAACGCGCCGTCTCCCTCGTTGATGACAAAGTCCTTGCCCATGTCGGTGATGGCGGCTTTCAAAATGTCCTGGTTCCGCTCCCACTCCTCCACGGTGCCGATGTGGTCCTCCGGCATAGTGGAAAGCTCAATGGTGTAGCTGAGGCCGAAGGTGGAGTAGACCTCGTCGAAGAGGCGGACCGTCTCCTGGATAACGTCCTGCATCTGCTCCCGGGTCATAAAGACGTGGGCGTCGTCCTGGTTGAAGCAGCGGACCCGGAAGAGGCCGTGGAGGGCGCCGGAGAGCTCGTGCCGGTGGACCAGGCCGATCTCCCCCACCCGCAGGGGCAGCTCCTTATAGGAGTGGGGCTCGCTGGCGTAGACCAGCATGCCGCCGGGGCAGTTCATGGGCTTCACCGCGAAGTCCACTTCGTCGATAACGGTGGTGTACATGTTGTTTTTGTAGTGGTCCCAGTGGCCGGAGCGCTCCCACAGCTGGCGGTTCAGCATGATGGGGGTGGAGATCTCCACGTAGCCGTATTTTTTGTGGACCTGCCGCCAGTAGTCCAGCAGGGTATTTTTCAGCGTCATGCCCTTGGGCAGGAAGAAGGGGAAGCCGGGGCCCTCGTCCCGGAGCATGAACAGGCCCAATTCCTTGCCCAGCTTCCGGTGGTCCCGCTTCTTGGCCTCCTCAACGCGCTTGAGGTATTCGTCCAGCTCATCCTTCTTGGGGAAGGCGATTCCGTAGATGCGCTGGAGGGTCTCCCGGCTGGAGTCTCCCCGCCAGTAGGCGGCGTTGCAGGCCGTCAGCTTAATGGCATTTCCCTTTACACGTCCTGTAGAATCCAGGTGGGGCCCGGCGCAGAGGTCCGTGAACTCGCCCTGCTTGTAGAAGCTGATGGCGGCGTCCTCGGGGAGGTCGTTGATGAGCTCCACCTTGAAGGGCTCGCCCTTTTCCTCCATGAACTTCACGGCCTCCGCCCGGGGCAGCTCGAAGCGCTCCAGCTTCAGCTTCTCCTTGCAGATTTTCCGCATCTCGCCCTCGATTTTCTCCATGATCTCCGGGGTGAAGGGGAAGGGAGAGTCCATGTCGTAATAGAAGCCCTCGTCGATGGAGGGGCCGATGGCCAGCTTGACCTCCGGGTACAGCCGCTTCACCGCCTGGGCCAGGATGTGGGAGCAGGTGTGCCAGTAAGTCTTACGGTAGGTTTCGTTTTCAAAGGTATACAGATTGCTTTCTTCACTCATGGTAATTCCTCCTTGTATTACGGGGCGGGGCAAAAAATCCCACCCCTGATGAAGAATCAGGGGTGGGATACGAAAAACGCATTCCACGGTTCCACCCTGCTTGCGGCCCGGATGCGGACCGCCGCTCGCGTCCTCGGTAACGGGAGGGCCCGGCCCGGTTATCCCGGGCGGCTCGGGAGTGGTGGAGGCTCCGCGTTCGGCGCGGGACGCTTTCAGCATGCGCGTCCCTCTCTGGGCGTTTCCGGCGGCTCCGTCTCCGTCACAGCCAATTTGACAAAGACACTATAACACCAAGCGGCGGAAATGTCAAGCGTGCGGAAACGGCCATTTTTCCCCTGCCCGGTTCATATTCGTTGACAGCCGGAATATGGTTGTGGTATCATCTAAAAACTACATATACAGGGAGGCTCCCCCATGGATATTTTGGAACTGCTGCTGATCGCCGCCGGCCTTTCAATGGACGCCTTCGCCGTCTCCATCTGCAAGGGCCTGTCCGTCCAGCGGCTGAAGCCCCGGCACTACCTCCTCACCGGCGCCTGGTTCGGCGGCTTTCAGGCGTTGATGCCCTCTATCGGCTTCCTGCTGGGCTCCGCCTTCGACCAATATATCAGTGCCTTTGACCACTGGATCGCCTTCGTCCTCCTGGCCTTCATCGGCGGAAACATGGTCAGGGAGAGCCTTTCTGGGGACGGGGAATGTCATGACGATTCCTTCGGCCTCCGCACCATGTTCCTCCTGGCCGTGGCCACCAGCATCGACGCCCTGGCGGTGGGCGTCACCTTCGCCCTGCTGCCGGACGTACATATCCTCTCCGCCGTGTCCCTCATCGGCGCCGCCACCTTCCTCCTCTCCGCCCTGGGGCTGAAAGCGGGCAACGTCTTCGGCCTGCGCTACAAGGCCCGGGCGGAGCTGGCGGGAGGCGTCATCCTGATTCTCATGGGCCTGAAAATCCTGCTGGAGCACCTGGGAATCCTCACGTTCTGAGAAAAACGCCCGCGCCGCCTTGGGCGCGGGCGTTTTGCCTTAGCGGTCCATCAAAATCAGGTTCTGGATGTTGTTCCGGTTTCTGCCGCTCTGGAGGAGATAGACGCTGTAAATCGCGTTGCTGGTCACGTCCAGGTACAGCGAGCCGAAGGTCTCGTGCGGCGGATAGACCCCCAGCCAGGCGGAGTCCATGGTCTCGATGTCCAGGCCGGAGGGCATGGGCGTCAGGTTCGTGTCGGCGTAGAAGAACTGGTAGGTGCCGGGCATGATGCGCTTGAAGGCGGGGACCTCCTTAAACCGCAGGTCCGCCCAGACCACCCGGCCGTCGCTCATGATCACGTCCAGGGGGCCGCTGTTATAGGCCAGATTCCCGATGCGGAAGCTGGAATACCCGTTGGTGGGCGGGCAGCAGCTGTCGGTAATCTGCATCAGGTCCAGGCCCCCGGCGGTGTTGATGATGGCGATGGTGGTGATTCCGTTGGACTGGAAGGGCATGGTTTTCTGGATGTAGACATAGCCGTCGGTCCCCGTAACCGTCACCGTCTGGTAACCGGCGTTGACCTGGCCGTAGGTGGTGGCGGAGGCATAGTTCAGCACGTTCACAAACCGGCGGTTGCCGACGAAAACGCGGAAGGCGGGATAGCCGTAGCCCGCGTTCAAAAAGCGGACCTTCGCCGCGCCGGGCCACACGCCGCCGATGACGCCGGGCAGGACGATGATCCCGCCGCAGCCTCCGCCGTGACAGGGCCATGTCTGATTTCCGCCGCCGGGGCCGGGGTAAACCGGGCCGCCCTCGCCGGGGTTGGGCAGGGGGATGACGGGCTCCACCACGCCGCCGCCGTCGGGACCGGGATAGACCGGGCCGCCCTCGCCGGGGTTGGGCAGGGGAATCACGGCCTCGCCTCCGTCCATGTTGCCGGGGTAGACAGGCCCGCCCTCGCCGGGATTAGGCAGGGGAATGACAGCTTCTCCCGACCGGCCGTTCCAGGCGGTGGGAGAGGAGAATTGCCGCATCATATTCTGATTCTGATTCATATACGCAGCCGGAAGCACGCTTCCGGCGTCCTCCTTTCGATTGGGGCTACGACAGTCTATGCCAAAGCCCCCTCTCCGGTTCATGATGCAAGAATGATGGAAGGACGATACAAACTATACTCCAAACAGGCATCTTGTCAAAGGACGTGATTTCCGTGAACAAAATCCTCATTGCCGAGGACGAGGCCCCCATCGCCAACCTCATCCGCACCGCCCTGGAAGGGGCGGGCTACCGCTGCGCCTGGGCCCCTGACGGGGCGGACGCGGCGGACAAGCTGGAAGCCCAGCCCTTCGATTTGGCGCTGCTGGACATCATGCTGCCCAAGGCCGACGGCTACGAGGTGCTGGAATACTGCAAAAGCCTGGAGGTGCCGGTGATCTTCCTCACCGCCAAGGGAGAGCTGGAGGACCGGGTGAAGGGCCTGCGCCTGGGGGCGGAGGACTATATCGTCAAGCCCTTCGAGCTGATGGAGCTGCTGGCCCGGGTGGAAACCGTCCTCCGCCGCTGCGGAAAGACGGGGCGGGTCCTCTCCCTGCCGCCGGACATTGAAATCGACACCGCCAGCCGCGTCGTGCGCCGGGCCGGGGCCCCCGTGGCCCTGACCGCCAAGGAGTACGATTTGCTGCTGCTCTTCCTGCAAAACAAAAACATCGCCCTCTACCGGGACCGAATCTATGAAAAGGTCTGGGGCGAGGAGTTCCTGGGGGACAGCCGGACCGTGGACCTCCACATCCAGCGGATGCGGAAGAAGCTGGGGCTGGAGAACCGGCTGGTGGCGGTTTATAAGGTGGGCTACCGGCTGGAGGTGTAGGGGCGGCATGACGGAAGCGGGCGGACACACAGGGCCGCCCCCGCGGTTCGCTCCCACCCAAAAGGAGGCTTTTTGTGAGATTATTCTGGAAGCTCTTTTGCAGCATGGTCCTCATCACGGCCCTGGCCTGCTCCGCCGGGGGCTACGCCCTCATCCACGCCCAGTTTCGCGCCTCTTTGGACCGGGAGGTGGCGGCGCTGTACGAGGAAAACGACCTCCTCCGCTTCGCCCTGGCCCAGGAGCTGGCCTTCAACCCCCTGTACAGCCGGGAAGAGCTGGCCAAAGCCGCCGGGGGCATCAGCATCACCACCGGCCAGGGGCGGACGGTCTCCTTCCGCCTCAGCGACGAGGCGGGAACGGCCCTGGGCGGCAGCGGCGCGCTGCCGGTGGAGGCGGCGGGCCTCACCTCCCAGCTTCCCGCCGGGCAGCGGGGCTGGGTCATGAACGCCCTGGCCGACGGGCGGATTTACCTCCACGCCGCCAGCCCCCTGGCCCTGGAGGACGGCATCCTCTACCTGGAAAACTGCCGGGAGGTGGGAGAGCTGTTCCAATCCCGGTCGGAGCAGTACCGGAGCTTCTTCTCCTTGATGCTGGTCCTCACCGGGGCGGTGGGGGGCCTGTCCCTGGCGGTGGCCGCCATGCTGGCCCGGCCCCTGGCCCGCCTTTCCGCCGCCGCCCGGCGGATGGCGGAGGGGGAGCTCAGCCAGCGGGTCCGGGTGGACGGGGACGACGAGATCGCCCGGCTCTCCGCCGACTTCAACGTCATGGCCCACCGCATCCAGCGCCAGGTGGCGGAGCTGAAGGCCGCCCAGCGCCGCCAGGAGGACTTCATCGGCAGCTTTGCCCACGAGATCAAAACGCCCCTGACCTCCATCATCGGCTACGCCGACCTTCTCCGCTCCCGCCCGGCCACGGAGGAACAGGTCCGGGAGAGCGCCGGGTATATCTTCGGCGAGGGACGGCGGCTGGAGGCCCTGAGCCGGAAGCTGCTGGACCTCATCGTCCTGGGACGGCAGGATTTCCCCCTGCGGCCCGTTCCCCTGGACGCGTTCCTCCGCCGGGTGGCCGGGGCCATGGAGCCGCCCCTCCGGCAGGCGGGCATCCGGCTCACCCTTCAGTCCCAGGCGGTGACGGCGCGGATGGAGCCGGATTTGATGGAGACCGTCTGCATGAACCTGCTGGACAACGCCCGGAAGGCCATGGAGGACGGCGGGGAGATTTTGCTGGAGGGCTTCGCCCTGGAGGATGGAAGCTGCTGCGTCCAGGTGACGGACCAGGGCAAGGGCATCCCGGCGGAGGAGCTGGAACGGGTGACGGAGGCTTTTTACATGGTGGACAAGTCCCGCGCCCGGGCCCAGGGGGGCGCGGGGCTGGGGCTGGCCCTGTGCCGCCGGATTGTGGAGCTCCACGGCGGGGAGCTGGAAATTGAGAGCGAGCCGGGCCGGGGCACCCGGGTCCGGGTGCATCTGAACGGAGGGGAGGAACTGCCTTGCGAAACTGGAAAAACTGGCTCCTCCCCCTCCTGACGGCCCTGACCGTAGTGGCCCTGGCCCTGCTGCCCCTCCACCTCTCCACGCTGGAGGACGGGCGGCTCACCGGAACCGTCCACGCCGAGGCCCTGACGGCGGACAACAACTTCCCCTCCAAGCCCCCGGAGCTGCCCGGGCGCATCCGGCTGCTGACCCAGTACCAGTCTGTTCCCGAGCTTCTCACCATTGTGGGCCAGGAACCAGAAGCGGCAAAGCTGGAAGAGCTGTCCAACCAGGCCTGGGCGGAATTGGCGCGGCTGGTAAAGCTGGGAATTCTGCCCGAGAAGTCCGGGGTGTACAACCGGGGTTTTAAAGGCAGCCTTCTCTACGTCCGGGACCAGAGGGACTTGTCCAGCGCCGCCTTCGCCATGCTGGATGCCTACGACAAGGAGACCGGAGAAACGCTCTCTTTGTATCTGGATGGAGAGTCCGGGCAAATCCTGACGCTAGAGCTGCATTCGGAGTGTCTCTTAGATTTCGACGCCCCGGCGGAGAACATTGGCAGTTCCTTCTTCAGCGCCCTGGGGCTGGACTACGAGCCGCTGGACGACATCCAATCGAACCTCGCCGCCTTTCGGCTGGCGGAAAGCGACACGGTTTATTGGATCATCCGGTACGATAATTACCTCCACATTACCCTCGAGATGGACTGGCGGTCCATAGATGACGATACCCGCACCGCCATGGGCTATCCTCCCGGCTTCAGTGTCAGCGTTGATGCCGGTCCGATGCAAAATTGGTGAGACTTCGATGCAGGAATGTTTCGGTTTCGACGGGGACAAGCCTTATCATAGAGGCAGTTCAAGAGCAAAGGAGCTGTTTCTATGTCTATCCATTCCTGCACCGTACATGAATTTCCCCGTCCCGACCGGGAATATTACGCCGCCGCCCCTGTTCAATGGGACACGCCCATGGTTTCCAGGCCCCGCCGCCTCGCGCCCTCCCGGCGGAGGAACCGGCGGTCTCCCCTGCCTCTTCTGCTCCTGCTGGGGCTGACGCTGTTTACCGGCGGCTTCCTGCTGGGCCGGGCCGAGGCCGAGGGAACCCAGGCCGCCTGCGCCGCGGCGGGAGCGGGGGCCGGGAGCGGCGAACCCGTCCATGTCCTGACCGTTCCCGGGGCGATAACCTCCGGCGGGGAGGGTAACCCCGCCTCCGATGGGAAGGACAGCGCCGTCCCCAAGGACGACTGGAAGCTGATCCTGGTAAACGGCAGCCACCCCCTGCCGGAGGATTTCCAGATTCCCGCGCTGACCCAATTGCGGAATAACCACGCCATCGACAAGCGGGCCTACCCCGCCCTCCAGCGGATGATGGACGACTGCCGGGCGGAGGGGCTGGAGCCCACCATCTGCTCCTCCTACCGAAGCTGGGAGAAGCAGGAGGAGCTGTTCCAGCGAAAGGTCCAATCCTGCCTCCCCCAGGCCGGGTCCTTGGAGGAGGCGGAGGAACAGGCCGCCCTCTGGGTGGCCCGGCCCGGGACCAGCGAGCACCAGGCCGGGCTGGCGGTGGACATTGTGGACAAGTCCTACCAGCTTTTAGACGAGAGGCAGGAGGACACGGCGGTGCAGAGATGGCTGATGGAGCACTGTGCCGAGTACGGCTTCATCCTCCGCTATCCCACGGAGAAAAGCGCCCTCACCGGCGTGGGCTACGAGCCCTGGCACTACCGCTACGTGGGGGAGGAAGCCGCTGGGGAAATCATGCGCAAGGGAATCTGCCTGGAGGAATACCTGGGATGCTAAACCGTCAAAATGACGGTTTACACCTCTCGTTTTTGGGACTATAATCAAAATCCATCGAGAAGTCCGAAAGAGAGGTGCATCCCCATGAACAAAGACCTGACCGTGGGGAGGCCGGAAACCGTGTTGTGGCGGTTCTGCCTCCCCTTGTTTGGCAGCATACTTTTCCAGCAGCTCTACAACATCGCCGACAGCCTGGTGGCCGGGAAATTCATCGGCGAGGAGGCCCTGGCCGCCGTGGGCAACAGCTACGAGGTGACGCTGATTTTTCTGGCCTTCGCCTTCGGGTGCAACATGGGCTGCTCCGTGGTGGTCTCCCAGCTCTTCGGGGCCAAGGAATACGGGAAGATGAAAACGGCGGTGTCCACCGCCTGCATCGCCAGCGCCGTCCTCTGCGGGGCGCTGATGCTGGGAGGCATCCTTGGCTGCGGCGGGCTACTTCGGCTCATTCACACCCCGGAGGGGGCCTTCGCCGCCTCCAAGCTCTACTTGGACATCTACATCTGGGGCCTGCCCTTCGTCTTTTTCTACAACATCGCCACCGGCGTATTCTCCGCCCTGGGGGACTCCCGGACCCCCTTCCTCTTCCTGGCGGCCTCCTCCACCGCCAACATCGCGGGGGACATCCTCTTTGTCACCGCCTTTGACATGGGGGTGGCCGGCGTGGCCTGGGCCACCTTCCTCTGCCAGGGAATCAGCTGCGTCTTGGCCGTGGGTGTGGTATACGCCCGGCTGCGAAAGGTGGAGGCCCCGAAGCCCACTCCCCTGTTCTCTCTCCTGCTGCTGAAAAAGATTGCCGTCATCGCCGTGCCCAGCATCCTCCAGCAAAGCTTCATCTCCGTGGGCAACATCATCCTCCAGGGGGTCATCAACGGCTTCGGCACCGGCGTTATGGCGGGCTACTCCGCCGGAGTAAAGCTGAACAACCTGGTCATTACCTCCTTCACCACCCTGGCCAACGGCGTGTCCAACTACACCGCCCAAAACATCGGCGCGCAGAAGCTCTCCCGGGTGAGGGCCGGATTCCGGGCCGGGGTGAAGCTGGTGTGGCTTCTGAGTCTTCCCCTGTTCCTGCTGTATTTCTTCGCCAGTCGGCACATGCTGTCCCTTTTCCTGGACAGCCCCACGGAGGACGCCCTCCGGACCGGCGTAGCCTATCTTCGCATCCTCTCCCCCTTCTATTTCATCATTTCCGCCAAGCTGGTGGCCGACGGCGTTCTCCGGGGCTCCGGGCGGATGCTCCATTTTATGGCCTCCACCTTCACGGATCTAATTCTCCGGGTGGTCCTGGCCATGCCGCTGGCTCGGACAGCCCTGGGGGCTCTTGGCATCTGGTGCGCCTGGCCCATCGGCTGGACCGTGGCCTCCGCCATGTCCGTTTTCTTCTATGGGACCGGCCCCTGGAAGCACGCCGGGGATGGAACGGAGTAAAAAGGAGCGGGAACGCGTTCGCGCGTCCCCGCTCCTTTCCTTATTTTTTCTCCAGACCGTCTGCCAGCCGCTTCAGCATGGTGCACATCTGCTGCCGGGTCACAGGCTCGGTCAGCTTCAGGTCACCCTCCGCGTCGCCGGTAAGGATGCCGCTTTTCACGGCCCATTCCACGCCCTCTTTGTGGGCGGGGCTGGGAGTATTGTCCATAGGGTTCGCCTCCTTTTCCTCCAGGGGACGGAGATACGCCGTCACCAGGGCGATTTTTCGGGTTCTCCGGCAGACCATGCCGCCGTTATCTTGACTCCCCGCCGTACCGGGGGAGGTGTTGCCCTCAATGGCGGTGACGGTCCCGCTGCCCACGGCCTCCACCACGCCGGTGTGGCCGAAATTGTAGAGGACGATATCCCCCGGCCGGGCCTCCTTCACTACCTGGGAAGGCTGGTGGGCCTCGTACCAGCTCAGCAGAGCCGAGCAGGAGGCCGTCTTACAGGGAAGCCGCTCCCCCGCTTGGTCAAAGACCCACTGGACGAAGGCCATGCACCAGGGGTAGGCGGCCCCGGAAACCTCCCGTCCATAGAACCAGTCGTTGTACTTCACCCGGTTGGAGCCCGCCGGGGACTCCTTCACGTTGATCTCTCCCCGGGCAATGGAAAGCACTTGCTCAGCCAGCGTCATATCCGCCATCTCCCTTCACGCCCGGAGTCTTTTGACTCTGGGTTCCAAAATAGAAGGCAATGACCACGGCGTAAACCGTCATGAACTCCTGGGAGATTTCGCCTCTCAGGGCCATCACGGAAAACACCGCCGTCAGAGCCAGCGTCACCAGGCTCTTCACGCGGAGGAGCTTTCCCAGCCCCTCCAAAATACTCTTGTTCATGGTTTTTCTCTCCTTCCCAATTCAGTATACGCGCCTGGCCCGAAGCCGCGTCTCCAAACCAGCGCCCACAGACTTCCCGCAATTCCCCTTTTGTTGCGCCTTCCCGTGCAACCTCCCCTTGGGCGGCAGCCCCTGCCGCTCAAGGGATACCCTGTTTCCGCGATTTGTCAAGCCATGATTTACACGAATATCCTCTCCTTTTTTCTCCACTCCCACCATTGCTTTTGCCGGGAGAGTCCGCTACAATATCTAGCGGTTGCTTATGAATATGAATGGAGGATACGGCAGATATGGAATTGGGTTATGATCCGCTTTGGGACGAGCAGGGCCGGATGCGGCAGGGCTGCACCGTGGGCGAGGCGCTGGCCTGGATGACGAAATTCGGCGGCCGCACCGCGGGAGAGTCCGTGTGCATCAATGGTGTGGGCTACAAAATCGGGCGCCTGCTCTATGGTCCGGAAAGGCCCGCTGTGGCGGATAAGCCCATCTCCCGGGTCTATGACGGGTACTACCGTCAGCTGAATTTCAGCGTGTAAGCTTCCGGGAAGCCAGGGAATCCAACGGGGCGCACGGCCCAAAATGCCGTGCGCCTCTTCTTTGTATTCAGAAAAAGCGCTCTTTCTGCCCCTTGGAGCCCCTTCTATGGTTGACACCGGCCCTTTTACCCGTTAAAATAACACCATGAAATTGGCTCGGCGGGCCGTCCCTTTCCCCCATGCCCGCCCCGGACTCTCAGCCATATGGAGGAGAAAGCCTATGTATCATTGTCATCTGCGGCTCTACTGCGTCGGCCGCCGTCAGGAGCTTTTCACCCCTGTCAAGGAGACCGCTCCTCTGGAGCCCTTTACCCATACCTTCCTGGAGAGTGCGGAGCCGGACTCCGCCTTGGCCGCCCAGGCCAGCGTCATCTTCGCTGATCTCACGGAGCGAAACGCCGTCGAGACCACCCGGACGTTGGCGCGGAGCGGGACGGCGCTGATCGTCTTGGGCACGCGGGAGCAGCTGTCGCAGTTGACGGACCTGCTTCCCACTCTGACGGACCTGTGGCCCCTCCCCATGAGCGAAGCGGAGCTGCGCTTCCGCTTCCAGAGATGGCAGCGGACCTGTCACCAGGAGAAGGACCTCTGGGAGTCCCGGCAATATCTGGAGGCTGCCATCAACAGCGTCCCCAACCTGGTCTGGTACAAGAGCAAGGAGGGCGTTCACGAAAAAGTAAACGACAGCTTCTGCCAGACCGTGAACAAAACCAAGGAACAGGTCCAGGGACAGCGGCACGCCTATATCTGGGATGTGGAACAGGACGATCCCGCCTGTGTCGAGTCTGAGCGAATCGTCATGGAAAGCAGGCAGACCGGCATCGCGGAGGAGACGATACAAACCGGCGAGGGAACCCGGCTTCTGACCACCTACAAAACCCCTCTGTACGACCTGGACGGCAGCGTCATGGGAACCGTGGGCGTGGGCATCGACGTGACAAAGGAACGGGCCTATGAGGAGGAACTGCGTCGGGAGAACCACGCACTGGAAACCCTGTTCACCACCATGGACTGCGGCGTGCTGTGCCACAGCCTGGACGGGTCCCGTATTCTCAGCGTCAACCGGGCCGCTTTGTCGATTTTGGGCTATCCGTCGCAAGAGGAGCTTTCCAGAGCCGGTTTCGACACCATCGCCACCTCCGTGTTCAGCGAGGACCGGGAGAAGCTGCTAAGCAGCATCAAATCCCTTAAGAGCGCGGGAGACAGCGTAAGCGTGGAATACCGGGTCCGCCATCCCAATGGAGAGGTCCTTCACGTAATGGGCAACGTGAAGCTAATTGATGAGGACGGCGAGCTGTTCTACCAGCGCTTCCTCCTGGACTGCACCGCCCAAAAGCAGCAGGAGCGGGAGGAGCAGCTCCGCCAGGAGCGCCGCCACCAGGAGCTGGTTCAGGCCCTGAGCACAGACTACAACCTGGTCTGCTATTTCGACCTGGAGACCCGCCAGGGTACGGCCCTTCGAACCTATGCCTGTCCCGCCGGACTTTTGGAGCAGCTCTTCACCGGGGAGCTCTCATTGGATGTCCATATGGAAAATTACATACAGACCTGCGTCTATGTGGACGACCGGGATATGCTCCGCCGGATTTTCACAGGGGACAATCTGCTTCGGACACTTCAGGATCAGGGCATCTACTATCTCAACTACCGGACCGTCTGCATGGGCGATATCCGTTACTTCCAAATGAAGGCCGTTCCCATCGGGGACCGGGCCTCCAGCCGGGGCGTCGTCATCGGCTTTCGCAGCGTGGACGCGGAAACCCGGTCGGAGATGGAGAAAAAGAACCTGCTGGAGGATGCCCTGGCCCAGGCCAACCGGGCCAGCAAGGCCAAGAGCGTATTCCTCTCCAACATGTCCCACGACATCCGCACCCCCATGAACGCCATCATCGGCTTCACCGCCCTGGCCTCCACCCACCTGGACAACCGGGAGCAGGTGGAGGAATACCTCAAGAAAATCATGACCTCCGGCAACCACCTGCTCAGCCTCATCAACGACGTGCTGGACATGAGCCGCATTGAAAGCGGCAAAATGTATCTGGATGAGAAGCCCTGCACCCTGCCGGACATTCTCCACGGCCTGCGGAGCATCGTCCAGGCGGATGTCCACGCCAAGCAGCTGGAGCTGTACATGGACGCCGTGGACGTCATCCACGAGGATATCCTCTGTGACCGGCTGCGGCTGAACCAGATTCTCTTAAACCTGCTGGGCAACTCCATCAAATACACCCCCGCCGGGGGCATCGTCAGCATCCGGGTGATGGAGAAGGCCTCCGCCCCGGCGGGTCACGCCTCCTATGAATTCAGCGTCCGGGACACCGGCATTGGCATGAGCGAGGAGTTTGTCTCCCACATTTTTGAGCCCTTCGAGCGGGAGCGAAACTCCACCACCAGCGGCATCCAGGGCACGGGCCTGGGCATGGCCATCACCCGGAACATTGTGGAGATGATGAACGGCTCCATCCATGTCAAGAGCCGGCAGGGCGTTGGAACGGAGTTCACCGTGGACCTCACCTTCCGCCTCTGCTCCGACGAGAAGCAACCCACTACCATCCCGGAGTTCTCCGGCTGCCGCGCCCTGGTGGTGGACGACGATTTCAACACCTGCGACAGTGTTTCCTGCATGCTCCAGCAGATCGGCATGCGGGCGGAGTGGACCCTCTCTGGAAAGGAGGCGGTGCTCCGCACCCGGCAGGCCGTCATGCGGCGGGACCATTATTCCGTCTACATCATCGACTGGCTGTTGCCGGATATGAACGGCATCGAGGTCACCCGGCGCATCCGCAAAGAGTGCGGCGACGAGGTGCCCATCATCGTCCTCACCGCCTACGACTGGGCCGACATCGAGGACGAGGCCAAGGAGGCCGGAGTCACCGCCTTCTGCGGCAAGCCTCTGTTCCTCTCGGAGCTGCGGGACTGCCTGATGTCCATTGTGGGCACGGAGGAAACCCCGGAGGAGAAGGGCCTACTGTCGTCCCAGCCCCTGGACCTGGGCCGCATCCTGCTGGCGGAGGACAACGAGCTGAACCAGGAAATTGCCCAGGCCATCCTGGAGGAGGCGGGCTTCACCGTGGAAATCGCGGAGAACGGGCAGATTGCCCTGGACCTGCTGACCCATGCGGAGCCAGATTATTACCAGTTGATCCTGATGGACGTGCAGATGCCCGTCATGAATGGCTACGAGGCCACCCAGGCCATTCGCGCCCTGGAAAATCCGGCCCTTTCCAGCATCCCCATCCTGGCTATGACAGCCAACGCCTTTGAGGAGGACAAACAAACAGCCCTCAAGTGCGGTATGAACGGGCACATCTCCAAGCCCATCGACATTGCCAAGCTGCTGGAAACCTTGGAAAACGTGCTGCGGAACCGATAAAACTAAAAAAGCGGGCGAGAGACGGTTCGTCTCTCGCCCGCTTTCCATTTGCATCTTGTTCAGTCCGCCGTCAGCACGCCGCTGAGGTCCAGAGGCTTTCCGTCGGACCAGAGGCGCTCCAGGTCGTAAAATTCCCGGGCCTCCTGGGAGAACACATGGACCGCCACGCAGCCATAGTCCAGCAGCACCCAGGTGCCATCCCGGTGGCCCTCCCGGTGGAGGGGCGCCTCCCCGGCCTGCTCCTTCATGGCCTTTTCCACCGCGTCACACAGGGCGTTGATCTGGGTGTTGGACCCGCCGGTGGCGATGACGAAAAAGTCCGCCAGAGTGGTCAGGTCCGTGATTTCAATAGCGGAAATTTCCTTGCCCTTCTTCTCGTCCAGGGCCTTGGCGGCAATGATGGCCAGCTCTTTCGGTGTCATAGACATTCCTCTCTTTCTTGAAAATATGTGAATGGTATTCTTACACAACGGGGTCCGGCCCAATGAGGGCGAAGCCCGGGTCCGCTACCGGAGGCTGGGGGTCTGCCGGGACCTCCGGCGCGGGGGCGGGCTCCTGGGGGGCCGGGGGCGTATTGTCGTCCGGCGTGGCGGGGGTGTCGGGGGAAGCCGGGGGCATCGTGGCGCCGGTATCCGGCGGGCTGATAGGCGTCGTTCCCCCGGGCTGGGTGGACCCATTGGAATTCGTAGTTCCGCCTCCGTTTTCATTGGAGCCGATCGCCGTATCCGGCGGTCCGATAACCAGGGGCTCCCCGGTCTCCGGGTCAATGGGAACGATGGGTTCGCCGGTCTCCGGGTCCACGGTGATGGACAGGCCCGTCTCCGGGTCGATGGGATAGCCGTTTTCGTCCACGGTGGGCTCCTCTTCCTCCGGCTCGTCCTTGGGGGGCGGGAGAGCCGCTTTTTTGTCCTCCACATAGCCGGTGGAGGAGCTGACGGAGCCGTCGGCATTGACGGACATAATGTCCAGGTCCGACAGGGTGAACACCTCGGTGAAGGGGCTAAGCTCGTTGTTCACCAGAGCCAGCAGCTCCTTGGCGTTGGGCACCACATAGGACTGCATATTCCCCACGCTCCGGCTGTAGGCGTACTTGGCGCTGTTTGGCATGGTGACAAAGTTCACATCCTCCGTTTTCAAGCCCCCCATCACCGCCTGCTGCCCAAACCAGAGGATGTTCTGGAAGCTCATATCCGTTTCCACGTTCTTGTTGAACGCCTCAATGAGGGGACCTACCTTGGTCATATTCTTGGGCCGCAGAAGCTGGTCCACCATGGCCTTCAAAAACGCCTGCTGGGTCTTGATGCGGCCCAGGTCGCCGTCTGGGTAGCCGCGCGTAATGCCGTTTTTCCGGTTGTCATGGCGGTAGCGGAGGACCTGCATAGCGTCGTCCCCGCTGAGAAGGCGGTAGCCCGCCGTCTGATGAATATGGAGGTCCTGATAGGGGTCGTCGTAGTTCATGTCCTGGGGCACGTCGAAGTACACACCGCCGATGGCGTCTACAATCTCCCCCACGGCGTCCCATTCCACCACCACCTGGAAGTCCGGCTCGAAGCCCACCAGCTGGGAAATCTCCTTGTAAAGGTGCTGGATGCCCCGTTCGCCGCCGCCATAGTAATTATAGACGGAGTTGATCCGTTTGATGTCCCAGGGGACGTTCACCATGGTATCCCGGGGGATGGACATGACGGTGGCCTTTTGATTGGTTACGTCGTAACTGGCCAGCAGCATGGTGTCCGTGTTTCCGCCGCCGCCGGTGTCCCGGCCCAAAATCAGAACGGTCCAGTAGTCCGCGCTTTTCCGTTCTCCGTCGCCGCCCCGGGGGCGGAGACCGTCGCCGTAGTCAATGGGCTCCGGCCCGTCGGGCTTGCCGTCTCCGTCCTTGTCCACGGTATTTTGAGGGTCGTTCCGGGCAGGCAGCTCCGGCCGGACGAAGAGGCTCCGCAGAGCCAACGTCACCGCCAAAGCGATGGCCAGCACCACAACCACCACAAGCAAAATAATCTGCTGGCGGGTCAGCTTCCCCTTCCGGGGGGGCTTGGAGCCCTGACCGCCTGCCAGACGCTTTCCAACGTTGCTCATATCTTTATCTCTGTCCTTTCAGCGCATCCCTGGCTTCCAGGGTCTTGGGGTGAATGGGCGCGTTTCGGGCCTCCATCTCCCCGATGGTCATTTCCAGTCCCAGCAGTAGCCCAGCATCCAGGTCCTCATAGCAGGTCCGCCGCAGCGCCTCCAAGCCGGGGAAATCCCGGGTAGGCTCGATGTAGTCCGCCAGATACAGGACCTTTTCCAGCAGCGTCATGTCCCCCCGCCCGGTGGTGTGCCAGCGGATGGCGTTGGTAATCTCCTCATCTGTGCCAAAGACCGCCTCTGCGATGCCCGCGCCGGTCTTGGCGTGGAGGAGCTTGATTTCCCGCCGCTCCATCTCGTCCAGGGGAACGTGGAACCGCTCCGCCAGGGCCAGCTGCTCCGGGAGGCTCAGCTTCTTCGTGCAGTCGTGAAGCAGAGCGGCCCGCCGGGCCTTCTCCGCGTCCGCCCCCCAGCGCTCCGCCAGGCGGACGGCCTCCTGCTCGGTGCCCAGCACATGGGGAATCCGCCGGTGGTTCAAACAGCTCAACGCCACGGGCCGGAGCTGCTCCAGAGACAGATTTTTCAAGTCCGCCGCTGTGCCGTAGAGCTTTTCCCGGAGAATATAGCCATACACCGCCGGGGCCAGGAGCCCTCCGCCCTCTCCCCGTGCCAGCCGCTCCCGCAGCTCCGTGGAGGATACGTCCACCACGCCTGGAATACTGAGGGTGAAAACCCGGGCCTGCGGAAATCTTTGGCAGAGGAAGTCCCGCTGAACGGAAAACAGCTCCTCCGTGTCCGCCTCCGTCCGCCCAAAGGCCGCCACCCCCGCCAGGGAGAGGATGCGCTCCGGCTCGTGCCAGGTGTGAAGGGTAAGGAACATATCCGCCCCCATCAGCAGCCACAGCTCGTCCTCCGGGTATTTCTCCTTCAAGCAGGCCAAGGTGTCGGCGGTGTAGCTGTTTCCCCCCCGCCGGAGCTCCAGGTCCAAAACCTCCGCCTTGTCCCCCAGGCCGGTCTGCTCCATGGCCAGGCGAGTCATTTCCAGCCGCTGCTCCGGCGCAGGGCTTTCGGAGGGCAGGGCCTTGTGGGGCGGGTGTCCTGTGGGAATCACCAAGAGTTTATCCAGCTTCAAAAGTCCGAATACCGCCCGGGCCGCGGTAATATGTCCCAGATGCGGCGGGTTGAAGGCCCCGCCGTATACGCCGATCTTCAAAATGGAAGCCCCCTTGCAGACAGGATTAAAGTTTCTTCTTCCGCTCTTTTACCAGTTGAATCCGCTTCTCCTTCGGCTTGGAGTGGGTCTCCCGGTATAGAACGAACTTGGTGCCGATAACCTGGACCACCTCGCTGCGGGTGGCCTTCGCCAGCTCCTCCGCCGCCGTGCGGGCGTCATAGTCTAGATTGTTCTCCAGCACCCGGCCCTTGATGAGCTCCCGGGCCTCTAAGGCGTCGTCAGCCTGTTTGATGAGGTTTTCTCCGATTCCCTCCTTGCCAATCTGGAGGATGGTATCAATGCCGTTGGCCAGGCCCCGCAATTGGGCCCGCTGTTTGCTTGTTAAGTCCAACGCTCAATCTCCTTTCGCATGTCCGATTAAGGCCAGAAGAAGCCCGCCAGCGCCGCAGCCAATGGCTACGACATTGTTCAAGGAAAACGCGATGCCCAGCAGGCTCAACGCGCTCCCTAAAAGCAGGGTCTTACGCCCTTCATGTCCGCGTCTCTTTACTTATTTATTCAAGTAGGCTTTCAGCTTCTCCGCAAAGGCCGCCAGGGCCTTTCCCCGGTGGGAAATTTTGCTCTTCTCCTCCGGGCCGATTTGTCCAAAGGTCTTGCCCTTCTCGGGAATCAGGAACACCGGGTCATAGCCAAAGCCGCCCTCCCCCAAGGGGGCGAAGGCGATGGCCCCGTCACAGCGGCCCTCCGCCTCCAGCGTATCCCCATTGGGGAAGGCACAGGCCACGGCGCAGGTAAAGTGGGCCGCCCGAGTGGTCTGGCCCCGGAGATTCTGGAGCAGCAGACGCCGCCGCCCCGCGTCGTCCAAGCCCTCCCCGCCGTAGCGGGCGGAGTAGACCCCGGGGCCGCCGTTCAAAGCGTCCACGCATAGTCCGGAATCATCGGCGATGGCAGGCAGTCCCGCCGCGGCGCAGATGGCCCGGGCCTTTAACATCGCATTTTCGGCAAAGGTGGTCCCGGTCTCCTCCACGTCCACCTCCACCCCGGCCTCGGCAGGGCTGACAACCTCCACGCCTAAGCCGGACAAAATCGCCTTCATCTCCGCCAGCTTTCCCGGGTTGTGGGTCGCCAGCACAAATTTCTCCGCCATCAGAATTTCCCTCCCAGGGCTTCTTTCTGGACCGCCAGCAGCTCCTTGCAGCCCTTGGCGCACAGGCGCACCAGCTCCTGCTGTTCCGCGGGGCTGAAGGCCCGGCCCTCGCCGGTGCCCTGAATCTCAATGAGCTCTCCCAACTCGTTCATCACGCAGTTCAAGTCCACCTGGGCCCGGCTGTCCTCGCTGTAGCGGAGGTCCAGCAGGGGCGTGTCGTCCACAATCCCGGCGGATACGCCGGTGACGTAGTGCCGGATGGGGCTGGCGCCCAGATCGCCGTTTTCCACCAGCCTCCGGCAAGCCAGCGCCAGGGCCACAAAGCCCCCGGTAACGGAGGCGGTCCGGGTCCCGCCGTCTCCCTGGAGCACGTCGCAGTCGATGGTAATGGTCCGCTCCCCCAGCTTTCTCATATCCACGGCGGAGCGGAGAGACCGGCCCACCAGACGCTGAATCTCGGCGCTCCGGGGGGACAATTTCAGCTTGGCAACATCCCGGCGGCTCCGCTCCCGATTGGCCCGGGGTAGCATGGAGTACTCGGCGGTAATCCAGCCCTCTCCATAGGGGACGTGGGGCGGCGTTTTCTCCTCCACGCTGGCGCAGCAGAGGACCATGGTGTCCCCGCACTGAATCAGGCAGCTGCCCTCGGCGAATTTGACAAAATCCGTGGTGATTTTCACAGACCGCAGCTCGTTGAACATCCGGTCGTCTTCTCTGGTCAAATCAATTCCTCCTCCAATTATATACCCCTCCAGGGGTTCAGGGGGCATGCCCCTGGTTTCTCCGCACAAGCGGAGAAATCAATTTAAATCATTCTCCTGGCGACACGCGCGTCAGGAAAATACCCCGGCCCGTGCGCCTTGGGCACACACCAATGACGCAGCGCCTCTGGCAATGGGGTGGTCGAAAGGGGAGTCCGCTCCCCTCCCAGGTCAAATAATGGCTTCCGCATATTCCTCCGAGTCGAAGGGCCGGAGATCGTCAATGCCCTCGCCCACTCCGGCGAACTTCACAGGCACGCCCAACTCCTTCGCGATCGCCACGGCGATGCCGCCCTTGGCGGTGCCGTCCAGCTTGGTGAGGATGATGCCCGTCAGCCCCGCCGCCTCTTTGAAGGTCTTGGCCTGGACCAAGCCGTTCTGGCCCGTGGTGGCGTCCAGCACCAGCAGGGTCTCCCGGGCCGCGCCGGGACATTCCCGGTCGATGATCTTGGAGAGCTTGGCAAGCTCCGCCATGAGATTGGCCTTATTGTGGAGCCGTCCCGCCGTGTCGCAGAGCACCACGTCCACCCCCCGGGCCTTGGCGGCCTGAAGGGCGTCGAAGAGCACCGCGCCGGGGTCCGCCCCCTCGTGCTGGCGGATCAGGTCCGCCTTGGCCCGCTCCGACCAGATTTCCAGCTGGTCGGCGGCGGCGGCCCGGAAGGTATCCGCCGCGCAGAGAAGGCACTTCTTCCCACCGTAGCGCAGGAGGTTCGCCATCTTGCCGATGGAGGTGGTTTTCCCTACGCCGTTGACCCCGATGAAGAGAAAGACGCAGGGGGAGGTGGAGACATTCACCTCCGTGGTGCCCACGTTCAGTGCCTCCACGATGATTTCCCGCAGGGCGGCGCGGACCTCCTCCTGGCTCACGAGTTTTTCCTTGCGGACCTTCTCCCGGAGCTTCTCCACGGTCTCTATGGCGATTTCCATGCCGAAGTCGGAGAGGATGAGGGTCTCCTCCAGCTCCTCGAAGAAGGCCTCGTCGGCCTCGGTATAGGTGGTGAACAGGTTGGTGGTAATCTTTTTTAGTTTGTCAAAAAAACCCATGGGTCCTCCTTATGGATTCAGCCATGAAGATGGCTGGTTCTTTGCACCCCCGTTTTCTCTTTTCCTTTCAGAAGGAAAAGAGAAAACGGGCCGTGCACGGTCCAAAAGAGAAAAGGAAGTACGGTCCCTGGGGGAGTATCGAATGGACTTCCTCCTCTTTCCGCTGCCGCTCACTTGGCGGTGGGGGTATGCGTTTGCCTTTTTCCAAAACCGCCCTTCTCTCGGCAGAACACCCTTCTCAAGCCGCTGGAATCAAAACTTCCTCCGGGCCTCGTAGTCGATCTCCCGCCCGCAGCGGGCGCATTTCTTTTTCTTGAAGGGCGGATTAAACCCCTTGCCGCAGTAAGGACAGCGCCAGCAAAACAGGGCTGCCAGAATCGCCGCGAGGAACAAAAGCAAGCCGCTGGCGGTCACGCCCGGATTCCCCAGGCACTCGCCAAGGACTACAATCACCGCGGACGCCGCGAACACCGCCAGGGTAACCCATATCTTCTGCCGTAAAGTCATTGTGTTGTTACCCTTTCTACTGAATGTCCAACTCTTTTGCCATGTCGTTCAAATTGATGGTAAGCATCTTGGATACGCCCTTTTCCTGCATGGTAACGCCGTACAGCACGTCGGCCTCCTCCATGGTGCCCCGGCGGTGGGTGATGACGATGAACTGCGTTCTCCCCGCCAGCTGGCGCATGTACCGGGCGTAGCGGGTGACGTTCACGTCGTCCAGGGCCGCCTCGATCTCGTCCATGACGCAGAAAGGCGTGGGGTGGACCTTTAAAATGGAGAAGTACAAGGCAATGGCTACGAAGGCTTTCTCACCGCCGGACAGCAGGGAGATGGTTTTCAGCGTCTTTCCCGGCGGCTGGGCCTTGATCTCAATGCCGCAGTTCAGGATGTCCGTCTCGTCCTCCAGCTCCAGCTGGGCCTGTCCGCCGCCGAACATCTCTAGGAACGTAGTCTGGAAGCTCTCGTTTAAAAGCTGGAACTGCTCCGCGAAAATCCGGGTCATCTCTCCGGTGATGCCGCCGATGATGGTTTCCAGCTCCCCCTTGGCCTTCTCCACATCGTCCCGCTGGTCCGTCAAATACGTATACCGGGTGTTCACCCGCTCGTACTCCTCAATGGCGCCGATGTTGGGCGTGCCCAGGGCGGCGATGCCTTTTTTCAATTCTCCAATCCGCCGTGTAGCCTTGGGGACGCTCTCCAGCTCGATGCGCTGGGCCTGGGCGTCGGAGTGGCTGAGCTCGTAGTGCTCCCAGAGGCGGTCGATAATCTGCTTTTCCTCCATGCCGGAGGTGGCCAGCTTCTGCTCCAGCCGGGAGGCGGAGCGTTCCAGGTTCAAGAGATTTTCGTTCATCTCCTGGCTGGCTTTGTTCTGGGCGGTGCGCCGGGCCTCCAGGGCCATTTTTTCCTCGTTCAGGGCGCTCAGCCGCTCCTGGCAGCTCTGACGCCGCTGGTTCAGGGCGCTTATACCCTCCCGTCGGCGGGTGATCTCCGCCTGGGCCTTTTCGATGGCCTCTTGGTAATTCCCAAGCGTTTCCTCCTTCTGCCGCCGGTCTCCCGTCAGCTCCGCCGCCAGACGGCGCAGGTCGGCGGAGCGCTGAAGGGCGGCGTCCCGCTCGGCGGCGAGGGTGGCCAGCTCCTCCTTCCGGGCGGCGACCTCCTCGGTGAGGGCGCTGGACTGGGCCAGAAGCTCGGACTGGCCGGAGAGGGCCTGGTTGGCCTGTTCCCGGTACTTTGCGGCCTCAGCCTCCTGCCGGGCAATGGCTTGCTCCGCCCGTTCCTTTCGCTGCCGGTTCTCCTCCAAATGCCCGGTGAGGCTCTCCAGCTCTCCCGTCAGGTTCTCCAAATTTTCGCCCAGGGATCTAAGCAGGATGTCAAAGTGGTTCTTTGCGCCCTCCAGCCGCAAAACCTCGTCCTCCGCTTGGCGGCGCTGGCCCTCGGCGGTCTCCAGGTCGTACCGGGCGGCAGCCAGCTCCCGCTGGACGGCCTCCTCCTCCCGGCGGGCCTCTTCCAGGCGCTCCCGCATCCCTTCGGAGCGGCCGTGAAGCTTTTCCAGCTCCGCCGCCCGGCTCAGCACACCGGAGTTCCGGGACGCAGAGCCGCCGGTCATGGAGCCACCCCGGTTGATGACCTGGCCGTCCAGGGTGACGATGCGGAAGGCGTTGTGGTATTTCCGGGCCAGGGTAATGCCACAGTCCAGGTCCTCCACGATGACCGTCCGGCCCAGGAGGTTCTGGAAAATATTTCGATACTTCGGGTCAAAGCTCACCAGCCGGGAGGCAATGCCCACAAAACCGAATTCCTGTTCCACGCCGTTTGGCCGCAGCTCCTCCCCCCGGATGGCGGTGAGGGGCAGAAAGGTGGCCCGTCCCCCGTCCCGCTGCTTCAAGTAGCCGATGGCGGCCTTCGCGTCCTCCTCCCGGTCCACGACGATGTTCTGGAGCCCCGCTCCCAAAGCGATTTCGATGGCGACAGTGTACTGCTGTTCTGTCCTCATCAGCCCCGCCACAGGGCCGTGGACTCCCCGCAGGTTGTTCTGGCACACCAGCTTGACGGCCCTGGAAAAGCCCTCGTAGTCCTTCTCCATCTCCGTCAGCAGCCGGATGCGGTTCTCCAGTGCCCCGGCGTCCATGGTCAGTTTCATCCGCCTGTCCGAGGCGGCGGCGGCTTTTTTCTCCCGCTCCTCCATCCGCAGACTGTGGCCCGCGATGATGTTGGCGGCGGCCCGCACGTCGTCCCGGGCGTCCTCCAGCGCGCGGCGGTTGGCCTTGGCTTCCGCCCGGGCCTGTTCCAGCTGCTCCTCCGCGGCGGCCTTTTCCGTCTCCACGGTGCTCCGCCGCTCCTCCAGCTGCCCATTCTCGGCGGTAATGGCGGCAGCCTCCGCCCGCGCGTCGGCGGCGGCGGCCACGGCCACGGCCTCCCGGCCCCGAAGGGCCTCCGCCTCGGACTGCCGGCCCCCTGCCTGGGCGGCGGAGGCCCGGGCCTTTTCCAAAAGGGTCTCCAGTCCCGCGTTCAGCTCATCCAGCCGCCGGGACAAACCCTCTGCCCGGTCCTTCTCCTGGGCGGACTGGGCCGCCAGGCCCCCCGCCCGGCTGTCGGACTCCACCAGCTCCGTCCGGGCCCGGTCGATGTTCTCCTGGTTGTGGGCGATGCCGGTTTCCAACACCGCGATGGCGGCGGATTGGTCTTTCATCTGGGCGTCCAGCTCCCCAGCCTCTCCCCGGGCCCGCTCGGCTTCCATGTCCTTCTGGCGCATTTCCTCGCCGAAGCGCTCCCCCTCGGCATAGAGGGCATCCAGGGCTGCCCGGGCCTCGTCCCGCTCCTTCTCGGCGGCGTGGAAGTCCATTTCCAGCTTCCGGGCGCTGATTTTTAGGGCGTCCAGATTCTCTAGCCACACGGAGATTTCCAATACCCGCAGCTCGTCCCGGAGGATGAGGTACTGCTTCGCCTTCTCCGCCTGGTCCCGCAGGGGTTCTACCTGGAGCTCCAGCTCGGAAATCTTGTCGTTGATGCGGACCAGGTTTTCCTCCGTCCGCTCCAGCTTCCGCTCCGCCTCCTCCTTCCGGTGTCGGAAGCGGGAGATGCCGGCGGCCTCCTCGAAGATCTCCCGGCGCTCGCTGCTCCGGGTGGAGAGGATTTCGTCGATTTTGCCCTGGCCGATGATGGAATAGCCCTCCCGGCCCAAGCCGGTGTCCAGAAACAACTCCGTCACATCCTTGAGCCGGACGGACTGGCGGTTAATATAGTATTCGCTTTCCCCGCTGCGGTAATACCGGCGGGTGACGGCCACTTCCGCCTCCTCCATAGAGGGGAAGATGCGCTCCGTGTTGTCCAGCACCAGGGTCACCTGGGCAAAGCCCACCTGCTTTCGCTGTTCCGTGCCGCCGAAGATCACGTCCTCCATCTTCGCGCCCCGGAGACCCTTGGCGCTCTGCTCGCCCATGACCCAGCGGATGGCGTCGGAGATATTGGATTTTCCCGAGCCGTTGGGGCCCACGATGGCGGTAATATCCTCCCCGAAGTTCAGCACGGTTTTATCCGGGAAGGACTTGAAGCCTTGAATTTCCAGCGCTTTTAGGTACATACTCTCACCTGACTTATATGTCATTGTCTTAATAAATGCTTATAATGCCGCTGCCGAAGTCAATCTCGTTCCATGCAAGCGCGAAAGCCCTTCCGATTCTAAGGCCAGTCCCCAAAAGCACAAAACAGATTTCCTCATCTGTGGTGGAGCAGCCGCGCAAACGCAGCAAATCATTCGTTCGGTTCGATCGCGCGCGCCTTTCTCAGTTTCGATACCGTATCGTTTGTGAAATACTGAGCTCCAATTCGATTTCGTGTTCCCAAAGTCCCCAGGCTAAAAACAAATGAATATTTATAAATTACCCTCAACTATAATAACAGATGTATGCTTAAGCGCCTTTTTTACCCATGCGAGGAAACCCGTAAGCAGTCCTTCTTTCCCGTTACTAACGCGGCTCAAATCCCGCTCTATCTCATCAATAATCCTGTGCCAATCACTTTTTCCAATCCAATTGCAAAAGCACACGTTAAAAGCCGGTTCTAATGTTCCATCGAAAGCATCTTTGGTAGGATATATTTTGTTGAAGTAGTCAAGCAAAAGCTCATAATCCTGTTTATATATTCTTAATGGAGAAATATAGCAGTGCCACTCCTCCCACATTGGATTCCAGTCAGGCTCACAAGAAATTTTTAGAGGATTAAATTCCAGACATATTTTTTCGCTTTTTGGCGCGTTCAGTCTTAATTCCACATATTCTTGACTTTTGTAATCATCTGGATTCAGCCATACCATATTTCTGAGATTTACCTCCACCATACTAAGCAGGAATTTGCGTAATCTAACAGTACTATTTATTCATTAGATTCATCCGGGAACACGAATCCGCATTGGGAGAATAGGGAAAAACATTCGAGGCAGGCTTGTTTAAACCAGATCATCAATAGCGGCGTTTTCTAAAGACTTGATACATAAAAGAGCGGATTCTCTATGAAGGTGAGGTGTGATTTCTTTCTCGACGGCCTCCGCTCCAGTCTGTATACCGAATGTTACCGTTTCCATCTGATGGTTGAGTCTCGCCGCTTCCGCGCGTTTTGTCTTTCTTGTCCTTTTAGTTTCGTTGGCAGAGACACTCTTTTTGTTATGGCCGGAGCACGATATAGCAAATTATTATAGCATAAAAAAGCATGAATTTCAACATAATGCCAGGGATTATTTCCAGGTTTATTTCCGGGTATTTCTGTGTTTATTTTGGCCTTTGCTTTGGACACAGACAAAGGGCCGGGGTTGCTCCCCGGCCCGCTCTGTCATCCGTCGGACTACTTCTTTGATAATCTCCACTATCAGCTGCCATCCATAATTTTCACAAATATAGGCGCTAAACTATAGACCGCAAAAAGCCAGTTTTCCGCATTTTGACAAAGAATGCATTCTTCATGGTGACAATCCAGAATTGTCATGCTTCTTCCATTACCGGCCGCTTGTAATAAAGCCGCTGGTCCCGATTCGCAGTTTTCCCGCCGCCAGGACAGCACCCGTCAGGGCAAATGCCAGCGTCAAGGCCATCGTACCGGAGAAAAAGAATTTCAGGCGCCGCATCAAGAACCTTCTTTTTTATCCCTGGGCAGTCCGCCCCGCCTCAGACATCTGCTCGGCAAGCTCCACCCGGGTCCCTCCGATGTCCACCGCCGTCACCGCGGCGGGATCGATGGGGTAGGGGAAGTGCCGACTCCAATTGACAGAAAGGTTCTTATTATCCGCCGGGGTCAGTACGCCTGTCGCGCCCTGGCTTGCCGTGCAGTCCACGTATTTTCCATCCTTGGTCCAAAGGCCGTTCAGCGCCAGTTTCAGGTCCTTGTCCAGGTCGACATTCGTCCCGCCCGAAACGGGTTTGGTTCTTTGGCCCACCAGGTTCACAGGGCCCTGGATGTCGATGGCGCCGCTGGTACTCATGCCGGTGGGGGAAATAGAAACCTTTGTAATCCGCAGAGGAACCTTTCCGTAGGTAACGGGCATACCTCCCGTATAGCCCATGGCCGAAAGCCTCTGATCCAGGGTAAAGGTGAAGTCAAACGGTCCCTTCAGCAGGTAATCGCCCGCCCTGGTGCCGGGCTGTTCCATGCCTTGGCCCGTAATTTCCACATTTCCAATGTGCAGCGTGATCTCAGGCTTTTCCAGATAGGCGTCCAGGATCATCGACGCCGACAGCTGGACGGCGTCTCCCTCCCGGCTGACAACACCGAGACCCGGGTTCAGCTCCATTTGTCCCTGCCCCTGCTCCATCAGGTATTGGAACCACTCGTCCCGCTTTTCCTTGGAGAGGTCGCCGGACTCGCGCTCGACCTTGTTTTCCACATACGCCTTCCACTGTGCCTCCGGCATCCGGGCGGTGCATCCGTCGGAGTTGAGCCAGGTATACTGATCCACTACCTTCGGGAGGTTCGGACTCTTGGCGGTAAGGGACAGCCGCACAGAACCCCCGTCCCACACGGCGCCGTTGAGGGTCAGCGTCTCGCCGCCCACGGTTTTGGTCTGGTTAATGACCGTGCCCATTTTGACCAGGACGGCCTCCGACGCCTTGGGGTCCTCCGGGTTTACCCCCATTTCCGAGAACCATTGGGAGAACTGCCCCGCGGGCTTCGGGGCCTCCTTCTTCGCTTCCTCCGCCGCCAGGGCGGAGCCCGCCAGGGACGCCAGCAGGACCAAAGCGAACAGCCCCGAAATCAAACGCTTCCAAGTTTTCATAGTGATACCTTCCTTTCTTTTCCGGCGGGAAGGGAAAACCCCTCCCCGTTCCGTTCTGCTCAGTAAACGGAGGGGAAGGGGGCTGTATCCCAGGATTTTTAAAAATTCGGAAAAATATTTTTACTCGTCCAGGCGCGTCAGCTCACTCAGCTCTACCCGCTTCCCGCCGATGCACACCGCTGTCACCTGAGCGGGGTCTATCACGTGGACCGGATTGCCGCGCATCTCCCCGTCGGTCTTTCCGTCCTGCTCGACAGAGAACGCCGTCCCGCCAATACATTCCACATATTCGCCGTCCTCCGTCCAGATTCCGTTCAAGCTCATGGCGAGGTTCTGCTCCAGGCTGATACGCAGCTTATCCGGGTCCTCCCCCGTGGGGTCCAGCAGGGCCAGGAGGTCCACGTTGGCACAGACCTGAAAGGCCATGACGGTGATCTTCGAGACCCGCAGGGGGATGTTCTCATAGGTCGCGTCGATGTCCCCCGCGTAGCTGATGGGCGAGAGCTTTTTGTCCAGGGTGAAGGTGAAGTCGAAGGGGCCTTTTAGGAAGGGGTCGTTTATCTCGTGGTCGGTGGTCACCGTCCCGTCGGGGGCCCGCGATGACGTAAAGATTCCGTCGTCCCCCTCCTCCACCTTGTAGGTGGCGAGGTTTTCAATGTGCAGCGTCAGCTCCGGATCCTCCACGTAGTCGAATAGGGCCGCCATCACTTGAAGGATGAGCGTTCCGTCCTCCTGGCGGGCCGCCCGGACAACCGAATGGAAGTCAGGATCATCGGGGTACTCCAGGTGAGACTGGACCAGCTCCTCCAGCTCCTCTTCGGTGAGGTCTATGTGGCTGTCGGCGTGACTCCGGGCGATTTCCTTCCGCAGATACGCCTCCCGCTGGCGCTCCGCCATGATAAGGCGGCACTCCAGGTCGTAGAACGGGGCTTCGGAGCTGAAGTCCTCCGGCAGGTCTGGGACCTCCGCCGTCAGGGACAGCCGCAGCTCCTGCCCGTCCCACACGGCGGCGTTCAAGGTCACCGACGCGCCGTCCATGGTCTGGGGCTCCCCGATGACGGTGCCCATGCGGCTCACGATTTCCTCCGAGACCTCCGGGGCCTTGGGGTCCATCCAGATTGTGGGAAACCACTGGGAGAACTGCCCGGTCACCACGGCTACGGCGCAGGCGGAGAGGAGCAGCAGCGCCGCCGCGATGGCGATTACCCGCCAGTCCAGCCGCCGCCTCCGGCGGGGTCCGGCGGCCTCCCGCCGCCGCATCCAGCCCCAGGGGTCCGCCAGCAGCCGCATCCGCTCCCGAAGATAGGCGGGGGAAAAGTCCGGCCGGCCAGCGTCCGCGTCTTGAAGGACCCGTTCATACTGGGCCAGATTGGCGTCCATCAAACCCTGTCGCAAAAGCTGATCAAACCGCGTCATAGCAATATCCCTCCTTCTCCAGCCGCCTGCGTAGCATCGTCCGTCCCCGCATCACCCGACTTGCCACCGTGGACTCGTTAATATTCAGCCGCTGGGCAATTTCCCGGTTGCTCTGCTCCTCCACGCATTTCAGCTCCAGAATCCGCCGGTAGTTCTCCGGCAGGGCCCGAATCAGGGAAACCAGGTAGTCGTACTCCTCCTGGCGGTCCTCCGGGGCCGGAGGGTCCCAGTTCTCCGGGAAGGCCGCGGTCCGCCGCTCCAGACGGAGGATGTCCAGGGCGCAGTTTTTGGCGACGGTGACAGAGTAGCCCTCCGTCTCGGCCCAGGGCAGGGCGGAGACCCGCCCCCAGTTTTTCAGGAGCTGGAACCAGGTCTGCTGGGCGGCGTCCTCCGCCCGAGCGGGGTCCCCCAGAATTCGCAGGGCCACGGCGTAGACCTTCTTCTCGTAGGCCTCATAAAGCTTGGTGAACCTCCGTTGATCCTCCTCGGTCTCCAGCATGGCAAGGTATATCGCGAGCATGAGCGGTCACTTCCTTTGTCTTTGGTTTGACGGGGTTTGGAAAGTAAACGGCGGGGGAAGGAAAAGTATCCCACATCGGGAAAATTTTTTGTTTCCTGTACGGCATATTTTAGAGAGCCACTGATTCAAGCACTTCTCAAACACGCCCGCAATCGAAATAGACGCCAAAAAACTTGGTTAACCTCTTTGAAAACAATCCCGCAAAGACTGAGTCCTTTCCCTCCTAACGCCCCTTGCATATAAAAACCTCCGATTCAGGGAAAGCTGAATCCGAGGTGAGGAACATGACGCGCTTTTTCCGCGGCACAAGTAGGACAGGGCCCTATTTTGAAGGGTGGTATTTTAAGCACCAGACTCCGCGGGCACAGACGCTCGCGCTGATTCCCGCATTCCATATCGACAAAAAGGGGCACCGCGCCGCGTCTGTCCAGGTCATCGCAAGCAACAAGTCGTGGTGGCTGGAATACCCGGAGGCACAGCTACAGGTCTCCCGGCAGCCGCTACAGATTCAACTTGGGCAGTCCCGCTTCGGCAGTCAGGGAATCGACCTCCACATCCAGCAAGACGGCCTTTCCCTCCGCGGCGCCCTGCGCTATGGCCCATTTACGCCCCCGAGCTCTGACATCATGGGACCGTTTCGGTTCTTCGCGGGAATGCAGTGCTCCCACGGTGTCATCAGCATGGGACATTCTCTGAGGGGAACGCTGGAGCTGAACGGCGAGCGCCTGGATTTCTCCAACGGAATCGGATATATCGAGACCGACCGGGGCCGCTCCTTTCCCAGCGCCTACCTCTGGACGCAATGCGTCTGGGGAGGTGCGGAGCGCGGCAGCTTGATGCTTGCGGTGGCGACGGTCCCCCTGCCTGTGGCGGGCTTTACCGGCTGCATCGGTTCCATTCTTTACGGCGGCCAGGAATACCGTCTGGCCACCTACCGGGGCGCCAGGATTGAGGCGTGGTCCTCCTCCGGCGCGGTGATCCGCCAGGGGAAGTACCGTCTGGATGTGCGGCTGCTGAACGAGCGGAGGCAGGCTCTCCGCGCCCCGGTGGAGGGCCGCATGGAGCGCGCCATCCACGAGAGCCTCCGTGCGGAGGTGCGCTACCGCTTCTGGCACGGGAAAGACCTCCTGTTTCAGCACACCGACGTAAATGCCAGCTTTGAGCACTCCCCGGCAGACTGACAGCACCGCAAAAGCCAGAACAATAACCCCCACCGGCGGATTACAAAGCCGCCATTGTTCGGCTCTCAGTCCACAGAGGCAGACGGGGCGCGCAAAGAACCCGCCAGATATTTTTTTAGCTTGTAGACAACGGCTTGAACATCAATCGGTTTTGCCAAATGGTCATTCATGCCGCACTTTAAACACCTTTGAATGTCCTCTGAAAACGCGTCGGCGGTCATTGCGATAATGGGGAGATCCGCGTCCGCGCGTTTCAGCCCCCGAATGGCCGCAGTCGCCTCGTAGCCATCCATAATCGGCATCCGCACATCCATCAAAATCGCGTCATAATGCCCAACCGGGGATTTCTCAAATTTCTCGACACAGGTCTGTCCGTTCTCAACCCAATCCAATTCCAGCTCAAGAACGGAGAGCATTTCCCTTGCCACTTCCCAGTTAAGCTCATTATCCTCCGCCAATAAAATATGTTTCCCCCGAAGCGTCAAATCCGCCGCTTCTTCGGCGCCAGCAGCTTCTTCAACGCCAGTACCGGCAAATGCGCTCAGCGCGTCGAGCAGGGTGGACTTAAACAGCGGTTTGGAAAGGAAGCCGGAAATCCCCGCTTCTCTGGCCTCTTCTGCCACGCCGATCCAATCGCAGGCCATGAGCAGCGCCGCCGGACGGTCCTCTCCGCAGTTCAACCGCATTGCCCGGGCAGCCTCAATTCCATTCATGTCCGGCAGGTCCCATCCCAAGAGGATCAGCTGACAGGGCTCACTCGAAATCCGCTCCAACGCCTGCCCGGCGCTCAAACACCATTCGGCGTGGATCCCAAGGGATTCTAATACATGAACCGTATGGACGCACAACCGCTCATCACCGTCAACCACCAGTACCTTCCAGTCGGGAAGCGCCGCATGCGTCTCCCGCTCCGCCGCCTTTTCCAGGTCAAGCACAACGTGAAATTCGCTGCCCCTGCCCTGTTCGCTGCGGACGGAAATGGCGCCGCCCATCGCATCCACAATGTACTTGGTAATGGTCATCCCAAGCCCGGAGCCCTCTGTTTTCCGTACCCGGGTGTTGTCCTCTCTGCTGAACGATTCAAATATTACCTTTTGGTACTCCTTTGACATGCCGATTCCCGTATCGCTCACCAGGAAATGGGTGCGCACACGGGACGGCGTGTCCGGAAGCGCCTCCTGGTACACCGTCACTTGAACGGAGCCGTTTTCCGGAGTGAATTTGACGGCGTTTCCCAGCAGGTTGATCAAAACCTGATTCAGCCGCACACTGTCGCAGAACACATCTTCCGAAAGGATTTCGTAGGCGGCCGCGTTGAACTGTTGATTTTTTGCCTTGACTTGGGGCTGCACGATGTTGACAATGCAGTCCATCGCCTCTCTCAACGACATCGGCTCAATATTCAGTGCCATCTTGCCGCTTTCGATTTTGGATATATCCAACACGTCGTTGATCAGCCCCAGCAGATGTTCACTGGACAGCGCGATTTTGCGCAGATAATCCTGAACCTGCCCCGGGTTATTTGCTTTCTCCATCGCCAGGGATGTCATCCCGATGATGGCGTTCATAGGGGTTCGGATGTCGTGGCTCATGCTGGATAGGAAGTCCTGTTTGGCCGTATTGGCCTCTTCCGCCTCTTTTCGCGCCCGTTCCGCGTCCTTTCGGGCCATATCCATTTCCGTGTTCATACGCTTCAATTCAAAGACCTGTTTTCTGAACAAGCGCACGTATTGAAAGAATATGTAGAAGAGCATTGCGATGATCGCAAACGAAGCGGCATAAACAATGGTGAGCCAATGACTGCTCATCCCCGCAATCGCGGTATCCAGCTTATCAAAGGGGAGGACCGTCACCAAATACCAATCGCAGTAGGGAAGGCTGGTGCAATACAGGTGGCGTCGGGATTCGCCGCTTTTTAGAATAACGGAGTAATCTTCGTCCGCGCTCATGGCCGCCGTCAGCTGTTCAATGTAAAAAGCGGCCTCCTTGTCCTGCCCTTCAAAAATACTGGTGAGCCTGTCAAAATAATTTTTGTGGGCGTCGTCCTCGTTTCCGACAACGTAGCTGCCGTCCTTTCGTATGACAAACGAATAACTCAACGCATGGTCTGAGTCGAGGAAGAGAACCTCGCCCATATATTGGGTGGAAAGCCCCACCACCATGGCAAGGCTCCCGCTTCCGTCAGACATGGGATATTCGCAGGGAACGCCAAACAAAATTACGCCGTTTCCGCTGCCATCCACAGCGGACGCCGTTTTGCGCTCCCCGTTTTGCAGGCTCTTTAAAAACGGCTCGGGATGCTTGAGCTCCACAGGATCGCCATAAATCATCTCAATTTCGCCATCCGGCGAATACAGAGCGGCGCACAAAAAATGCCGCGCTCTCGCGCCGTATTCAATCTCTTCCCTGGAACCGTAATTGGAATTTCCGTCTCCTGCCGCAATATGGGCGATGGACTCCGCCATGGTCAGGCGGAGCTCAATGATCGTTTCAAAGTGCAAAGATACCTGTTCATTCATTCCGGCCATATAGGCGGTGCCGATATCTTCGATGGTATGTTCGCTCATATTGTGAATGGACATTCCAAGGAAGGAAAACACAAAAATCGTAAAACCAATCATTACCGCTATGCTGATTTTGAAAGCACGGGGCAAAGCCTTACTTTTCATACGTTTCCATCTCCACAATGTTCAACATTTCCGTTGTCTGGACATCCGTTGGCTCTATCAGCCTCTCAGCCGGCTCATGACCTGGAACATTTTACGGATGTCCACCGGCTTTTCCAAATGTTCGTTCATGCCTGCGTCCTTTGCCAGCGCAATATCTTCGTCAAAGGCATTGGCCGACAGCGCTATGATGGGCACGGCTTCCGCATCGCTCCGCTTCAAGCCGCGAATCACCCGCGCCGCCTCATATCCGCTCATGACCGGCATCATCAAATCCATGAGCACGCAGTCAAACGCCCCGGGTTCCGCCGCCGTGAACGCGTCCACGGCGGCTTTTCCGTTGTTGGCCGTCACGACCTCCATGCCCGCGTCTCGGAGAATGTACTCCACAATTTCACAGTTGATCTCGTTGTCCTCTACCAGGAGCACACGCATCCTGGCAATATTGTCCGGCAGCTTCCACGCCTCGTCCGCGGGCTCTCCGCTCCCCATCTCACCGACGCGGAGGGGAAGCGTGATCTGAACGACGCTCCCCTTGCCGATCCGGCTGTCTATTTCAACCGTGCCCTTCATCTGATCAACCAGTTTCTTCACGATGGACATGCCAAGCCCAACACCATTGTAGTTCGTTCTCGCCCCCTGGTGCTCCTGGGTAAACGGCTCAAAAATATGCGCCTTGAAATCCTCTCCGATACCGATTCCCGTATCTTCCACAGCAAACCGGCAGCTTGCCGTCCCGTCTTGGAAGGCGGTCTCTTCCGCCCGGACAAAGACAGCGCCATGAGGCCGGTTGTATCTGAGGGCGTTGTCAATAACATTTGTCAGAATCTGTTTCAAATACAGCGGATTTCCGATGACTTTGCTGTGCCGCAGTTCGGAGTCCTCCAGCTCCAGCCGGATTTCACGCTCCTCCGCCAAAGGGGACAGAATCGTGACGCAGTCCTCCAGCACATCGTGAAGGTCAAAGGGCTCCTCCACCGCCGCGGGCCTTCCGCTCTCCAGCTTGCTGACCTGAAGCACGTCGTTTACCAGGGACAGCAGATGCTTCGTTGACACACGGATTTTCTTCCGGCACTCCCTCTGCCGCTCCGGGTCGTCCTGGCTCTTTTCCAGAATGGCCAGCATGCCCAGGATTCCGTTGATCGGCGTGCGGAGGTCATGGGACATGTGGGAGAGAAACTCGCTTTTTGCCGAATTTGCCTTCCGCACCCGCTCCAAAAGCTCCATGATAGACTGTTCCTGCTTCTTTCTTGTCACCATGGTCTCGGTGATGTCCTGATGATATCCGTTCAGGCTGACGCCAACTTTTTTAAAGGTCTTATCCGGAACGCCGCCGCAGCGAACATAAATCTTTCCCAGCTTCGGATGCTTCCAGGGATACACCACTTCCGCGCGTCCGCCTTTCAGCATCTCCTGCACGGATTCCTCCACCATCTCCACATAATCCGGCTCAATGCCGGCAAACCAGTGCTGGTAACATGCCTCCGGTTCGATCTCATCCGGCACGCCCAGGAGAATCCGCATGGTCCGGTCCGCGTACATTCTCGGCGGGCAGCCCTCCTCCAGCTCAATGGTCCAGATTCCGGTCCGGGCTCCCTCCAGAATGTCCTCCAGGCTCTGCCTTGCCTCCAGCTTGTACTTCTCCTCCTGCTCCACCAGGGCATTGACATCCCGTTGCGCGAAAATCGCGCAGTTTTCCGCCGCGGTCTTTTCGGTGGCAGAAAAATGGAGCTCCAGGTGTTTTAGTCCAGAGGCGCTGTCTTTTACCTGGTAGCGAACCGAGAACTTCTTTTTGCTCCTGAGCCGGTCAAGCACATAGCTTTTCTCCGTCACCGCACGGAGCCGCTCCTGATCCCGGGGGAGCACATACTCGGAAATATAGCGCTCCATAGCCGTCCCATAGCCATCTTGAAAATATGCCGCCCAATCCGCTCCCAGCTGTCCGCTGCTGCGGTAAACCTCACATTCACCAGTATCGAAGTTCACCTCATAGATGCCCAAATAGTCCACGCTGAGGGCGTGGAGCACATTATAGCTCCGCTTTTGAAGCTCACGGACCAGATTGCGCCGCTTCAAGGAGGACACGATGAAGTACGCCGCGGTCTGGAGCATATTGGAAGTATATTCCAGCGATCTCACGGGGGGATTGTCCACACCGTAAAAACCGATAATCTTTTTGCCGTCATATAAGGGAACCACCACAAGGGAATGAACGCCCTGGCGCTTCAGGTTCTCGTACTGGAGCGGGTCCGTCTCCCGGATATCCTCCAGGCTTTCAATGACGATATGCTTGCCGCCGCCAAACTTCCGATACCAGCTTGCGCACACCTCCGGGGGAACGTTTTGGAGGCTCTCCTTTTCCGGCTCCACGCCGTCGGCCACCCATTCATAGGTATTGTCATCTCCGCCGGATTCGTTCTGCTCAAATATGTAGGTCCGTTCCCCGTCCAGCGCCTTTCCCAAATGCTCCAGCAGCACCTCCAGCGATTGATCCGGCGTCTCCTCCAGAAGGGCGACGCGAAGGCCCTCGTTGATGACAACCTCCAGATTCTGGACGCTTTGTATACCGCTGTGCCGCTCATGGACCTCGATGGGAGAAACGCTCTCCCCAGTCCGCTCCAAAAGTCCCCCTGAATAATCCATATCCTGTCCTCCATATTGACCAGCCTCTGGTCATTTACCACAGCGGATTCCCAAGCGCAACGGGGCTTTGGGGGAAACGCCGCTTTACCACACCGCGATTGCTCCGCTCTGTTCCCGCAGCTTCGCCGCAAAATCAGAAAAACATGTGCTATGATACCATATCCCCCACAATTATGTCAATAATATGCAGCAAAAACTATGCCCGGCAACCGGCTAAAACTGTAGAGGCCCGCGTTTCCATATCAGCCGCGCGATGACAGCTCCCACTGCGCTCCGAATAAGCTCCGCCGGAACCTAGTACCCAGCAGGCGCATAGGATGCTGCGGGCGCTTTGCCGGGAAGCCTTCCTCGTTACGGAACGGCTGCTATGACCCGGCCCGCGCCCGAGGCTTGAAAGGAGACACATTCTTATGTCTATGCCAAGTTTTCCCAACATCGACCCGCCCATCCAGCGGGAGGACGCGGTCAACCAGATTCTCTCCTCCATCGCCATGGAGGAGCTGGGTTTGAGCCACATTCTCAATGCTGAGGGCGAGAAGCTGCAATATATTCTGGGCACCCTGCCGGGCCTCAGCGGCCCGGCCGCCACGGTCAGCGACGTGCTGGCCGCCAATGAGAGCGTTCGCGGTATGCTGGAGACCGCTGCGCAAAACCAGCTCTTCCTGAAAACGAAGATGCAGGGCGCGCTGGCGGCCTCTCCTATGCAGGGCCCCACCGGGCCTACCGGGCCCACGGGACCCACCGGCCCTGCCGGCGGGCCTATCGGAGCCACCGGCGCGACGGGCGCCACCGGCGCCACAGGCGCAACGGGCGCTACGGGCGCAACCGGGCCTGCCGGTCCGGAAGGAGCCTTGGGTATTGAAGGCGCGGCGGGCGCCACAGGCCCTACCGGCCCCACCGGCCCCACTGGCGCTACAGGCGCCACCGGAGCGGCGGGCGCCACAGGCCCTGCCGGAGCCACAGGGGCAACCGGCGCTGCCGGAGCCACCGGCGCTGCCGGCCCCACCGGAACTACCGGAGCCACCGGCCCCGCCGTCACCGCTACCTCCGCTTTTGCCGCCAATACCATCGGCTCGCTTCTGCCGGTCGTCTTATCGGGTGTCCTGGTCCCCCTGCCCAACAGTCAGGTGCTGCCTGCGGACATCACAGTAAACGCGGCGAATACCGTATTCACCGTGAACACCGCCGGCCGCTACAGGCTGGCCTATAATCTCAACACCTCCACGGCTCTGGCCAGCGGCACCCGGCTGCTGGTCAACGGTACGCCGAATCAGGCTTCCACCGTGGCGCCTTCGCTGTCTTTGAGCCACTTCTCCAACGAGATTATCGTGGATCTGAACGCGGGAGACACTGTTTCCCTGCAAATGTTCGGCGTCATCGGCTCGGCCACGCTGCTGCCCGGCTCCGCCGGAGCGACCCTGTCCATCACCCGCCTGAGCTGAGGAGGGATGTCTCATGTCACTGCCTACGTTTCCCCAGATAGATCCCCCGCTGACCCGGGAGGGGAGCCTCAATGAGATCATCTCCTCCATCGCGGCGGAGGAGCTCAGTCTAAGCCATATTCTCAACGCCGAGGGTGAAAAGCTGCAATATGTCCTGGGCGCCCTGCCGGGCCTGGAGGAAGCCGCTGACTTGGAAGAGGTCATGCGGGTCAACCAGAGCGTGCAAGATACCCTGTCCGGTGTGATGGAGCAGCAGGCGCTGCTGGCCGCCAAGCTGGGCGCGGCCATGAAGGCCCCCGTCCTTCCCGGCCCCGCCGGTCCCGCTGGTCCTGTCGGTCCCGAAGGGCCCACCGAAGGGCCCACCGGCCCGACTGGACCCACCGGCCCCACCGGGGCGGACGGTCCCATCGGGGCGACGGGCGCCACGGGCCCTACCGGCCCTCAAGGCCCTCAAGGTTTGACGGGCGCCACAGGCAATCCCGGTGCCACGGGCGAAGCGGGTCCTGCCGGTCCCGCTGGCCCCACCGGGCCGGACGGCGCGGCCGGTCCTGCCGGCGCAGCCGGTCCTGCCGGCGCCATAGGCGCCACGGGAGCAGCGGGTCCCACCGGGCCCACTGGAGCCGTCGGTCCCGGCCTTACCGCCGCCTTTGCCGCCAATACCCAGGGCAGTACGATTTCGGTAGCGGTGGGCGGCACCCCGATTGCCCTGCCCAACGCGCAGGTGCTGCCTCCTGATATCACCGCCAATGCCGGGAATACGGTGTTTACCGTAACGCAGGCGGGCACCTATCAAATCTCTTACCATGTGAATACCACTTTGTCCTTGCTGATGGGGACCCGGCTGGTGATCAACGGCGCGAACAACACCGCCTCCACCATCGCCCCTGTGGCCTCCATCTCCAGCTTTGAAAATCAAATCACCGTCAGCCTGCCCGCAAACTCCACGATCTCACTTCAAATGTACCCAGCCACCCTTGCTGGGGCCGCCGTCCTGGTGGGCAACGGAGCCGGGGCCTCCCTAACCATCATCCGGCTGAGCTGAGCTCTGCCGGAACACACAAGCCTCCCGACGGGAGAAGCAACGTTAACACGTTCCTGAAAGCTGTCCAAAGATATCCCAACACCAGATCAGCTCCCCCGCCGTACGGCGGGGGAGCTGGTCAATCATTGACATGTAGCGTGAAGAAAAGCAAGGCGGCATCACCATCTTTTACAACGGCGTCCATCCCCCTTCCCTTCCTAGCCGCAGGGAGCTTTCAAAGGCAGATCATCATAAGTAATGGGGAAAGAAGCGGCCGCCGCTAAGTGGCACACAGATGCAGTCGCCTTTATTTCAGGCGGAACGCTGCCACCAGGCTCTTGAGGAGGCTGGCCTGAGAAGAGAGCTCCTGGCTGGCGGCGGCACTCTCCTCACTGGTGGCGGAGTTGGTCTGCACCACGCTGGAAATCTGGTCGATCCCCTCGGTTACCTGGCTGATGGCGGCGGTCTGCTTTTCCACCGCTTCTACCACAATGGACATCTGCGTTGTCACGCCGCCGGCGCTGACACTGGTGCGGTCTAGGGACTGGGTGACCTCGTTCACCACATCGCTTCCCTCCGCCACGGCGGCGATGGAGCTTTCAATCAGGTCCTTGGTGGCCTTGGCGGCCTCGTCAGACTTGTTGGCCAAATTGCGGACCTCGTCGGCAACCACAGCAAAGCCCTTTCCGGCCGTTCCGGCCCGGGCCGCCTCCACAGCGGCGTTCAAGGCCAGAATATTTGTCTGGAACGCAATGTTTTCAATCGCGGCAATGATCTTGCTGATTTCCTCGGAGGAGCTGGATATCTTGCCCATCGCCACGTTGAGCTGCTTGACGTATTCCATGCTGACGCCCAGCTGGCCGCCTGCCTGCTCCACGAAGCGGCCGGCTTCTCCCGTGGCCTGGGCGGTCCGCTTGGCGTTTTCGGAGATGTCGCTGATGGTAGCGGAGAGCTCCTCTACGGAACTGGCCTGCTCCGTGGCGCCCTGGGCCAGCGCTTGGGCGGTATTGGATACCTGCTCGGCGCCGGCGGATACCTGTTCGGCACTTTCCCGAATCTGGCTCATGGTTTCGTTCAGCTTGGACTGAATACTGTCCAGAGAGACCTTGATGGACATAAAGTCTCCCACATATTCCTGCCGGGCGGAGGTAGTCAAATCCCCAGCGGCAATGGAATTCAGGATCGAAGCGATCTCGCCTATGTAGGACCGGAGACGTTGGATCGTTCTTTCAAAAATGAGGGCCAACTGGCCGACCTCATCATTGGAGTGGACGGCAATGCCGCTCTCTTTGCCGCTGGTCAAGCCCAGGTTGCCCTGCTCCAGGTAGGTGGCAACCCGGGTGATCTCAGCCAGAGGCGTCGAGACGGTCTTTTTCAGATACCCTGTGAGGAAAAATACACAAAGGACAATGACGCCAAGGCTCACCAGAGTAGACCAAATGATCGTCATAAAAATCTGGCGGTTGGCCTCCGCGGAGGAAATACCGGCAAAAATGAGGCCGTTGACCGCTCCGGCGGCGTCTCTGGTGGGAACATAAGAGCACAAATATTCCTCATCCAGAATGGTTGCCTTCCCCACGTAGCTCTGACCCTTTTGCAGCACAATTTCGGACAGATCGGATGACAGCGTGGTGCCCACAACCCGCTGTCCATTCTGGATTACGGTGGTGTAGGCTCGAGCGTTTCCTTCGAAAATGGTAAACTCACAGCCCATTCGCTTTTTCAGCTCATCCAGCAGTTGGTTGACATCCTCTACGCCTTCAGACTGGCGCAGGACGTAATCCAGCATGTTGGTACCATTCGTGCAGCGCTGTTCCAGCATCCCGGTTGCCAAAGAACGGAACATGATCACACACATGCCCACGGCAAACACAACGGATATCATCTGCATGATGACGACCACATTGCCTACTTTCTTGCCGATGCGGGTCTGCTTCCCTTCCGGGTTCTTCTTTGAAAACTCGAATTTCTTCATAGTCGCTTACTCCGTCTGTCTGTCAGAATTAAAAATTGGCATACCGCCACTTGGCTAATTATACTAAGGGGCTCTTCTTTTTGCAAGCCCTTTTTCCGTGAGTTTATGCTTGAACACCCTACTCGGAGGATGGCCTTATTATGACAGACGTCTCCGCGGAGACAAAATCCATACGAAGGCGCGGCCAATGAGCGAAAACCCGTCACGATCTCACGCTTTATGAAGCAGCAGGCGGCGCAATCCCACCCGCCCGGCCTCATATGCGTCGCGGCAGTCCGCAAAAAACAGCCGCGGTCAAAATCGCAGCCGCGCAGCTGGAACTATAGTCACCATCGCATAACTCACAAGGCTGGATCGCGCATGGAAAAACCATACATTAACGGCCCTGCCTAAGCCTTTGAAATCTCCGGGCCGGAGCTCCCGGTTTTCCACAGCGACGGGCGGAAGCGTAGGATGGTTTTGCAAAACCATTCCACAGCTTCCGCCTTTTTAAGCAGGCGACCACCCGGCCTTGATTTTCTCACGTGCCTGTCCGCCTGGCCGCAGGCCCTATCTCCGTGTCCATGCGGAGGGGTCTCAGATCTCCATCACATCCAGCGCCGCTCGCTCTACGCACAGCGGCTTCGCCGTCTCCAGGACCAAAGACAGCTCACACTCACCGCACATGCGGGGATGCAGCACGGCGGCATATTGCAGCGTCTGGGGGCCCTTTGCCGGATGCTCCATCGTCACATGCAGGGGCAGCGCCTCCGTAAACGCCCCGCAGGGCGACTGTTTGAGGAGGATGGTCCCCGTTTCCTCCTCCGGGGACATGGCGCAGATGTTCAGCGTATACCGCACCATGTACGACTTCTTGGAGTCCAGCCGGATTTGGGTGGACGTCCGGTCGTCCCATCGGACGGCTTCTCCCCGGCGGCTTTGCAGACGCCAGGGCAGACGGCAGCCTGGGTTCCACAACATTCCCTCCTGCCGGCACGTCAGCTGGAGGACGCTTCTATCGCAAACCGGCGCTTTGGGGCCGCGTCTTTCGCGGGGGTCCGGGCGGCAGGACGGAGGCGGGTCGGGAATCGGGCGGCACGGCGGGGGGCAAGGACTTGGTCCGGGGGGCGGAGGGCACGGCGGGGGCGGGCAAAACTCCAGCACCCGGTCCAGCTTATTTTTCAGCAGCATCTGGTTCTGGGTCACTGTTTCAACCAATGCGGTGACGCTCTTGTTCACCGCCAGCACGTCCTGAGACCCGACGCAAGGCTTCGTTCCCGGCAGCGTTCCCAGGATATATTGCAGTTTCTCACCCTCGGCGTTGAGGATATGGCTCAGAGCCGCCTCCTCCATGGCGATGGAGGCAATGATCATGGTCAAAGCCTCTTCACGGGTCATATTCGCTCCGTTGGAGGGGAAGGAAGGCATAGACATATGAAAACTCCATTATGCGTCCCGGACGTCGCCGGGGCGGAATTATGCGGTTGGATATCCATACCGCTATTCTACTTTATGTTATGCGGGGTCGCTCCGTTCCTCTGGGAACCCGGAAGGTGGCGGGCGCATAGAATAGCCCGGGCGCCGCGCCGCGAAAGCCCCCTCTCTTGGCCGACCCGCCGCGCCCAACTCCGGCTTTGCCGCTAAGGCCCGTGTCTCCCGCCTGCCGGTCAACCCGGTGGGCGGCCCATTACAGTGAGTCAAAGGAGGCTCCAATATGGTGAGCGTCAGTCTGTGCATGATCGTGAAAAACGAGGAGGACGTGCTGGAACGCTGCCTGGAAAGCGCCGCCGGTCTGGCGGATGAAATCATCATCGTGGACACCGGCTCCACCGACCGCACAAAGGAAATCGCCGCCCGCTTTACCCCCCGGATCATCGACTTTCTCTGGCGGGACGACTTTGCCGCCGCCCGAAACGAATCCTTCGCCCATGCGTCTATGGACTACTGCCTGTGGCTGGACGCGGACGACGTGCTGCTGGAGGAGGACCGGGCCGCCTTTCTCGCCTTGAAGGAGTCCCTGGATCCCGCCGTCTCTGTGGTCATGGCCCCTTATCACACCGGCTTTGACGAAGGCGGCCATGTCACCTTCTCCTATTACCGGGAGCGACTGATCAAAAACCGGGCCGGTATGCGCTGGGCCGGGGCTGTGCACGAAGCCGTCGCCCCCGTTGGGAAGGTCCTCTACGCGGACTTCGCCGTCACCCATCGAAAAGCCCGCCCCTCCGATCCGGACCGGAATCTGCGCATCTATCAGGCCCAGCTGGCCGCAGGCCGCGAGCTGGAGCCCCGGCAGCAATTCTACTATGGCCGGGAGCTGTATTACCACCAGCGCTGGGAAGAGGCGCTGGCAGTTTTTGAGAGGTTCCTGGCGGACGGGGGCGGCTGGGTGGAAAACAACATCGACGCCTGCTGTCACTGCGCCTACTGCCATGAGCGGCTGAACCAGCCCGGCGAGGCACTGGCGGCGCTATTCCGCTCCTTCTCCTATGACCAGCCCAGGGCCGAAATCTGCTGTGAAATTGGCCGCTGGTTCTTCCAGCGGGAGGAATACCGCCAGGCCGCCTACTGGTACGCCCTGGCCCTGACCTGTGTACGAAACGACCGCCGGGGCGGCTTCGTCTCCCCGGACTGCTACGGCTATCTCCCCTGCATCCAGCTCTGTGTCTGCTACAGCCGCCTGGGAGACCAGGACCGGGCGGAGACCTTCAATGAGCTGGCCGCCGCCTTCAAGCCGGATTCTCCGGCCGTCCTCCATAACCGGGCCTTCTTCCAGGCTCTGCCGGCGCAGTCTGCGTAAGCGCCCCTCCTTCCGGCAGCGGGGGCGGAAAGGGAAACGGCGGCGCATACCATCTGGTATGCGCCGCCGTTTTGAATGATGGGCTCATGGCTGTCCTCTCCGCCCCGGAGGGGCCGGACAGCGCGCCGGTTCGTTCAGGATTGGCCGTTCAGATACTGGATATACCGGGCCAGCATCGTCGCCGCCTGGGCGCGGGTGGCCTTTCCCTTGGGTGCAAAGGAGCCGTCTCCATAGCCGCTGAGGATGCCGTTCTCCACGGCCCAGCGGGCCGCCTCCCGGGCGTAGGCGCTGACCGCCCCGGTATCGCTGAACCGCAGCTCCCGGTCCGTGGCGGCGGGGCTCCCCGCATAGCGGTGCAGCATGGCCACGAACTGCTCTCGGGTCACCTGCCCCTCCGGGTTCCGGCCGTCGCTGACCCCCTGGGCCACCGCCCAGGCCATGCCCGTTTCATAGGCGGAGCCGCCGCCGGCGCTCGTGCCGTCCAGCCGGGACAGCACCGTCATCAGCATGGCCCGGGACATGGGCGCGTCAGGAGCAAAGGACGTGGCGGTCTTGCCGGAAAAGAGCTCCCGGGCGGCGGAGAAGGCAATGGCGTCCTCCGCCCAGTGGCCCCGGGTGTCCCGGAACGACTTGCCGTTGTCCCGGAGGCGCACCGTCGCCCCATTGGGGACCCGGAGGGTCATCTCTCCCCCGGAGAGAAAGGCGGTCTTAATCATGGTCTCGGAGCCATCCCCGTTGACGAGATAGGCCACGGTAGTGGCGGCGTTCCCTCGGACGGGAATCTCCACCGGGACCAGCCGGACGCTGCCGGTGTGGATGGTGATGGAGGTATTCTCCCCGGGCAGGGCCGGAATGGGCAGGGCCACGCCGCCGTCCTGGCTCTCCCGCGCAATCTTGGCGGGAAGCCGCACGTCGGCCCGGGCTCCGCCGCCGCTCTCCCGGACGGAGGCGGTGAGGCCGTCGGCCCGCTTTACGGTGGTCTCGGAGGTACCGTCGGGCCGGGACACGGTTTTGAAGGTGGAGCCATCCTTGGCCGTGTCTGTGGTGGTGACGGTCCCGTCCTTTTTCGTCTCCACCACCAGCTTGGAGCCGTCGGGCCGCCGCGTGGTTTCCGTCACGGTCCCGGTGGTTTTGTTGGTATTGGTGGAGGTGGTGGACCCGTCGGGGTTTTTCTCTGTGGTCGTGGTGTTGGGGGAGCTCCCGCCGGAGGAAGAACCTCCCCCGGAAGAGGACCCGCCGGAGGAGCTGCCGCCGGTGGCGGGAAGGGTCTCCCGGGCCAGCTCATAGCCGCAGACCGTGCAGGATTTGTGCCGGGTCCCGCTCTGCGAGGAGGTGGCGGGCCGGTCCACCACCCAGTCTCCGGCGGTGTGGGCGGCATAGCCGCTCTTTTGGCTGTTGTCCGCAATGGGACAGCCGGAGGCGGAGCACTCGTGCCAGTGGTGGGTTGCGCTGGATTTCCAGCCGGTTCCCCAGGCGTGGGCGTGGCTGGGAACGGGCGGCGCGCTGCCGTCGTCCAGCTTCCATGTCACCAGCAAAACCACGTCGTTGGCGGGCATTACAAACTGAATCTCCGGGCTGAAACGGTTGGAAAGCGTCACTCCCGTGGGCTGCCAGGAGGAGAACAGGTAGCCGCTCTTGCTCCCCGCCCGGAGGGTTACGGTGTCCCCCTCCGCATAGGAGCCTCCGCCGCTTCCGCCGGCGCCGGCGTTGTTGACCGTGACTTGGTACTTCGTTCCGCCGGGCTGTTCCACGGCGGTGATCTTGACCGTGTACGCCGCGGTTTTTCCCTCATAGAGGATGGTCAGCGTCTGGCTTTCCACCGCCTGGGTGGAATCAAAGCCCTTAACCATGTCCGCCGTCACCGGAACCGTCCGCGTTGTGCCGTCGGAGTAGGAGACCGCAATGGTCAGTCCCTTCACATCCAGGTCGTCTCCCACCTGGTATTCGGTCTTGTGGACAGTGCTGTTGACGGAAATTCGCGTCACCATCGCCGCGCCGGGGGCCGGGACGGTGATGGAGGTATGAGCCCCCGCCTCATGGGTCCGGGTTTCCTTGAGGCGCACGTAATAAGTCCCGGCGGCAAGGCCGGTGGTTTTCGAATCGCCGCAGGTCCGCGCGCCGGTGAAGCTCGCGCTCGCGGCGTACTCCATGGCGGAGGTGGTGCCGGCGATTTCGCCGTCCATAGCCCCGGCGGCGGTGGGCGCGACTCCCGCCAGGCCGGCGGGGGCGGCGGGGCCAAGGGCTTTGGCGATGCTCCAGGAGATGTCCCTGGCGTCCTGGGAGCCGTCCTCCCACTGGTAGTCGGTTTTCAGCGTGGCGGTGGCGGTGTAACCGCCTACGGCAGTCGCCTTGCTGGTCCCGGAAAGGCTATAGCCCTCTCCCTCGTTTACGCCGGTTTGCTCTGAGCCCGTCCACCGCAGGCCGGTGTTTGCCGTGGGGACAGGGATGGACACGGGACCGGGGTCCGGCGCTCCGCCGCCGTCCGTGACGATCAGGGTGACGGAATCCGTAAGCGTCTTTCCCGCCCCGTTGTACTTGGGGGGAATGGTCACTTGAATCTTGTACGTATCAGCGGAATATTGCCGGTCAGGAGTAATGTACAGCGCGTTGTCCATAACCGTCATTTCCAGCATGCCGCCTTGATACGTATAAGTATAGTAGCCGTCGTTTACCGGGTCCTCGTTTGCAACAAGGTCTTTCCCGCCCACGCTGACCGTCAGCGGAATGAAATCCAGTGCGGCAGGGACTTCGCTTTCGAACTCCACTTCCATCTGGATGTCAGCATTCTCCGCCATACTTATTGAGCACTCATCCGGTACAATCTGGAAACTGGTCACACGGTTGATCGTCTCGCCGGAGGAGCCGTCTGTGGCCGTCCAGTTTCCGTTGGCGTCCCGTACCAGCGTCATATTCGGCTGCGTGGAATACGGCAGAAGCCGGAAATTACCGTCGGCGGAATAGGGGGCCGAGATGTATGGATGCCCCGCGGTTGCCATGGACGAAGATGCAGCGTCGCCGGAGGCTGTGCCGCCGATGGCAACCTTGGTTGTGCCCGTCACCGGACCGCTGATGAAAAGGGTCTGGTTCCCTCTCAAAAACAGAAAACCCTCGTTTCCGTCAAGGGACGGGACCGTGTTCACGTTTCTGAGGTCCAGCTTCGCGCCGGATTCAAGGGTAAGCGTCCCGTCATTCTGGAGATAGCTGTCGCCTGTCAGGACAAGTTTTCCGCTCTCCACCGACAGGCTGGAGATATCCTCAAAGGTTTTGGTGTCCTCATTGTCGTTTCCGGTATACACCACCTCTGTCGCGGTGGCTCCCTCCCCGTTCACGTTGGGGAGCGCGTTCGTTCCGGTGATGGTGACGGTTCCGTCCACCCTGTATTTGTCCGGGTTCGGGGTGATCTCCTTACCCGAAGTCGCGCCTTGGGGTTTCCGGTTCTGTCCGCCTCCTGCGTAAATCGTTCCCAAAGAGCCGGTCCCGGCGCTTCCACGGATGTCGATGGAAACATTGCCGGAAAACGTGGTTGGCGCCCCGTCGCCCTCCGGCCCGGGGTCGCCGAGAAAGCTGCCGATGCTTAGACTGCCCGCATAAATATTGGCAGGGCCCATGATATTGTTTGTTCCTTGAAGAGCGGTATTCCCTTTAATTGTAACTGCTCCTGCATCACCGGGACCGGGCACTGAAAAATTGTCTCCAGATGCCTTTTCTAAAGCGCCGCAGAAGATATTGATGGAGAGATTTGTAGCCGTCACATTGTCCAGCGTCAGGTGATGCCCATTGGCAATAATCGCGTTGCGCCCTTCCGTAACTTCAAGGGATATCTTTATGTTACGGAACGTCACATCCGCGTCCAATAAAATTCCAAGAGCCCGGACCATGACCGAATGGCCGTTTCCATCAATCGTTACATTTTTCCTAATAATCCACGGGGGAGCTCCCGCCTCGGCGGCAATACTAGCATCGCCTGACAGTGTAATCGTATCTCCCGGCTGGGCGTTTTCGACGGCGGCTTTCAAGTCAAAATAGCCGCTTTTCTCTTCCGCCGCCAGTCCCATCGGGGGAAACGTGGCGGCAAGTACACAGAAGGCCATTAAGGCTGCCATCAGTCTTAAAGGTTTTCTCAACATCAAAGTCTCTCCTTTTCCATTCGTCCCAAAGGCTTATGGGTTCTCCCCCGCGTGAGAGGGTCTTTTTTAGTATATCAGAATCTTACCGGGTTTACAAGATTTGCCTCAGGGGAAAAACTGGAAACTTCCCCTCCACACGTCCGTTTTTCTGGAAAAACGTATCCGCCGGGGGAGCGGGGGCCGGTCCGGGCCCCCGTCCCGCCCTCAGGCCAGCTCCGCCACAGCCACGTAGACGTTGGAAATCTCGTACCAGACGGCGAAGTCCACGCTCCCCGTCTGGGGCAGGTGGAAGATCTTCTGGAACTCCGTCACCGCCGCCTGGGTGGCGGGGCCGTAGATACCGTCCGCCGGGGTCTTGGGGATGGCGGGGAAATTGTCCGCGACGCGGTTGAGCTGGAGTTGAATGGTCCGCACCGCCTCCCCCTCGCTGCCCAGGGTCAGCACCTCCCCGCCATAGGACAGGGGGACGCCCTCCACCTTCTCCGCGCTCTTGAGATAGATCTCCGATCCGTAGTACTTCCGCAGGATGCTCACCGCGTCCCAGCCCTGCTCCCCCAGGGCCTGGGAGCCCCACTGGCTCAGGCCCTGGCACTGGGTCCGCCGCCCGTCGCAGTACTGGGTGAACAGGGGCTGGGCGATGCCCTCCTTGGTGACGTAAGTAGTAAAGAGATCGTCCACCACCACGCCGATTTCCTCAAAGAGGGTCCGCCCGTGGGAATAGGACTGGTCGAAGGCCGTGGAGCTGGTGATGGTGAAGTCATAGCCCTTCCCCCGGTACCACTCCGTATACACCCGGTTCAGGGTGAAGGAGAGGATGGCCAGCACGTTGGCCTTGATGGCCTCCGTCCTCCAGGTGGAGTAGATTTCACTGCACGCCACATTTTTCACATAGTCCTTGAAGCGGACCCAGTAATTTTGAGCGGAGGCGTCGTCGGGCCGCCCGTCGTGAACCACGATGAACTCCGGAATCACCGGCTCTGGCAGGACCACCAGTCCCTCCGGCTCCGGCAGGGGCTTGACCTCCGCTTCCTCCGGGCGGCTGGAGGGCTCTCCCCAGAGGGCGTGGGGAGCCAGGAGAACGTTGTGTACATTGAAGCCCCCGGACCGGGCCGGGGCCAGGGGGGCCCGCTGGATGGCCCGCCCGGCGGGCAGCAGCTCCACTCCGCCCAGGTGAAGGGTCTCCCGCTCCGAGGCAAACACGGTGACGTTGTAGACGGCATAGGGCCGCCGCTCCGCCGCCCCCTCCTCCACGGACCACTCCATGGGGGGCGTGGGCAGCTCGATAAAGGGCGTCTGTCCCGAGGAATCGGTGGTCACCTCCTCCAGCACCTTCCCGTCCGTGGGATCCGTGACGCGGACCCGGGCCTCCGGGATGGGGTCCGGGGTCTCCCCCGCCGTTACAAAAATCTGCAAACTGCCTTTGTCCGTATAAGTTGGATTCATAAGGCTGCTCCTCCTTTCCGTATACTATCCTATGCGGGCGGGGCCTTCCGGCTACCGTCCGGACCATCGGGACAGGAGGGCTTATGGAATACATTATCAAATACGTGGGAGATATCCTCTCCCTGGGCTATCCCACGGAGCTTCTGGACGCCCAGTTTGCCATCATGGAGCTGGAGGAGGAGTCTCCAGAGCGGCTTCTGAGCCACTGGCAGGTCAGCAGCTTCGAGCCCGCCCGGCGGCTCAGCAGTCTGGCGGACCGGAGCCTGGAGGCGTCCTGCATCCCCCCGGTTCAGCGGGAGACCGGCCTGGGCCTGACAGGCCAGGGGGTGCTGATCGGCTTTGTGGACTCGGGGCTGGACCTGCGGCACCCGGAGTTTCTGGGGGAGGACGGGACCAGCCGCATCGTGGCCCTCTGGGACATGACAGCCCAGGGCACGCCTCCCCGGGGCTTTCTCCACGGAGCCCTTTACACCAAGGCGGAAATTGCCACCGGGCTGGTGGAAGCCCCGGACGAAAACGGTCACGGCACCGCCGTAGCCGCCATCGCCGCCGGGCGGAGCGGGGCGGCCCCGGGGGCCTCCATCGCCGCGGTGAAGCTGGCCAGCGCCCGGACCACGGACATTATGCGGGCCGTCAAATTCCTGCTGGATCAGGCGGAGGAGCGGGGAATGCCCTGCGT
>CAQXTN010000004.1:0-65766 GCA_948916585.1 uncultured Oscillibacter sp. | reverse complement strand
TGATAACATTCTACACCTCAAGTCAATGCACTGTTATTTTATTGGATTGCTATAGGATGATTCCCCTCCCATCAGATTGGGTATCATTTCGTCAGATTTCAGCCATCCTAAGCAAACAAGGATGTGATAGGATGCCTAACCATTTGAAAAACGAGATAAGTCCCTACCTTCTCCAGCACGCGGAGAACCCCGTGGACTGGTATCCCTGGGGTAATGAGGCTTTCCGCCATGCCCGCGAGGAGGACAAGCCCGTCTTCCTCAGCATCGGCTACAGCGCCTGCCACTGGTGCCACGTTATGGCCCATGAGAGCTTCGAGGACCCCGAGACGGCGGAACTGCTGAACCGTTGGTTTATCTCCGTCAAGGTGGACCGGGAGGAGCGGCCGGACGTGGACAGCGTCTATATGGCCGTCTGCCAGGTATTCACAGGCGGCGGAGGCTGGCCCGCCAGCTTGTTTCTGACGCCGGAAAAGAGGCCGTTTTTTGCCGGGACCTATTTCCCCAAGAAGCGGCGGGGCGGCATGGTGAGCTTTGGGGAACTGCTGACGATAATTCACGAGAGATGGGAGCGGGACCGCTCCTCTCTGCTGGGTCCGGCGGAGGAAATCATTGCCCTGCTGAATCAGACGAAGACAGCGGAGGACAAAGCGGAGCCGGGGATGCTGGAGGAGGCCGTCGGGCTTTATAAGCGGCTGTTCGACCGGAAAAACGGCGGTTTTGGCGATGCGCCGAAATTTCCTTCGCCCCACAACCTCCTATTCCTCCTGGCGTATTACCGGAGACGGGGAGATCGGGACTGCCTGGAGATGGCGGAGCGGACGCTGACGCAGATGTACCGGGGCGGGCTGTTCGACCACGTCGGCGGCGGCTTTTGCCGGTACTCTACCGACGAGCGGTTTTTGGTCCCCCACTTTGAGAAAATGCTGTACGACAACGCCCTGCTGATTTTGGCTTACTGTGAGGTATACAGCGTCACCCGGAAGAGACTGTACCTACTGGCGGCGGAAAGGGCGGCAGACTTTATTCTCCGGGAGATGACCGCCCCGGAGGGCGGTTTCTACAGCGCCTTGGACGCCGACAGCGGCGGCGAGGAAGGAAAATACTATCTCTTCAAACCAAAGGAGATCATCCGCCTCTTGGGGCCAGAGCGGGGAGAGTCCTTCAATCAGCACTTCGACGTCACGAAAGCCGGGAACTTCGAGGGAAAAAGCATCCCCAATCTGCTCCACAGCAACCCGGAGGACCGGAGCTTTGACAGCCTGTTGGAAACGATTTATCAATACCGCAAAAGCCGCTGTTCCCTCAGCCTGGACGACAAGATTTTAACCGCCTGGAACGCTCTTGTAATCGCGGCGCTTTGCCGGCTGTACCAGGTCGAGGGAAAGCAAAAATACCTGGACGCCGCGAAACGGGCCGACCGCTTTCTCTGGGAAACCCTCTGGGACGGCAAGACGCTCCATGTTAGCTTCCGGGCCGGACGGCGGGGAGAAAAAGGCTTCCTGGACGACTACGCCGCTTGCGTTTTCGCTCAGCTGGCGCTGTATGGGGCCACGCTGGAGCGGGCCTATCTGGAGCGGGCGGAACAGCTCTGCCGGGAGACTCGCGAACAATTTCAGGACCAGGAAACGGGCGGCTTTTATCTCTACGGAGAAGAACACGAGGCTCTGATTCTCCGTCCCAAAGAGACCTATGACGGGGCACTGCCCAGTGGGAATTCCCTGATGGCCTGGAATCTGGTGCGGTTGGGTCAGCTGATTTCGGAGGAGCATTATGGTCTCCTGGCGGAACAGCAGCTGGATTTTCTGGCGGCAGACGCGAAGCAGTATCCCACCGGGCACGCCATGTTTCTGCTGGCGCTTTTGGATTACCGGGACCCGTCGCCCAAGGTGACGGTGGTTGGTTCGGATAAGACCAAGGCGGCCTGTCTGCCTCTGGAGCTTTCGGCGGAGGCGGCTGTGGTTTTGCGGGAACCGGACGGAGATTACCCGCTGAAAAATGGAAAGACGACTTTCTATGTCTGCCAGGGGCACAGCTGCCAGCCTCCGGCGAACGAACTGCCCAATTTGTAAGATTCCACCAATGCCGGACGGACCATGCCCGTCCGGTATTTTTTTATTCTCCAAACATATCTATGAACCGAGGTGATGCAATTTGGAAAGCGCGCAGCGAGAACTGGCCGGCGTTCTGCTGGACCACATTCACTCTCTTGGCCTCATATCCGATTTCACCTATTCCAAAGCCGTGGATTTGGTACACTCTATGATAGACTTCCCGGAGCTGTTCCAGTATCCTGTGTGCTTGACAAAGGAGGTGACTCAATGTGAATGTACTCAGGATACGCAATGAGATGCGCAGCGGGAAAACCATCTTCGACCTGCCGTTGCGGGTGACCTTCTACGCCAGGGTCTCCACCGACAAGGACGAACAGCGGGGCAGCCTGGAAAACCAGGTGCAGTATTACACTCAGTTCATTCAGGAAAAACGGAACTGGACCTACGTCCCCGGCTATGTGGACGAGGGTATTTCCGGCACCAGCACCAAAAAGCGGGACAGCTTCCTACGGATGATAGCGGACGCCAAGGCCGGGCGCTTCGACTTCATCATCACGAAGGAGATCTCCCGCTTTTCCCGTTCCACCCTGGACAGCATTCAATACACCCAGGAGCTGCTGGAGCACGATGTGGGGGTGCTGTTCCAAAACGACAACATCAACACCCTGGACTCCGACAGCGAGTTCCGCCTGGTGGTTATGGCCGGGGTGGCCCAGGACGAGGTGCGGAAGCTCTCAGAACGGCTGAAATTCGGCTTCCGGCAGGCCATCAAAAATGGGCATGTGCTGGGCAACGACAAGCTGTGGGGCTACGACAAAAAGGACTGCGTGCTGACCATCAACGAGGCGGAGGCTCAGGTGGTGCGAAAAATTTTTGAGCTCTATGCCAATCAGCAAATAGGCATCCGCCGCATCTCTCAAACGCTGTACGACGAGGGCTTCACCAGCCGCAAGGGCGGGCCCTTCAACGTCCTGACCATCCGGCATATTTTGTGTAACCCCAAGTACAAGGGCTGGTACTGCGCGGGCAAGTCCCAAACCGTGGACTACCGCAGCAAGCGGAAAATCTTCCTGGACGAGGACGAATGGGTCCTATACCCGGACCCATCCATTCCGGCTATTGTATCAGAGGAGCTATGGGACCGGGCCAACACCCTGTACAAGCGGCGGAGTGAGCAGATGAAACAGCATCAGAGCGGGGCAGCGTTTCACAACCGCTACCCCTACAGCGGCAAGATCATCTGCGAGGAGCACGGGACCAGCTTTCACCGGCAGGTGCTGAAAAGCGCCCAGGGGAGCAAAGAAGTCTGGCAATGCCGGGTCTACCGGGACAAGGGCCGCGCGGCCTGTTCCGCGCCCCAGCTTAGGACGGCGGAGTTGGACCAAATCATGGCCGGCATCTTCAACCAACTGGCGCAGAACAAACAGTCCATCATTGACGCGGTGGTGGCGGTGCTCCAGGCCGTCCCCGACGAGCACGACTACACCCAGGACATCCGGCGCATGAAGGAGGACCTGTCCTCCCTCCAGACAAAAAAAGACCGCCTGCTGGAGATGAGCATCGAGGGTATCATCACCATGGCGGAATTTAAACAGCGCAACGACGGCTTCAATCAGCAGGCCCAAGCGCTGGAAGAACGGTTGGCAGTCCTTCGGGCGGAGGCGGAAAAGGGGCAGCGGACATCGGTACACCTGGAGGAAATTCGCGCCGCCCTGGAGCGGGAGCTGACCTTCCAAAACGGCATCCGCTCCGCCCTGGTGACCACGATCCTGGACAAAATCGTGGTCAAAAGGAACAGCACAAAAGAGAAAATCCAACTGGACATCTACCTGAAATTCGGCGGCCCGTGGGAGGCCGCTTTGAACCGGACTAATCCCTCCCTTTGCTTCACCCGTCCAAAAAGTACTACACCCAAAGCGCCGACCAGGAGGACCTGATTTCCATCGGCACCATCGGCCTCATCAAGGGCATTTCCAGCTTTGACCCGTCCAAGGGGGCCCGTCTTGCCACCTACGCCGCCCGGTGCATCGAAAACGAAATCCTCATGTACTTCCGGGGCCAGAAGAAGCTCCAGGGGGAGGTCTCCCTCTCCGACTCCATCGACACCGACAAGGACGGAAACGCCCTCCAGCTCATGGACGTTGTGGGCGTGGACGACACCATGCTGGAGGACCTCCACGACCGGGACAACGCCCTGCGGCTACACAAGCTGGTTCGGGAGCGCCTTACCACCCGGGAGGCGGAAATTGTCCGACTCCGCTACGGCCTGGGAGGCACCGTACCTCTGACCCAGCGGGAGATTGCCTCCTCCTTCGGCATCTCCCGGAGCTATGTATCCCGCATCGAAAAGCGGGCGCTGGAAAAGCTTCGGGAAGCCCTCCAGGAAAACCCGGCCCCCAAAGTCTCCGCCAAATAGCCCCGACGGCACGCCGGCCTTCTCCGGCCGGCGTGCCTCTCCGATTACAGCCTCAGCGTACCAATGGCCTCCCGCATCTGCTCCGCCGAGGCCGCCAGCGCCGCCCGCTCCTCGCCGCTCAGCGGCATCTCCAGAATTTCCCGCAAGCCCTTCCGGCCCACGATGGACGGAAGGCTCAATGCCAGCCCATTCATCCCATACTGCCCGTCTAGCACCGCCGACACCGGCAGCACCGCCCGCTCGTCCTTCACGATGGCCTCCGCGATGCGGCCCACCGCCATGGCGATGCCATAGTACGTGGCCCCCTTCCGCTCAATAATCTGGTAGGCGCTGTCCCGGACCTCCCGGTACAGCCGCTCCCGGTTCTCCGCCCCCAGGGTCTGCCCCCGGACCCGGCAGAAGTCCTCCAGGTCCAGCCCGGAAACGTTGGCCTCGCTCCACACCGCCAGCTCGCTGTCCCCGTGCTCCCCGATGATGAAGGCGTGGATGTTCCGGCTGTCCACCTCCAGCTCCGCCCCCAGCAGCTGCTTTAAGCGCCCCGTGTCCAGCACCGTCCCGGAGCCCATCACCCGCTCCCGGGGATAGCCCGAAAGCCGCCAGGCCGCGTAGGTCAGCACGTCCACCGGGTTGGACACCACCAGCAGAATCCCGCCGAAGTTCCGGGCGGTGACCTCCTTCAGCACGGACCGGAGAATTTCCGTGTTCTTCCCGATGAGATCCAGCCGGGTCTCCCCCGGCTTCTGGTTCGCCCCGGCGGTGATAACCGCCAGGGCGCAGTCCGTCAGATCGTCGTAGTCCCCGGCGGAAATCTCCATGGCCGCGCCGTAGGGCAGGCCGTCCCGAAGGTCCATGGCCTCCCCCTCCGCCTTGTCCCGGTTGGCGTCCAGCAGCACCAGGCGGGTAAACAGGCCCTGCTGCAAAAAGCGGAAGGCGATGGACGCCCCCACGTTGCCGCAGCCGATGACCGCCGCTTTTCTGTGGTCGATTTTCATGAAACATCCTCCCTGTTTACTTTCAAATTCTTTTTATCATCTGTCGCCGGATTGTCAATGAGCCGCCCGTCCTCGCCAAACCGGGACCCATGACACGGGCAGTCCCAGCTGTGCTCCTGGGGATTGTATTTCAGCGCGCAGCCCATATGGGGGCACCGGGGGGCCGTGGGGGTCAGCAGCCCCAGGGCGGACTCCCAGGCGTTGGCCGCCAGCTGGGGCCGCAGCAAGCTCCGGGAGGGGCTGAACAGCTCCGCATAGGGATTCTCCTTCCCCTGAACCAAATCCGCCAGCACCCCCGCCGCCGCCATGGAGGAGGTCATCCCCCACTTGTTGAAGCCCGCCGCCACATACAGCCCTTCCGTCCCCTTGGCGTACCGCCCCGCATAGGGCACGCCGTCCAGGGTCATGCAGTCCTGGGCAGCCCAGCGGGCGGCGATTTTCGCCTGGGGATAGTGCCGTTTCGCGAAATCCTCCAGCTCCCGCCAGCCGCCGCCCTTCTTCCCCGTCCGGTGCCCGCCGCCGCCCAGGAGGAGGAAGCCCTTGTAATCCCGGAAGGACAGCCCCTTCTCCCCCTCGTCCACATACATGCCCCCTGCCTCCCGGGCGTTCTCCAGGGCCAGGACATAGGAACGGCTCTGATAGAGCTTGAGAAAATAGCCTCCGTGCTTGTTCAGCAGGGGAAAGTGGGTGGCAATGACGATCTTCTCCGCCGTCACCGTCCCATGATTCGTCGCCGCCGTGCCGGGGCCCAGCTCCAGGACCTTGGTATGCTCGTAAATCCGAAGCCCCTTGGCGATGGCGGCGGCAAATTTCAGGGGGTGGAACTGGGCCTGTTTGGGGAATCTCACCGCCCCCGCCGCGGGCATGGGCAGGGCCGGGCTTTCCACAAGCTCCGCCGGAAAGCCCAGGCGCTCCAGGGCCTCCAGCTCCCGCTCCAGCTTCCGCCGGTCCGACAGGGCGTAGACATAGCTGTCCCGCTCCTCAAAATCGCAGCCGCCGTCCCGGCAGAGCTCCCGGTACCGCCCCAGGGCCTCCCGGTTGGCCTCCAGGTACAGCCGGGCCTTTTCCAGCCCGAACTCCCGCAGGAGCTTGTCATAGATCAAGCCGTGCTGGATCGTGAGCTTGGCGGTGGTGTTCCCCGTCACGCCGCCGCAGAGCCGGTCCGCCTCCACCAGGGCGCAGTCCACCCCCGCCCGGTTCAGCCAATAGGCGCACAGCAGCCCCGCCAGACCGCCGCCTACGATCAGCACGTCCGTTTTCAAGTCCCCGTCCAGGGGGTCAAACCGGGGCGTTTCCGCCGTCCGCTTCCAAATGGAATCCATGGAATCACCTCGGCGTTAGCATGACCGGGAGGGCGGAAATCATACCTCCCGCCGGTTTCTCAGTCGGCTTTTACGAAATTTTGGTCCGCTTCGCCCATTTAAATTGTCAAATTTGTCGAAATAAATTTTAGGGCTTGACAAACCCGCCCCGTAAGGCGTATTCTGTGGCCAAGTTCAAAAGCGCAAACCGATGATGCGGACGAGTAGGCAGGGCCTTGGTTCTCAAAGAGAGCCGCCGGTGGTGAGATGGCGGCAGAAGCAAGCCTGTTGAATGGACCGCTGAGGGCGGGCCGAACGGGATGTTTCCCAAGTATGCCTCGACGGGCTTTTCCCCCGTTACCAAGGAAAGGCGCGTGTTGGCGCGCCGCCGAGCGGGCGGTTTTCTTATACCGCCAATTTGGGTGGCACCGCAGAAGTTTCAAGACTTTTGTCCCAAAGGTACCTGTAACGGGTCCTTTCGTGGACGGAGGTCTTTTTTTGACGCTCCGCCTCCGGGAGAGACCATATGTCGGAAAGGAGCAAGCGTCATGACCTTTGAAAAAATTCCCTACAAGATCTATCTCTCCGAGCAGGAGCTGCCGGCCGCCTGGTACAACGTCCGGGCCGACATGAAGCACAAGCCCGCCCCCCTGTTGAATCCCGGCACCGGGGCCCCCATGGGCTTCGAGGACCTGCGGGGCGTCTTCTGCGACGAGCTCATCCGCCAGGAGCTGGACAACAACACGTCGGAAATCCCCATCCCCCGGGAGATTCGGGACTTTTACAAGATGTACCGTCCCTCTCCTCTGGTCCGGGCCTACTGCCTGGAGGAAAAGCTCCAGACCCCGGCGAACATCTACTACAAGTTCGAGGGCAACAACACCTCCGGCTCCCACAAGCTGAATTCCGCCATCGCCCAGGCCTACTACGCCAAGCGGCAGGGCCTCCTGGGCGTCACCACCGAGACCGGAGCGGGCCAGTGGGGCACCGCCCTCTCCATGGCCTGCGCCTATCTGGGCCTGGACTGCAAGGTCTATATGGTGAAGGTCAGCTACGAGCAAAAGCCCTTCCGCCGGGAGGTCATGCGGACCTACGGCGCCTCCGTCACCCCGTCGCCCTCCATGGAGACGGAAATCGGCCGGAAGATTCTCCAGGAGCACCCCGGCACCACCGGCTCCCTGGGCTGCGCCATTTCCGAGGCGGTGGAGGCGGCGGCGAAAAAACCCGGCTACCGCTACGTGCTGGGGAGCGTTTTGAACCAGGTGCTGCTCCACCAGTCCGTCATCGGCCTGGAGACCAAGGCGGCCCTGGACAAGTACGGCGTGGTTCCCGACATCATCATCGGCTGCGCCGGGGGCGGCAGCAACCTGGGCGGGCTGATCTCCCCCTTCATGGGGGAAAAGCTCCGGGGCGAGCGGGACTACCGCATCCTTGCCGTGGAGCCCGCCTCCTGCCCCAGCCTCACCCGGGGAAAATTCGCCTACGACTTCTGCGACACCGGCATGGTCTGCCCCCTGGCGAAGATGTACACCCTGGGCAGCGGCTTCATCCCCTCCGCCAACCACGCCGGGGGCCTGCGGTACCACGGCATGAGCCCCGTCCTGAGCCAGCTGTACCACGACGGGCTGATAGAGGCCGTGGCCGTGGAGCAGACGAAGGTCTTTGAGGCGGCGGAGCTCTTCGCCCGGGTGGAGGGCATCCTCCCCGCCCCGGAGTCCAGCCACGCCATCCGGGCGGCGATGGACGAGGCCCTGAAATGCAAGGAGACCGGGGAGAAAAAGACCATCGTCTTCGGCCTCACCGGCACCGGGTATTTCGACATGACGGCCTATGAGAAATTCCACAACGGGGAGATGTCGGACTATATCCCCACAGATGAAGAGCTCCAAGCCAGCTTTGACAAGCTGCCCCAGGTCCCCGGACTGGATTGATCCCCAACAGCAAGGAGGCCGCCCGAACGGGGCGGCCTCTGCTTCTATCGAGTGCTCAGTTGATGGGGAACTCCGGGATGCCCGCCGCGCCGGCGGCGATGCTGTACTCGGGGAAGCACACCACGACCGTGCCGTCCTCCCGGACATAGAAGCCGGTGGTCTCGTCCACGGTGGTAAAGCCGCCTTCCTCCGGGGCAAAGAAGAAGGTGAAGCCCTCCTCGTCCACACTCGCGTCAATCTGCTTTTGGATGGAGGCGTTGCAGGTTTCCACCCAAGCATCCCCCAGGTAGTCCCGGAGGGTCAGATCCCGCTCCTCGCTGAGGTCCAGGTTGTAGTAGTACCGCTCCTCCATGGAGGACACCCAGCCCTCGGCGAAGGTCACCACAAAGGAAACCCGGGACTCCGACTGGCTCTTGATCTCATAGTTCACGATGACGTCCATCTCCCGGTCCGCCCACTCCTCCTCGGTGCCGCCGGTGGCGAAGAAGGCCTCCCGGTAGTCGTCCCAGTCCTGCTGGGCCTTGGCCAGGTGTGCGTCCACCTTCTCCTGGATGACGGCGTTGACCGTCCCGGCCAGGTCCCCTTCCGCCTCCAGCTGGGGAACGGTCACGTCGTAGTGGATGCCGTCCTCCGTCTTGTCGTAATCCACAAAGGTCAGCACCTGGAACAGCCCGCCAAGGACAGGCACCTCCGCCGCCGCCTTGGCGATGGTGGGGGACAGGTTCAGCCCCGCCAGCAGTACGGCAAAGCAGGCGGCGGTGGCCCCCCAGCGGCGGAGCGTCCGGCCCCGGCGTGCCCGGTACCGGGCCTTCCCCTCCCGGACGCCCGCCCGGACCCGCTCCGACAGCTCGGCGGGAATGGGGGTGTTGTCGTAAGCCTCTTTGGCGTTTTTGAATTCGTTCATCAAATCTCCACTCCTTCCATGGCGACGCGCAGCTTCCTCAGCCCCGCGTACAGGCGGCTTTTCACCGTGCTGATGTTCTGCCCGGTGACCTCGCCGATTTCCTTCAGGGTCAGCTCCTCATAAAACCGCAGCTTGATGACGGTCCCCACCTCCGCCGGCAGGGCGTTCACCCGCCGGGCCAGCGTATCGTCGGCGGGCTCCGGGTCCTCCTGGCCCAGCTCCGGTCCCTCCTCCGGGAAGGGGACCACACGCCCCCGCTGGCGGAGGGTATCGTTGCATGTGTTCATCAAGATCCGGGTGAACCAGGTTTTGACGGCCCCGGGGTCCCGGAGGCTGTTCTGATGCTCCAAAGCCCGGCAGACGGCGGTCTGCACCGCGTCCAGGGCCTCCTCCCGGTTGTGGAGGACGCTGTACGCCAGCCGGTAGGACCGGGCCTGGGTCTCGATGAGGAACGAGGTTAAGGTTTCTTCCTTCGTCACATCGACGCTCCTTTCTGAAAGGGTTCCCGCCGCCCTGTCCGGCGCCTGAGCTTTGGCGGCGTCTGTAGTATAGACGGAAAAGGTGGGTGGAAAGTTTGAGGGGGACGAAATTATTTTGCCGTCAGCGGAAAACGCGGAAGGGCCCGCCTTTCCGGCGGGCCCTACGCTCACTCCGTATAGGCCCGGACCGCGTCCCGCAGGAATGCGGCGCAGCCGGGGACCTCCTTGTCATAATAGGCGGCGAAGCGTTCGTCCGCCGTATACAGCTCCGCCACACCCCGGTGGGCCTGGGGGGTGTACTTGGCCCAGGCGCAGCACAGCCAGCGGCGGTGGAGCTGCGCGACGCGCCGCCCCTCCGGGCCCGCCGGGGCCTCCCCCGCCCGGACGGCGGCGGCCAGGGCGGAGAGAATTTCCGCCTCCAGGGCCTTCCACCGGCCGTGCTCCTCCTCCGTCATGGAAAGGAGCCTGGCGTTGGACTCCTCCACGGCCTCCGGGCCGTACTGTTCCCGGATTTCCTTTCCGTATTGCTCCTCGTTGGCCTCCACGGCCCGGCGCTTGAACGCCTCGAATTTTTCCTTGTCGGACATTTGGGCTCCTCCTTTTGCCTCGTCGATGGTTTTCTCTACCGTCAGGATCAGGGCGTCCAGCCTCCGCCGCCGGGCCTCCAGCTCCGCCAGGTGGCTCCGCAGCGCCGCCAGACGGTCAAAGCCCGGCGCGTCCAGGATTTCCCGGACGGCCTCCAGCTCCAGCCCCAGCTCCTTGTAAAAGAGAATGGCCTGGAGCCGGTTCACCTCCTCGGGGCCATAGAGGCGGTAGCCCGCTTCCGTGGTCCGCCGGGGCTTGAGCAAGCCCTTTTGGTCGTACCAGCGCAGGGTCCGGGGCGTCACCCCGGCCAGCTCCGCCAGGGCTTTTACGGTGTATTCCATAGCGGTATCCCTCCTGACAAACCGCAGTATAAGGGCTGACGTTACGGCAAGGTCAAGGGGAATCTGAAAATTTCCCGAAAAAATTTTTGTTGCCTTCCCGGCGAAGGTCCGATACTATAGAAGATAACCACTTCATCAACCAAGGAGGACCCTGCCATGGACCGTTTTTCCATCCTTGTGGGCGATATCACAGCATCCGACGCCCAGGCCATTGTCAACGCCGCCAACACCACCCTGCTGGGAGGCAGCGGCGTGGACGGGGCCATTCACCGCTGCGCCGGGCGGTCGCTTCTGGCGGAGTGCCGGACCCTGGGGGGCTGCGAAACCGGGCAGGCCAAGCTGACCAGGGGCTATAACCTCCCCGCGAAATACGTGCTCCACACCCCCGGCCCCATCTGGCGGGGCGGGACTTACGGGGAGGCGGCGCTGCTGGCCTCCTGTTACCGCTCCTGTTTGGAGCTGGCGGAGGAGCAGGGCATTGAAACCGTGGATTTCCCCTCCATCTCCACCGGGGTCTACGGCTACCCCATGGCCCAGGCCGCCGGCGTGGCCCTGAAAGCCATCATGGACTTCCTCCGGGAGCATGAGCTCCCCCGCCGGGTGCGCATGGTGTGCCATACGGAGGCGGCGGCGGAGATTTACCGGCAGACCTATAATATGTGGTACGCCGGGGAGAAGGCGGAGCGGCTGTAAACGGAAACGGGGCGGACCCATGGGTCCGCCCTTCTCTCAAAGCCTCCGGGGTTTTATCCCTCCCGGGGCCCCGGTAAGTACTCCTCTCCCGCCGGGATCATTTCCAGCTTCCCCGCCGACAGCTCCGTCAGCCGCTGGGCGAAGGCCGCCGCCCCCTCCTGGGAAAAGGCGGCGTGGAGGGTCACCTCCGCCCCGTAGTCCGCATCCCGGAGGACGCCCTCCTGGGCGGCGATTTCCAGCTTCAGCCGCTCCAAAAGCGGGTAGGGGCAGGGCACGTCCCAGAGGGTCCAGAGGCTGACCCAGGCGGTGCCCGCCGCCTCCAGGCCGTCCCTGGCCCCCCGGCCATAGGCCCGGGTCAGGCCCCCGGCCCCCAGCAGCACGCCGCCGAAGTACCGGGTGACCACACAGCAGACGTTGGTGACCTCCTGGCGCTGAAAGACGTTCAGCATGGGCTGGCCCGCGGTACCCTGGGGCTCGCCGTCGTCGGAGTAACGGACCGCGCCGCCCTCCCGGAGGAGGTAGCACCAGCAGTGGTGCCGGGCGTCGTAGTGCCGCTTGCGGATTTCCTCAATTTTTGCCCGGGCCTCCGCCTCGGTCTCCACCCGCCAGAGGTTTGTGATGAAGCGGGAGCGTTTTTCGGTGAATTCTGTCTCTGCGTCCGCGAAGGGAACCCGGTAGCCGGACATGGGCAGCACCTCTTTTCTCCCCGTCAGGGGAGGGTTTTTGCTCGCCCTTGCGGGCGGGGGGGGGATTTCAGCCATGATGATGGCTGGTGCATTGCACCCCCCATTTTCTCGTTTTCTTCCAGAAGAAAACGAGAAAACGGGCCGTGCACGGTCCAAAAGAGAAAAAGAAGTATTGGCCCTTCGGGCCTGTTTTTTTGCCCTTCTATCGGTAGAATACCTTCCCAATTTCCTCAAGACTCCCCAGAGGGCGGCAACATCTCCCGGACATCGGTCCGGCCCAGCAGATAATCGGCGTTGACCTGGAAATGGTCCGCCAGGGCGACGATGTTCTGGAAGCTGGGCAGGTTTGTACCCGCTTCAAACCGCTGATAATGGCGGTCTACCAATCCAAGAGCCGCCGCCGTCTGCACCTGTGTCTCTTTCCGCTCTTTCCGCAAAGCCCGAAGTCTTTCTTGAAATATCATGGCTCCCCCTCTTGACACGCTATAATCGTTGTGTTATACTATCTATAACACGCTAAATTTGATGTTTTTGAAAGGTGGTTCACATGTCCGATTTTCTGCTCTGGCTCCACGCCAACTACATCAAGCCCCAGCTGGGAACCCTTACGAAAGAAAGCGACTACGCCCTTCGCATAGAGCTCCTGCAAGGCCAGCTGGACAAGGGCGGAATGGAGGACCTGGACAAAGCCCTGGAATTCACGGCCATCCAAGCCTTCCTCCTGGGCCTGCGCACCGGGGAGGGCCTGGCCCTTAGCCGTCCGTGAATGCCTCCACCCGTCCCAGGGTCCGGGGCGTGCACACCGCCGTCACGTCGATGGTCGTCCCATACTCCACCTTTTCCACCTTGGCCTCCTTATAGAGGAGGTCCAAAAGCCCTCCCTGCTCATAGGGAAGGTGAATGGTAACCCGCCGGGACCCCTTGTCCAGCCGCCGGGCAATCATCTCCAGCAGCTTGTCCACCCCCGCGCCGCTCTTGGCGGAGATGGCGCAGATGTCCTCCCCGTGGGGCATAATCTCCCCCGGGGGCAGCAGGTCCGCTTTGTTGAACACGTCGACGCGGGGCAGCTCTCCCGCCCCCAGCTCCAAAATCAGGTCCTCCACCACCCGGGCCTGGCCCTGCCAGTCCGGGCTTGACACGTCGATGACGTGGAGCAGCAAATCCGCGTACTCCAGCTCCTCCAAAGTGGCCTTGAAGGCCTCCACCAGCTGGTGGGGGAGCTTGCGGATAAAGCCCACGGTGTCGCTGAGCACCACGTCGGTGGTGTCGCTGACGTGGAGGAGGCGGCTGGTGGTGTCCAGGGTGTCGAAGAGCCGGTTGTTGGCGGGGATGCCCGCCCCGGTGAGCTGGTTGAGCAGCGTGGATTTCCCGGCGTTGGTATAGCCCACCAGGGCCACCACCGGGATTTCGTTTTTCCGCCGCTGGCGGCGCTGGGTGTTCCGCACCCGGCGCACGTCCTCCAGGTCCTCCCGGAGCTTGTCGATCTTCCGGTGGATGTGCCGCCGGTCGGTTTCCAGCTGGGTCTCGCCGGGTCCCTTGGAGCCGATGGGCCCGCTGCCGCTGGTGCCCGCCTGGCGCTCCAGGTGGGTCCACATGCCCGTGAGGCGGGGCAGCAGATACTGGTACTGGGCCAGCTCCACCTGGAGCCGCCCCTCCCGGGTCCGGGCCCGCTGGGCGAAGATGTCCAGAATCAGCCCGCAGCGGTCCAGCACCTGGACCCCCAGCAGCTCCGTCAAAACCCGGAGCTGGGAGGGGGAGAGGTCGTTGTCGAAGATGACCATGGTGGCCTCGGTATTTTCGCAGTAGAGCTTCACCTCGGCGCACTTGCCCTCGCCGATGAAGGTCCGGGGGTCCGGGGAGCTCCGGTTCTGGAGGACCATGCCCACGGTCTCCGCCCCGGCGGTCTCCACCAGGGCGGAGAGCTCCTCCAGCGTGTCCTCGCCGGCGTTCTGGTCCCGCTTGAGCACGGGGGAATTCAGGCCCACCAGGACCACCTTGTCTCGAATCTTGTCTGTCTCTTGCATAGTACTTCCTTACTTGTTATTTGACGGAGTAGGCCTCCACAATCTCGCCGGTGTAGACCCGGTGCCAGCCGCCCTTGGCCCCGTAGCTGGGCAGGATTTTTTCTTCTCCGGCGGGGAGCACACAGGCGGGCTCCAGGTCCTGGGCGTAGAGGGTCCGGCACACCAGCACCAGCTCCGCCTCCTCAAAGAAAGGGGCGCCGCCCGCGCCGGCGCGGACCGTCAGGCCGCACTCCTTGATTTTGTCCATGTCCCGGCCGCTCTTCGTGCCGCAGAGGGCCATGGCGTTTTTCATGTCCTTGGGGAGGACGGAGACGGTGAAATACGCCTGATCCTCCATAAACTGATAGGTGTACCGCTCCGGCCGCACGTAGACCGCACAGGTTTGCAGACCCCACAGCCGTCCCGCCTGGCACCAGCCGATGGTCATGGTGTTGCAGCGGTCCGCCGTTCCGGCGGTGAGCAGGGCGTTTTCCGCCCCCAGGGCCGGGAGAAGCTCCCGGACGGCGGCTTGGGAATCGGTGAGATGTAAGCGCATGGCGGAGGACTCCTTTCTATCGCTTCAAAATCGCGGGGGCCGGGCCGCCGGGGCGGCCTGTCTGCCTGCTTCCAGTATATGCGTTTCTCCAAAAAACGCAACGGGAAATTTGGATTTGTCACGGGTTCAAGGCCCGGATTTCCTCCTGGAGGTTCTCCAAAAACCGGGCGGCGTGGCCGCCGTCCATCTGGGTGTGGTGGAACTGGAAGGAGATGGGCAGGGACGCCCGCCACGGCTTCTTCCGGTATTTCCCCCAGACCAGGAAGGGGTTGTTGTAGCATCCGGCGTAGATGTTCACCGCCCCGTCAATCTCCGTCTGGGGCAGGGCGGAGGTCCCGATGACCATGTAATCGCCGTTCAAATCATAGGGCGCGCCGGTCTCCCGCACCTGGGCGGTGAGGGACAGGTAGTCCCGGCGGAATTGATCCAGGCTTTCGGAAAAGGGGACGTCGCAGGTGGCGATGCCCCCATCCCGGAGGGCCGCCACGGTGTTGACGGCCAGATTTTCATAGCGGATCAGCTTCTCTCCCACCGGGAGGGTGTAAAACTCCTCCACCCGGGAGGCGGCTTTGCCAATGCACCAGCAAAGGAGCAGGTTGAATTTCAAATCCCCCCTGCGGCTCAGCCGCGCCGGACGGGTGACGTCCAGGGTTTTCACCAGCGTCACCATGGGCATGGGGGCCCGCATCCAAAGCTGGAAGGCCTCCGCCCGGCCGGTTTGGTTCGGGTCCAGTTCTTTCATGCTTCCTCCTCAGCCGCTCCGGGCTCTGCCGGGCAAAACGCGAAAAAGAGCGCGCCGGACTACGGCGCGCTCTTTTAGCAGTGATTGTGTCGGACTCACTTGTCCAGGCCGAACCTCTTGTTGAACTTCGCGACCCGGCCGCCGGTGTCCACCAGCTTCTGCTTGCCGGTGAAGAAGGGGTGACACTTAGAGCAGACTTCCACCTTGATATCCTTCTTGGTAGAACCTGTCTCAATCACATTACCGCAGGCGCATGTAATCGTAGTCTGCTGATAATTGGGATGGATTCCTTCCTTCATTGCTCTGTTCACCCCTTTCTAAAACGAAGTGTGCTATAACAGCATTTGTCAGTATAGCACGCCCATTTTCAAAATGCAAGCCTTTTCTTCTATTTTGAGAAGTTTATTTTTCCGCAGATACCAAACCCAGGCGGCCCTATGCCTGCACATGCTTTTGGAGAAGCGCCTGGGGCAGGGGCGGCAGCACCCGCTGCTCCAAATAGATGGCCCTCAACCGCTTCCCCACCCGCTCTAAGCTCCGGGACTCCGCCACAGCCCGCCCGGCGGCGGTAAGGTCCGGCAGGCTCTTGTCCAGAAGTCCGGATACGATTCGTTGAAATTCATCATCATTCGACGCTTTGTATACATTTTCCCCCGTTTTCAGCCAGCCACCGTAAACCGGGATGTCCCGCAGCACCGTGGGCACGCCGCAGGCCAGAGCCTCCAGCACCACGATACCCTCCGTCTCCTCGTGGCTGAGGAAGGCGAACACGTCCGCCCCCTGGTAGGCCTCCCGCAGCTCCTCCCGGCCCACGAAGCCGGGGAAGATCACGTTGCCGGGGGCGTTCTCCATGGCCCGGACAATCTCCTGGGGAATCAGCTTGGGATTTGTCCAGCCGAACCAGAGGAATTTGGCCTCCGGCGTCCGCCGGGACAGCTCCAGGAATTCGGGAAGGCCCTTCCGGGCGATGGTGTGGCCCACGGAGACCACCACCTTCTCGTCCGCCTTTAGGCCATACCGGGTCCGGAGAGCGGCCCGGGCGGCGGGGTCCGGCTTGAAGAATTCCGTGTCCACGCCGTTGGAGATGCTGTACACCGGCTTTTTCAGGCCGTAGCTCTCCAGCAGCTGCCGGGAGTACTCCGTGGGGGTCAACACCACGTCCCCCAAGCCATAGCAAAAGGTAATCCACCGCTTGAACAGGGGCGCCAGGGCGTTGGAGCCCTTGAAGGAGGAGCGGAAATCCTCCATGGTGGAATGGCCGTACCAGACCACCTTCTTGCCCCGGAGCTTTGCTCCCAGGGCGGCGAACACGGAATCCGGCAGGATGGTGTTCACATGGACGGCGGCGGCGTCCCGGGTCCAGTGGTCCGTGGTGGCCACGCCGGAGCGCCGGAGGCACTCCCGCTGGTGGCGGATGGCCTGTCCCACGCCGCTGCGGCCGACAATTTTCTCGCCGCCGCTGTAAATGTAGATACGCATACAGCCTCCTTGCCCCAGTGGTTTGGGCCTGTGTCCGCCTCTGGGGGCGCAGGACTTCCGCCGGCTGGTGCGCCGCAGTTTTCCGGCCTGCGGCCCGCCTGTTTTTGATGATGGATTTCCAATTTTGAGCGCACAAATCCAAGCGGATGGGTTGTCCGCTTTTTTGAGGGTTATAAGATTATTCCGCAAAAGCCGCCGTTTTATGACGACATTCTTTTTTAAAATCCCGGAAAGAGAACCTTCCAGAGGGCCACCAGCCCCATGCTGTACAGGGCGATGTTGAAGGGCTTCCCCAGGAGGATGATGGCGGTGTACCGCTTCCAGGTCATGGTGGTGGTGCCCGCCAGGTAGCAGAGGAAGTCGTCCGGGGCGATGGGCAGGAAGATGGACCAGAAGAAGAGCTTGGCAAAGCGGTCCCGCTTCTCGGTCCACGCGTCGTATTTTTCAATGGTCTTCTCGGAGAACAGCAGGTACAGCAGGGGCCGCCCGCAGTTCTTCGCCACGGCGAAGGCCAGGAGGGAGCCGATGCAGATGCCCACGTAGTTGTAGGTAAACCCCCAGATGGGCCCGAAGAGCACCACCCCCACCAGGCACCCCAGGCCCCCCGGCAGCACAGGCACCACCACCTGTACCGCCTGGAAGACGGTGAACAGCAGCGCCCCGGCAAAGCCCCATTTCGCCACAAGCTCCTGGAGCTTTTCCTGGGAGGTCAAGACCCCCGTCCGCCAGCCCCAGACCGCCACCGCCACGCAGATGGCGAAGCCGATGAGGGACGCCGCCTGAAGGGCCCGCTTTTCAATGGGAACGCTCTGCTGTTTCATGCCGGTATCCTCCGTAACGAGCCGCGCTCGATCTGCTCTAAGTAAATGGACTCTACCCGCTCCGCGAAGCGCTGGGCGGAGTACTCCTCCCCCGTCTCCCGGGCGGCCAGGCACAGGGCCTCCCGCCGCTGGGGATGGGCCAGGAACTCCTCCAGCCGCTGGCGGAACTCCGCCTCGCCGTGGTACTGCCAGCCGTTCTCCCCGTCCCGGACCACGCCCAGCAGGCAGGGGTCCGCCCGGCAGAGCACCGGCACGCCCGCCGCCAGGGCCTCGGTATAGGTGAGGCCCTGAGTCTCGCTGGTGGAGGCGCTGACGAACAGGTCCCCCAATTGATACCAGTCCGCCACCTGCTCCGCCGGGACCATCCCGGCAAACACCACATCCGGGGCGGCCAGGCCCAGGCCCTGGGCCACGCCCTCCAGGCGCTTGCGGTCCGGCCCGTCGCCAACCAGAAGCAGGGTCACGCCCCCCGGGCCCATATTGGCCCGGAAGCGCAGAAGCTCATCCACCCGCTTCTCCTCGGCAAGCCGCCCCACAAAGACCAGAACGGTCCGCTCCCGGGGAATGTCCAGGCTGGCCCGGAGCACCGCGCCCCGCATGGGGTCCGGCTCATCCCGGAAGCGCCGCAGGTCGATGCCGGAGGGCACCACGAAGATGGGCTTCTTCACGCCATAGCCCTGAAGCAGCAGCCGCACCTTCCCCGTGGGGGCGATGAGGCAGTCCGTGTGGGAGGCGGCCCAGCGGGTGAAGACGGCGGCGGCCTTCTTCCCAAAGCGGACGTTGGGGGAAAAGTAGTGGGTGTAGTCCTCGTACACCGTGTGATAGGTGTGGACCAGGGGAATGTCCAGCTCCTCGGCGATGCGCCGGGCCAGGAAAAAGGTGGAAAACTCGCACTGGGAATGAACCACGTCCGGGCCCCACTCCACGATTTCCCGGACCCACTTGCCCGCTAAAGCGGTCCGCAGCCGGGCGCCGGGGTAAATCAGCCCCGCCGCCACGGAGCCGAGATACGTCACGCCGTCCCGCTCATAGGAGCGGTGGTTTTGCGAGAGGGTCAGGACCCGGACCTCGTGGCCCCGTTCCTCCAGCTCACGGCGGAGATTTTTCACCGAGGTGACCACGCCGTTCACCGCGGGAAGGTACCAGTCGGATGTAATCAGAATTTTCATGTCAGACCTCGCTTCTCATGTCTCAAGTATATTACGGGATACACAGGCGGGATTCTTCAAGGTTTTGAAAAATATTTCCTCCTGTGTCATTGTACTATCGTATTAGCAATAATAATACAGTTAGTACAGCTTGTCAAGCCCCTCCCCGAAAAACTTTTTAGAAGGGGCCCAAGCGTCTTGTTCGTAAGCATACACCACAAACCGGCGGGAGGCGTTACAAAAAAGGTACAATTTTGTAACTCTTCGTTATTTTTCCCGGGCTCCACGTCTGTAAGCACTGTAACAAAAGAATCTGTCCAGAGTCTTTCTGAAATCTAACGGTTTCGACAGATTAAAATCGGGCCCCGCCGGAGGGCTTATCCTGACCGGCGGGGTCTGAAAAGAGAGGGCTCAGCTGTTTGCGCCCACCAGGCGGCTGTAGGCCCGGGCCGTCCAGGCGAAGACCAGGGCGTAGATCAGGCAGAACACCGCCAGGGTTCCCGCCGTGCAGAGGACGAAGAGCTTCCCGTCGTGGAGGTTGAACAGCTCCATCATTCTGGAGAGCATGGGAAAGGCCATGAACACATGGAGCGCCGCCGCCCCCAGGGGCAGAAAGAACACCAGCAGAATCTGGCCGTGAATGGAGGCGTTGATCTCCTTTTCGCTCATGCCCACCTGGCGGAGGATTAAAAAGCGGCGCTGGTCCTCGCAGCCCTCGGAGATCTGCTTATAGTAGATGATAAGGACGGTAGCCAGCAGGAAGAGGAGCCCCAGGAAGACCCCCAGGAACAGGAACCCGCCGTACATGGCGTAGAACTCCTGGGCATTGTCCTGCTTGCTGGTGAAGCTCACGCCGCCGTCCCGCTTGCTCAGCTCGAACACAAGCCGCTCCGTCTGGGCCAGCTTTTCCTCATAATCCTCCCCCGCCAGATTCATCTGAACTCGGAACTGCCGGGCGCTGCGGGAGGTATCCAGGTCCATGAGCGTCTCCGCCGTCTCCCGGTCCGCCACCACCAGGAACAGCGACGATTCCTCAGAGCCCAGCAGCGTGTTGGTCGCGTGGCGGATGACCTCCGTGATTTCCTCCCGGACGTGGAAGGACAGGCCCGCCTCGCCAAAGTTCGCGGAGACGGTGAAGTCCGCCGGGAAATCCGCCGGGCCCTTCGAACAGGCCAGCACCTCGTCCGGAGCCAGAATGACGTTCTTTCCGGTGAGGCGGCTGTAGTCCTCCGCCGTCACCACCTCCACCTCCGTCCGCAGGCAGTTCTGATCCAGGTTCAGGGAAATCTCGCTGCCCCGAACGCCGCAGTAGACCCAATAGCGGGTGTAGTACCGGGAATCGGTAAAGCCCCCGGAGGCGTTGGCGGCAGCCTCCACCTCCCGCAAGCGGTCCATGGGGTCCCCCGGCTGGTTTTCCAGGTCCTGGAGGAACTCGATATCATAAGGGTACATCTCATTCAGGGAGTTCTCCAGGCCGATGTTCATGGCGATGGTGGTGGAGACCGTCACCAGCACCATGGTGGAAAGGATGCAGATGCTGGCCAGGCCCACGGCGTTCTGCTTCATCCGGTAGAGAAGGCCGGAGACGGCGGTAAAATGCCGGGTCTGGTAGTAAAATTTCGGGTTGGCCCGGAGGCGCTTTAAAATGGCGATGGACCCGGCGGTGAACAGGCAGTACGTGCCAATGATGACCAGGAACACCGCCCCGAAAAAGAACAGCATGGCCTCAATGGGGTTCTGGGTGGCGATGGCGATGAAGTATCCGCCTCCCAGGGTCAGCACCCCCAGGATGACCAGCAGCCATTTCGTTTTCGGCTCCCGCTCCCCCGCGGAGGCGCTGTGGAGCAGGTCCACCGGCTTGGCCCGGCTGACGCTCCAAAGATTTCGCGCAAGGGTGAACAGGAACAGCGCGCCGAAGAGCGTCGCGGTTTCCCAAATGCCCCGGGTGGAAATTTCCATGCCGAACTGGGCGGGGACGCGGGCCAGCTTTAAAAGGAGCAGGATGACCGCCTTGGAAAACAGGATGCCCAGGAGAAGGCCCCCCGCCAGGGTGACGGCGGCGCAGAACAGGGTCTCCCAGAAGCACATCCGGGCGATGTGCCTCTTTTCCAGCCCTAAGATGTTGTAGAGCCCCAGCTCCCGCTGGCGGCGCTTCATGACAAAGCTGTTGGCGTAGAGCAGAATCACCGCCGAGAGCCCCGCCGCCACGAAGCAGCCCACCCCGGCGAAGCTCTTGAGGTACATGGCCCCCCGGACACCGTCCAGCCCCTCGTTATAGGCCAGAAACAGCAAAATGTAGTACATAGCCGCCGTCACCACACAGGAGAGGAGGTAGGGGCCGTAAAACCGCCCGTTTCTGGCCAGATTCACCAGGGCCAGACGGGGGAAGAAGCCGGACTTACGCACGGGGCTCACCGCCTTGCGTCAGCACCGTCAGGGTGTCGGAGATCTTGGCGAACTGGGCCTCGGCGCTCTGGGTCCCCCGGTAGAGCTGGTGGTAGACCTGCCCGTCCCGGAGGAAGAGCACCCGCCCGGCGTGGCTGGCGGCCTTGACGGAGTGGGTGACCATGAGGATGGTCTGGCCCCCTTTGTTAATTTCTCCGAAGAGCTCCAGCAGGTTGTCGGAGGCCCGGGAGTCCAGGGCCCCGGTAGGCTCGTCGGCCAGGACGATCTGGGGGTCCGTGATGAGGGCCCGGGCCACGGCGCAGCGCTGCTTCTGCCCGCCGGAGACCTCGTAGGGGTACTTAGTCAGGATGTGGTCAATGCCCAGCTGTTCCGCGATGGGCTGGATTTTCTTTTTCATGTCCCGGTAGTCCTTCCCCGCCAGGACCAGGGGCAGGAAGATGTTGTCCTGAAGGGAGAAGGTGTCCAGGAGGTTGAAGTCCTGGAACACGAAGCCCAGGTGGGACCGGCGGAAAGCCGCCAGGTCCCGCTCCCGGATGTCGGAGAGGGCCTTTCCGTTGAGGAAGACCTCCCCGGCGGTGGGGCGGTCCAGGGCCGCCAGGATATTTAATAAGGTGGTCTTGCCGGAGCCGGACTCGCCCATGATGGCCACGTACTCCCCGGACTCCACGGAGAAATTCACATCCGCCAGGGCGGTGACCTGATTGCCGCCGAAGCGGGTGGTGTAGATTTTTTGCAGGTGCTGTACTTCCAGTAAAGACATATTGGAATCCTCCTCTTGGGTTATGAGACGATTATAGCAGGCACGGCGGCGGGATTCCATGGCTTTGCCTTACAGTTTGGGCCGCTGTCTTACAATTTTGTAAGATAGGACCGGAAAAAGCGCAAGGACAAAAATCCGGTTAAGAAACACTACCCAAACGCCGAAAAACGTGGTATGATATGATATTAGAGTATTCAGGTCCCACCCAAGGGACTTACAGCATCCTTCAAACAGCAAGGGAGGCGGCGGAATGGCCAAAAAAATCCGGGCCCTGGCGGCGGCGCTGCTGCTGTCCCTGGTCCTCAGCGGCTGCGGCGGCTTCAACGTGGAATTCAACCCCGAGGAGCTCTACGCCCTGCCGGAGCTGCCCGCCAAGTACACAGAGCTCAACGCCCGGCTCAACGCCATTTTGGAGGACGGCGCGGAATACGCCGCCCCCGCCGCCGGCACCAACATCCAGCCCGTGCAGCTGACGGACCTGGACGGCGACGGACAGCAGGAGGCCGTGGCCTTCTTCCGAAAGGCGGAGGACGAGAAGCCCCTGAAAATCTATATCTTCTCCACCCAGGGGGACAGCTATGAGCAGTCCGCCGTCATCGAGGGCAGCGGCGCGGCGGTCTACAGCGTGGTTTACAGCGACTTAGACGGCGACGGCCGGACGGAGCTCATCGTGGGCTGGCGGGTCAACGCCGAGCTCCAGGCCCTCTCCGTCTATGCCCTGGACCCCGCCGGACCCCAGGAGCTGCTGCGCAGCGTCAGCTATGTCCGCTACGCCAGCGTGGACCTGGACGGCGACGGTCTCCAGGAGCTGGTGGTGTTCCACGCCGGGGAAGAGGGGGGCGGCGTGGCGGATTACTACGACTGGCAGGAGGGCGGCACCCTGCAGCGCGTATCCTCCGCCCGCCTCTCCATCACCATGGCGGAGCTGAACCAGGGGCGGGTAATTTCCGGGGCCCTGCGGGACGGCCTGCCGGCGGTATTCGTCACCGGCGTCACCACCCCGGTGTCCACCGAATCGGTGGCGGCCGCCGTCACCGACATTCTGGCCGCCCCGGAGCAGGAGCTGGTCAACGCGGCCCTTTCCAACACCACCGGCGTCACCAGCGCGGTCAACGCCTTCCGCGGGCTCTATCCCACGGATATCAACGGAGACGGCGCTATCGAGGTGCCAAGCCCCGCCGTGTCGCCCCACAGCGGCGAGTTTGACCAGCGCATCGACTGGATGAGCTACAACGGCGCGGGAGAGGCGGAGGTGGTTTTGCGGACCCACCACAATATGGAGGACGGCTGGTATCTCCAGCTCCCTGAGTCCTGGACCGGCCGGGTGGAGGCGGAGCGCAGTGTCTCGGGAAGCGACGCCAGCGTCACCTTCTACACGCTAAACGAAGAGGCCGTCCGGGGCGCCGCTATCCTGCGGATTACCTCTCTCACCGGCACCAGCCGAGAAATTCGAGCCACCCGTGGAAATCGCTTCCCCCTCAGCCGCCAATCCGACGTGATCTACACCGCCGAGCTGCCGGAAAACCCGCCTTGGGATCAGGCCATGACGGCGGAGGAGGTCCGGTCGGCCTTCAGCCTCATTGTCCGGGAGTGGATTCCCGGGGAAACCTGAGGCCCACACCATTGGAAAGGAACGGACAAGATGAAAAAAGTCTTGGTTTTAGAGGATGAGGCCAGCATCCGCGGCTTCATCGTCATCAACCTTCGCCGGGCCGGCTACGACGTCATCGAGGCCGAGAGCGGCGAGGAGGCCCTGGAGCGCCTCCGGGAGAACCCGGACGCCCGGGTGGCCTTACTGGACATCATGCTTCCAGGCATCGACGGCTTCGAGGTCTGCCGCCGCATCCGGGCCACCAACAGCCGCATTGGCATCATCATGCTCACCGCCCGCTCCCAGGAGATGGACAAGGTGACGGGCCTGATGACCGGGGCGGACGACTATGTGACCAAGCCCTTCTCCCCGGCGGAGCTCACCGCCCGGGTGGACGCCCTGGTCCGCCGCTCCGGCGGCGAGGAGCCCCCTCAGGCCACCGGGGAGCTGAGCCAGCCCCCCTTCCTGCTGAACACCCGGAACCGGACCCTGGAGAAAAACGGCCAGCGGATCAAGCTGACCCAGGTGGAGTATTCCATCATGCGGGTCTTTATGGAGAACCCCGGCAAAGCCCTGGCCCGGGAAGAAATCCTGGACATGGTCTGGGGCCGGGACTACTTCGGGGAGCTGAAAATCGTGGATGTGAACATCCGCCGCCTCCGGCTGAAAATCGAGGACAACGTGCAAAACCCCGCCTATATCACCACCGTCTGGGGCTACGGCTACAAGTGGGGGCTGTGACGGCATGGAAGAACAGGTGATGGAAAAGGAGCAGCGGTGGAACTCTCTCCGGCTGCGGGGCCTGCGGCAGCGGTGGATTTTTAACTCCATCCTCCCCATCGGAACGCTGCTGGTGCTGGTGGTGACCCTGTTTTCCGCGGGCGTTTCCAACTACTACTACGGCACCATGCAAAAAGGCCTGGAGACCCGGGCCCAGGCCCTGGCCAACTCCTTCAACGAATACTTTATGGACAACGGTTTTTCCAGCTACTACCAAAAAGCCGTCCAGTCCGCAGAGAGCTTCGAGGATAAAAACCGCATCGAGCTCCAGTTCATTGGCTCCAGCGGCCGCATCCAGGTGTCCACCTCCGGCCTGACGGCGGGAACCTACCCGGGCACCGACGACATTCTCCAGGTTCTCCGGGAGAACAAGGCGACTCCCACCCCCTACCAGGGGCGGGACCTGGAGACCGGGGAAGAGATTCTGGCGGTCTCCTGTCCCCTGACGGCAAACGGCCGGGTGGTGGGCGTTATGCGGCTGGTGACCTCCCTTCGGGCGGTGGACCGGCAGGTCATGTTCGTGGTGCTGGCTATTTTTCTCATTGCCCTGCTGTGCATGCTGCTGGTGGTATTTTCCAACCTTCTCTTTATCAATAACGTGGTGGAGCCTGTGGCGGTGGTGACGGAGGCGGCCAAGCGCATCTCCGCCGGAAGCTACGGCACCCGGATTGAAAACAAGTACTCCGACGAGCTGGGAGAGCTGGTGGACAACATCAACGACATGTCCCTGAAAATCAGCCAGAACGAAAAAATGAAAAGCGAGTTCATCTCCTCCGTCTCCCACGAGCTCCGGACCCCCCTCACCGCCATCAACGGCTGGGGGGAGACCATCCTGGAGGACGATCTCACCGACGACCCGGAGCAGCTCCGCCGGGGGATTCGGGTCATTGTCAACGAGTCGAGGCGTCTTTCCAACATGGTGGAGGAGCTGCTGGAATTCTCCAAAATGGAGGATGGCCGCTTCACCCTCCAGATTGAGGACGTAGACCTCCAGGCGGAGCTGGAGGACGCGATTTTCACCTACCAGGAGCTCTTCCGCCAGGACGGCATCGCCCTGGAGTACCACCCGGGAGACGGCGACCTGCCCCTGATCCGGGGGGACTCGGAGCGGCTGAAGCAGGTGTTTTGCAACGTGCTGGACAACGCCGCCAAGCACGGTGGCGCGGGACGGCGCATCACGGCCTCCATCGTTCAGGAGGGCAGCGCCCAGGTGGTCCGGGTCCGGGACTACGGCCCCGGTATTCCAGAGGAGGAGCTGCCCTTTGTGAAGCAGAAGTTCTACAAGGGCACTTCCCGGGCCCGGGGCAGCGGCATCGGCCTTGCGGTCTGTGATGAGATCATCGGCCTTCACGGCGGCTCCTTCATCGTCGGCAACGCCGACGGCGGCGGAGCGGTGGTGACGATCAAATTGCCGGTCCGGGCCTGACTACCCGGGGGTCAGGCCGCCCAGGGGGGCGGCCCCTACGGTCTGTTTCCTGGTGGTCCCCCTGTAGGGGCCGCCGCCCTCGGCGGCCCGTTTCCCCGCGAGCATTCGGAGAATATGGAACAGCCGTTTGCATTTTGAAAAGCCCCATGGTATACTATATCAAACGCACAGAAAGGAAATTTCATGGCAGAAGAAAACAAATCCTGCGCCTTCCGCACCAGCATCGGCGGACAGGCGCTCATCGAGGGCATCCTGATGCGGGGCCCGGAGAAGCAGGCCATCGTGGTCCGGGACCAGGAGGGGAAGCTGGTGGAAAAGGTGGAGCCCCTGCGCTTCATCAAGGACCGCTACCCCGTTCTGGGCCTCCCCCTGATTCGAGGGACGGTAAACTTCCTGGACTCCATGGTGGGCGGCGTGAAAGCCCTGATGTACTCCGCCGACTTCTACCCGGAGGAGGAGACAGCCAAGCCCTCTAAAATCGAGCTGTGGCTGGAACAGCACCTCTCCAGCAAAAAGCTGGAAAGCGCCGTGGTGGCCCTGGCGGTGACGCTGGGCGTGGGCATGTCCGTGTTTCTTTTCATGGTCCTCCCCACCCTGCTGACCGGGGCGATTCTCCACTTTTTCCCCGCCTTCCCCCTCTGGGGGCGGAATCTGGTGGAGGGGCTTTTAAAGGTGGTCATCTTCATGGCCTACCTGATTCTCTGCTCCCGCCAAAAGGACATCTACCGGGTCTTTCAATATCACGGCGCGGAGCATAAAACCATCTTCTGCTATGAGGCGGGCCTGCCCCTGACGGTGGAAAATGTCCGGGCCCAGCCCCGGCACCATCCCCGGTGCGGCACCAGCTTCCTGTTTGTTGTGATCTGCGTGTCCATTCTCTTCTCCAGCATCTTTTTCGGCATTTGGCCCGTCACCAACGCCTGGCTGCGGACAGCGGTGCATCTTCTCCTGCTGCCCTTGGTGGTAGGTGTGACCTATGAGTTCAACCGCTGGGTGGGGCGGCACGTGCAGGAGAGCCTTCTGGCAAAAATCCTGACGGCCCCGGGACTGTGGATGCAGAATTTCACCACCAACGAGCCGGACGACGGCATGATGGAATGTGCCATCCGGTCTTTGGAATTGGTATTACCCTCCGAAAAAGGAAAAGACACATGGTAAAGGGGTGATTCCCATGGCCATAACCTACAATGACCTATATCTGGATGTCCGGCGACAGCTCCGGGAGAGCGGGGTGGAGGCTTCCACTCTGGAGGCCCGGGAGCTGGTGTGCTTTGGCACCGGCAAGAGCCGGGAGGAGCTCCAGCGGGACAGCCGCCTCTACGCCTCCCCGGAGCGGGAGGCCCAGGTCCGGCGGCTGGTGGAGCGGCGCATGGCCGGGGAGCCGGTGGCCTATCTCATCGGCGAGTGGGAGTTCTACGGTCTCCCACTGGACATCTCCCAGGACGTGCTGATCCCCCGGGCGGACACCGAGGTGCTGGCCGAGCAGGCCATCGCCTACATACAGACGCAGGGGGATTGCCGGGTGCTGGACCTCTGCGCGGGCAGCGGCTGTGTCGGTTTGGCCATCGCCTCCCAGGCGCCCCAGGCTTGGGTGGTTTTGGGGGAACTGGACGACAGCGCCTTGAAAATCTGCCGCCAGAATATCCGGCGCAACAGTCTTTCCGCCCGGGTCATGCCCATCCAGGCGGACGCCAGGAAGAAGCCCCCCCGGTCTTTGGGGGAGTTTCAGTGCATTGTCAGCAATCCGCCCTACATTCCAAGCGGCGACATCGCCGGGCTGGAGAACTCCGTCCGGGACTACGAGCCCCATCTGGCTCTGGACGGCGGGACGGACGGCCTGGATTTCTACCGTTCCATCACCGGACAATGGAAGGAGGCTCTCGTCCCCGGAGGGCGTCTGTACTTTGAGGTGGGCATCGGCCAGGCGGATCCGGTGCTCCGGCTGATGCGCGGCCAGGGTTTCGGTGATTTACAGGTGATCAAGGACCACAACCAAATTCCCAGGGTGGTTCTGGGCACCCTCTGCCAGGAAATTTAAGGAGGAGCGTCATGGAAAAGAGACTCTACAAGATCAACCAAGGCAAAATGGTAGACGGCGTGTGTGGCGGCATCGCCCAGTACTTCGGCCTGGACCCCACCCTGGTGCGGCTGGCCTGGATTATTTTCACCGCCATGGGAACAAGCGGCATCATCGCCTATATCCTCTGCGCCGCCATCTTCCCCCGGGAGCCGGAGGATTTTTAAGCGGCGCGTCTAAAGGGATTGAACTACTATTTGTATCATATCAGGAGGAAATCAGCATGGCAAAAGAGAAAGCGCCCCTGCCCAGCGCGGCTCCGGCGGCGGATAAGAAAAAGGCCATCGACAGCGCCATGAGCCAGATCGAAAAAATGTATGGAAAAGGCTCTATCATGCGCCTGGGAGACCGGACGGCCCTGAATGTGGAGTTTATCCCCACCGGCTCCCTGGCCCTGGACGTGGCTCTTGGCATCGGCGGGCTCCCCAAGGGGCGCATCATCGAGATTTACGGGCCGGAATCCTCCGGCAAGACCACCCTGGCCCTCCACGTGGTGGCGGAGGCCCAGAAGCGGGGAGGCGAGGTGGCCTTCGTGGACGCGGAGCACGCACTGGACCCCACCTACGCTCACGCCCTGGGGGTGAAGGTGGAGGACATGCTGATCTCCCAGCCGGACACCGGCGAGCAGGCCCTGGAAATCACGGAGGCTCTGGTCCGCTCCGGGGCCATTGACGTGATTGTAGTGGACAGCGTGGCCGCTCTGGTGCCCCGGGCGGAGATTGAGGGCGAGATGGGCGACAGCTACGTGGGTCTCCACGCCCGGCTCATGAGCCAGGCCCTGCGGAAGCTGACGGGTGCCATCGGTAAAACCAACACCATCGTCATTTTCATCAACCAGCTCCGGGAAAAGGTGGGCGTTATGTATGGCAACCCGGAGGTCACCACCGGCGGCCGGGCGCTGAAGTTCTACGCCTCCGTCCGCATCGACGTGCGGCGGATCGAGGCCATCAAAAACGGCAGCGAGCTCATCGGCAACCGGACCCGGGCCAAGGTGGTAAAGAACAAAATGGCGCCCCCCTTCCGGGAGGCGGAGTTCGACATCATGTACGGCGAGGGCATCGTCCGGGAGAGCGAGCTCATCGACCTGGGCGTGAAGCTGGATCTGGTGCAGAAGGCGGGCTCCTGGTTCTCCATGGGCGAGACCCGCATCGGCCAGGGTCGGGAGGCGGCAAAGAAGTACCTCCAGGAAAACCCGGAGATTCGGGATCAGCTGGAGGCGGACATCCGCAAGAACTTCGACAAGCTCATGAGCAACCAGGCCCGGGCCGCCGCCAAGGCCGCCGGGCGGGCCGTGGACGTCAGCGCCGATGACTTCGACGACTCCGGCAACTGACCATGCGGGTAGAGCGAGTAGAGGCGTCGAAGCATAAAAAGGGCCGCGTCCTGGTCTTTCTGGAGGATGGGGCCTGTTTGAAGATCACGGAGCAGGAGCTGCTGGACTTCGGCCTCCGCTCCGGGGACGAGCTGGATGAGGAGGCCCTGAAGCGGCTGAAGGAGGCCGCCGGAGTCTCCAACACCCGGGCGGCGGCGGCGGATCTCATCGGCAAGCGGGCCATGAGCCGCCGGGATCTGGAGCGGAAGCTCCAGGAGAAGGGGGCCAGCGAGACGGAGGCCCGCTACGCCGCCGAGTGGCTGGAGGCCATCGGGGCTCTGAACGACGCGGAATACGCCGCCGCCCTGGTCCGGCACTACTCCCGGCTGGGCTACGGCCCCGCCCGGGTGCGGGAGAAGCTCTATGAAAAAGGCGTCCCCCGGGAGCTGTGGGAGGACGCGCTGGAGGAGCTTCCCGAGGACGGCGGGCAGGTGGACGCGTTTCTCCGAAGCAAGCTCCGGGGCCGCACACCGGACGAGAAGGAAAAGCGGCGGCTGACCAATGCGCTGCTGCGCAGGGGCTTCCCCTGGGGGGAGGTTAAGGCCGCCTGGAGGCGTCTGGGGGAGGAGACGCAAGAGGATTAAAAATCTTCTAACAGCTGTGCCATGAGCTGTGCACCAAAACGGACGCCGGTATGAAACGCCGCGTTCCGCTGTTCCAGGGCCAGGGCCTGTATTTCATGCTGGAAATCATCAGCCGCTTTTGGCTCCAGCGCATTCAGCTGGCGCAAAATGTGCTCCTCTGCAATCGTATAGGGCGCTTCCATGGGCATCTTGCCCCGTAGGCCGGTGAGTTCACCATATTGAAGTGCAGTCAAGATATCAAACATAATTGCATCCTCCTATTCAACATACCTTTAAGTAGTATTATAATCCTACTTAAAGGTATAGTCAAGGGGTTTTTATGAAAACAGTCATTTTATTGAAAGACAGGGTTTATCAACTTCGGAAAGCGGAGGGTCTTACCCAACATCAGTTGGGGGAGATTTTAGGGCTTACAAGTAAATCCATCAGCATGTTGGAAAGTGGTGGGCGCAGTACTACCATTGACAAGCTGGTAATTCTGGCAGAGCATTTCCATGTCTCCACAGACTATTTAGTAGGCATTACCGATGACCCCACATGGCGAGGGGACCCTGGAGGAATGGCCTGACCAAGGGGTCAGGCCCCACAGGGTGTCCTATCGGTAGAAGAGCGGGCCCGGAAAAAGGCGGATATCTACCCCCAACCGCCAGGTGAGCGGCAGCGGAAAGAGGAGCTGGTCCATTCGATAATCTCCAAACCCCCGTTCAGACTACGCCGCGGGCAGAAGGCATGCGTACCCGAAGGAAGCGCCTCTTGCGCGCCCCCCGTCCCACGTCCCCCCCGCGGGGGCGATCCTTCTTTTTCTCTTTTGGACCGTGCACGGCCCGTTTTCTCGTTTTCTTCTGGAAGAAAAAGAGAAAATGGGGGGTGCAATGCACCAGCCATCATCATGGCTGAAATCCCCCCGCCCGCAAGGGCCGAAAAAAAACCCTCCCCCCTGGCAGGGGGAAGCAAAGGAGGCCCCCATGCCCTATAAGGTATACTTCCTCTCCCTTGGCTGCGCCAAAAACCAAGTGAACTGCGAGCAGATGATGTCCCTAGTCCAGGCCGCAGGCCATGAGATCGCCCCCTCCCCCGCCGGGGCCGACGCGGCGGTGGTAAACACCTGCGGCTTCCTGGCCTCCGCCTGTGAGGAGGCCATCGACCACATCCTGGAGCTGGCGGAGCTGAAACAGGCCGGGAGCTTGAAAAAAATCCTGGTCACCGGCTGCATGGCCCAGCGCTATCAGGCCGACGTGCTGGAGGAGCTGCCGGAAATCGACGGCATCCTGGGCACCGGCAGCTATGGCGACATTGTACAGGCCATTTCCGAGGTCATGGAAGCCGGCCTCCGGCCCTGCCGTCTGGGGAACATCCACACCGCCCCCCAAAACGGCCCCCGCATCCTCTCCACGCCCCCCTGGTACGCCTACCTCCGCATCGCGGAGGGCTGTGACAACCACTGCGCCTACTGCGTCATCCCCTCCCTCCGGGGCAAATACCGCAGCCGCCCCATGGCGGAGCTGCTGGACGAGGCGGCGGAGCTCAGCTCCGCCGGGGTCAAGGAGCTGCTGGTCATTGCCCAGGACATCACCCGCTACGGCACGGATTTAAACGGCGAGCACCAGCTGGCCGCCCTGCTCCGGGAGCTCTGCCGGCTGGATTTCCACTGGATCCGCCTCCACTACCTCTACCCCGACGAGATTACGGAGGAGCTCATCGACACCATCGCCTCGGAGCCGAAGATCCTCCCCTACCTGGATATCCCCATCCAGCACTGCAACGACGGCATTTTAAAGGCCATGAACCGCCGGGACACCAAAGAGTCCATCCGGGCGCTGTTCCGCACCCTTCGCCGGCGCATCCCCGGCCTGGTCCTCCGGACCAGCCTCATCGCCGGGCTTCCGGGAGAGGGAGAGGCGGAGTTCGGGGAGCTGTGCGAATTCCTCCGGGAACAGAAAATCGAACGGGCCGGGGTGTTTCCCTTCTCCCCGGAGGACGGAACCCGGGCGGCGAAGATGGAGCATGTGGACGCGGAGGAAGCCGCCCGCCGGGCGGAGATCGCCGCGGACGTGCAGTCCGACGTCATCGACGCTTACAACGAGTCCATCCTGGGAGAGGAGCGGGAAGTCCTCTGCGAGGGCTTCGACGGCCAGGCCCAGCTGTTCTATGGCCGAAGCTACGCCGAGTCTCCAGAGATCGACGGGCGCGTCTGGTTCTCCGCCGGGGAGGAGCCGGAGCCGGGAGACTTCGTCACCGTCCGCCTCACCGGGGTGATGGACGGCGAGCTCACCGGAGAGCGGGTATGAAAAGCCCCCTGAGGGAAATCCCCGGCGTGGGAGCCCGCACCGCCGCCGTGATGGAGGCCCTGGGGCTCCGGCAGGTTTCGGACCTCCGGGGCCGGGACCCGGAGGAGCTGTATCTGAAAGAATGTCTGATGAAGGGCTATCAGGAGGACCGCTGCGCCCTGTACGTCTGGCGGGCAGCGGTGTACTACGCGGACCACGAGACCAGGGACCCGGAGAAGCTGAAATGGTGGTACTGGAAGGACAAACCTTATCCGGAGAAGGAGGACCTATGAATCTGCCCAATAAACTGACCATGCTCCGCATTATCCTGACGCCCATTTTCCTGGCGGTGCTGTACTGGGGCTTCCCCGGCTCGGACTATGCGGCCCTGGCAATTTTCATCATCGCCAGCCTGACGGATATGCTGGACGGGAAGATCGCCCGGAAATACAACCTGGTCACGGACTTCGGCAAGTTCGCCGACCCCCTGGCGGACAAAATCCTGGTGGTGGCGGCCATGCTGTGGTTTGTGGAGTGCGGGCGGATGCCCGCCTGGATGGTGATGATTGTGATCACCCGGGAATTCGCCGTCAGCGGCCTCAGGATGATTGCCTCGGACAACGGGCGGGTGATTGCCGCCGGGTGGTCCGGGAAGGTGAAAACAGCCTCCACCATGGTGTGTATCGTGGTGATGCTGGCTCTGGGGCCTCAGATTGAGGCGGCTCGGATGCAGATGTATTTGTCGTCCCAGTTCCCCGCTCTGCGTCCCCTGATCCTGTGGGTGGACATTATCTGCGGCTGGGTCATTACCTTGACGACTCTGTACTCTGGGGTGGAATACTTCCTGAAAAACAAAGATGTTATCCGCTCTGCTTGAGCGGTACACAAAAGCCCCGCTGTCTCTCGACAGCGGGGCTTTTCATATCGCTTAATTCGTTGCTTAGTTCAGCTTCACGGCCTTGCCCGTTCTCCACGCCTCCGTGGTGGCGTAGCCGATGGCGGTGGACTTGGTTCCGTCGTAGACGCTGACCCCGGGGGTCTTCCCCTGGAGCACGCAGTCCACAAACTCCTGGACCTCGATGAGATAGGCTTCCTCGAACCGCTCCGGGAAGGAGCCCACGCACTCGGCGCACACGCCGTTGGTGTTGTACAGCCGGGCCTGGTTCTTCTCCGGGACGGCGGAGATGCGGATAGACCCTTCGGTGCCCACGATCTCGGTTTCCACATGGTAGCCGTAGGGGGCCGTCCGACCCACATGGATCATGCCCATGGCGCCGTTTTCGAATTTGTAGACGGCAACGCCGGTCTCGTCGTCCCCGGCGTCCTTGAACTCCGGGTGCTTAAAGGTGGCGCCCATGGCGTAGACCTCGGTTGCCTCGCAGCCCAGGAACCAGCGCATGAGGTCGATGTCGTGAATGGCCATATCCAGGAAGATGCCGCCGGAGTTCTTGGCGAACCGGATGGCTCCCTCCACGAACGCCTCCGGGTCAATGCCCGTGGCCTTCACCAGATAGGGGGTGCCGATGGCTCCCTCCTCGATCTTCTGTTTGGCGTAGGAATAGGACTTGTCGTAGCGACGCATGAAGCCCAGCATGAAGGTGAGCTCCGGATGCCGCTCCACGGCGGCCTCCGCCTGCTTGCACTGGGCCACGTCCACGCCTAGGGGCTTCTCGGAAAAGACGTGCTTCCCCGCGTCCAGGGCGGCCTCGATCTGCCAGCAGTGCTCGCTGGAGGTGGTGACGATGACCACCGCGTCGATGTCGGCTTTCGCCAGCATCTCCTTGTAGTCCGTGTAGACGTCCGTGACGCCCAGCTCGGTTTTGGCGTACTCCAGCTCGGCGGGGACGATGGAGCACGCCGCCGTCAAGTCCGCGCCGGGAATTTTATAGCGGATGTTCTGGGCGTGGACCCTGCCCAGACGGCCCAGGCCCACAACGCCGACTTTTACTTTGTTCATTATTTCGCGACCTTCTCTTTCTCCTCGGCTTCCTGCTTGGCGGCGGCGGCCATACGGCGGTTCTTGGCCTCCATGCCGGCCCGAACCACGTCCATGAATACCGCCAGGATGATGACCAGGCCCAGGACGATGTTCTGTCCGGCGGAGTCAATCGACATCAAGGCAAATCCATTCCGGAGCACCGCGATGATCAACGCGCCCAGCATGGTGCCGATCATGGTGCCCTTGCCGCCGGTGAAGGAGGCTCCGCCGATGATGCAGGCCGCGATGGCGTCCGTGTCATAGGGCAGATTCGCGTTGGCTCCGTTGCAGATGCCGGAACGGCCCACAGAGACGATGCCGCCCAGGGCCGCCATGACGCCGGACATGGTATAGCAGAAGGTCAGGACGTTGGCCGTGTTGATACCAGAGAGCCGGGTGGCCTCCATGTTGCCGCCGGCGCAGTAGATGGACCGGCCCAGAGCCGTGCGGCTGAGGAACAGGTGCATAATGATGTACAGGACGATGACCACAATGAAGCTCACCGGGAAGCCGTTGATGGTGGCCTTGCCCAGGAACTGGACGGACTCGGGGAAGTTGTTGACGATCTGGCTACCGGTGACAAGCAAAGCCATGCCCCAGAGCACGTTCTTCATGCCCAGGGTGGACACGAAGGGATGGGGCAGGTGCAGGCGGGTCAGGAGCGTTCCGTTGATGAAGCCCATCAGGCCGCCGGCCACGATGGCCACCACCATCATCAGGACGCCGCTTCCGACGTTTGCTTTGTTCATAGCGCCCATGACGCAGGCGCAGAACACGGCGTTGGCGCCCACGGACAGGTCAATGCCCGCCGTGATGAGGCACAGCAGCATGCCCACCGCCAGGAAGGCGTTGAAGGCCGTCTGCTTCAGAATGCCCATAAGGTTTGCGTAGCTGTAGAAGTTGGAGTTCGCCACAGACAGGACTACGCACATGATTACCAGGGCCAGCAGGGTGCCCATTTGGAACCCGGACCCGCTCTTTTTCTTAGTCATCTAAACTACCTCCCCAAGCCGCTTTCATGATGTCCTCCTGGTTGAAATGCTTGCTGTCCCGTTCCACGGTGGCCATGACCTTGCCGCCCCGCATGACAACCACCCGGTCGCTCATGCCCAGGATCTCCGGCATTTCGGAGGAGATCATGATGACGCATTTTCCAGCCTTCACCAGACTGTTCATAACATTGTAAACCTCGACCTTGGCTCCCACGTCGATGCCCCGGGTGGGTTCGTCGAAGATGTAGATATCGGCGTCGTTGTTGATCCATTTGCCGATGACGACCTTTTGCTGGTTGCCGCCGGAGAGCTGTCCCACGATCTCGTCAATGGAGGGAGTCTTGATGCGCAGGGACTGGATATGCCCCTGGCCGCTCTCCTCGATCTTCTTCTCATCCAGGAAGATGCCGGTGGAGTGCCGCTTGAGGCTGGAGAGAATCAGATTGGTGCGGATGGTCTGGGCCAGCACCAAGCCCTGGCCCTTCCGGTCCTCCGTCAGCAGGGCGATGCCCGCCGCGATGGCCTGCTTGGGGCTCTTGATATGGACCTCCTTGCCCTTGACGTAGATTTTTCCGCCGTCAATGGGGTCCGCGCCGAAAACAGCCCGGACGGTCTCCGTCCGTCCCGCGCCCACCAGACCGCTGAGGCCCAGAACCTGTCCGCCGTAAGCTTCAAAGCTGACGTCCCGCAGCACGCCGCCGATGGAGAGGTTTTCCACCTTCAGCATGCACTCGCCCTTCTTGCCAAACTCCTTGGGGAACAGGTTGTCCAGCGTCCGGCCCACCATGGAGGCGATCAGGGAGTCGTTGGTCCAGTCCTGGATGTCCCGGGTCTCGATGTACTCGCCGTCCCGGATGACCGTCACCCGGTCGCAGAGCTCGAAGAGCTCCTCCAGCTTGTGAGAGACGAAGAGGATGCCTACGCCCCGGTCCTTCAATTCCCGGCAGGTAGCCATCAGCTGCTTGACCTCCTTCTCACCCAGGGAGGAGGTCGGCTCGTCCATGATGATCATTTTCGCGTCGATGAGCACCGCCTTGGCAATTTCGATCATCTGCTGAACGCCCATGCCGAAGGTGCCCGCGGGCTTCCTGGGGTCCACGTCCTGACCCAGGGATTTCATGACCTCCCCGGCCTTCTTGTGCATGCCCTCATAGTCCAGGAGGAAGCCCTTCTTGGTCCACTTGTTGATAAAGATATTGTCCGTGACACTGAGGAGCTTTTCGATATTCAGCTCCTGGTACACACAGGCGATGCCCGCGGCGGCGGACTCGTTGGGGTTTTTGAATACCTTTTTCTCACCGTGGACATAGATCTCGCCCTCGTCCGCCATGTGAACGCCCGTGAGGACCTTGATCAGCGTGGATTTGCCCGCGCCGTTTTCCCCGATCAATCCGTGGATCTCGCCCGGCTTCACGGCCAGCTGCATATTGTGCAGGGCCACGACGCCGGGGAACCGTTTGGTTACGTTTTTCAGCTCAACTACGTATTCGCCCACCTAATAATCACCTCATTCTCTTGGAAATCAGGGGTTTCGCAACACACTGGGTTTTGGAAATATGTGACAGGAAAAGAGAAAGGGGGCCCCGATCCGGCGGAGCCGGAACGGGGCCCCTTCCATTCATTTCAAAAGGGATGTACGGCTTACGTTATTAGGCCAGGTAACCCTGGAGCTGCTCCAGACGGGCCTGGGCGGTGTCGGGATCGACGATGCTGGCGCCCGCGTCGATGAACTCATCCAGGGTCTCGCCCTGGAGGGCGCGGACCACGGCGTCCACGGACTGGTAGCCCATCTCATAGCCTTCCTGGCAGACGGACATGGTCTCCTCGCCAGCGAGGATGGAGTTGCAGGCGGACTGGATGCCGTCGAAGCCCAGGAACACGGTGTTCTTGTAGTTTTCGTTTCCGGAGGCAGCGGCGGCACGGGCGGCGGCCATGGCCATGTCGTCGTTGTTGGCGCAGATGACCGCGATTCCTTCGGGGTGGTTCTGGATAATGGCTTCCATGCAGGTCACAGCCTGGTCGGCCACGGCGTTGGCGTACTGGACCTCGTCAGAGAGGAAAGTGCCGCCAGCGGCCTCGATACCGGCCTTGTAGCCCGCCATACGGGCCTCGTTGGTGGAGTCGCCCTGGACGCCCGCGATCTCGATGCACTTGATCTCTTCCCAGCCGCGCTCCTTGGCCAGCTTCGCGGCGGCTTCGCCGCCCAGCTTGCCGGCGGCCTCGTTGCCGGTGCCGACAAAGGAGAGGACCTCGGGGGCGTCGATGTCGGTATCCACCGCCACGATGGGCTTGGTTTGGCCGGCAATCATGTTGCCCACCATGTCCGCCTGGAGGGGGGCGATGACATAGCCGTCGATGTCGCCGTTGTTCATGTCGGTTTCGATCATGTTCAGCTGCTCGTCATAGGCGGTTTCGGAGGTGGCTCCCTTGACCGTGACGGTCACATTGGGGTGCTCTTTGCCATAGGCCTCGGCGCCGGCCACCACGTAGCCCCAGTACTCGGAGGCGGTGGTTTTCAGGATGACGGAGATGTTGTAGCTTTCGTCGCCGCCGGTAGAGCCGGTGTCGGCGGGCTGGGACTGCTGCTGGTCATCGGCGGGAGGAGGCGTGGTTTCGCCGCCCTTGTCGCCGCCGCAGGCGGCCAGGGACAGGGCCATAACCAAGGTGAGGGTCAGCGCGAGAAACTTCTTCATAACTTCTTTTCTCCTTTTCGATTGGTTTTCCCGAAAAGTACAACGGCCCCCCAAAGCTCTGGTTCCCGCGCTTGCAAAGCGCGGGAAAAGGGAGTACTCCCTTTCCAAAATTCTCTTGGGAGTGGACCGCCATGCCCTCCGGCAAATACGTCCGTATTTTAGCACAGGAGACCGCCGCACGTCAAGAAGAGTATACCATATTTGTACAGTTCTAAAGAAATGGACCAGCATTTTTGTGGATACTATCTAAGGTAAAAAAGCGGCATTTTCCAAAGTTATCCAACCTTTCGACAGCGGTCCTTTTTCCGGGGAAGCGGCCTACTCCCCCACCCCTGCCCGCCAGTCCCGGATGGCCTTCAAAAAGGCCTCGCCGTAGCGCTCCGCCTTGACCCGGCCCACGCCGGAAACCCGCAAAAACTCCTCCATGTCCAGGGGCCGCAGAGCCGCCATATCCGCCAGCGCGGCGTTGGAAAAGACCACGTAGGCGGGAACCCCCGCCTCCTGGGCCAGACGGAAGCGGAGGGCCTTCAGCGCCGCCAGCAGGCTGCTGTCCGCCTCCTGGGACGCGGCGCGCGGGGCTGTCCCCCCGGCGGGCGCCGCCTCCGGCGCCCGCTCCCGGAGGGAAACCCGCTTTCCACGAAAGAGCACGTCCCCGGCCTGGGCCGTCAGCCGGAGGACGGGGTACTCTTCCCCGTCGCCGCGGAGGTAGCCCTCCTCCATCAGATGGTCTATGTACCGCTGGACGCGGTCCCGGTCCAGCCCCCTCAAGGCCCCATGGGTAGGGAGCTGGTCCAAGCCCAACTGGAGGACCCGCCGGTCCCGGCTTCCCCGGAGGAGCTTGATGATGACGGCGGCGCCCAGACCGTAGGCATAGCGCTTTTCCACCCGGGCCACGGCGGAGAGGATTTTCTGAGCCTCCACGGTGATATCCCGCTCCACAAAATCCCCGGCACAGTTGCCGCAGTTCTCGCAGTTTCCCTTGTGAATCTCTCCGAAGTAGTCCAAGAGGTCCGCCCGGAGGCAGCCGCCGGTTTTGCAGTAGGCCACCATCCGCTCCAGGCGGAAAAGATCCCGGCGGAGGCGTTCCGGGTCTCCCTCCTGGGTCTCCTGGGAGTTGGTAATCAGAAATTTCGCCGTCCGCACGTCCCCGGGGGCGTAGAGCAGGACGCAGCGGGCGGGGCTGCCGTCCCGCCCCGCCCGGCCCGCCTCCTGATAATAGCTCTCCAGGTCCTTGGGCATGTTGTAGTGGACCACAAAGCCCACGTTGGATTTGTCGATGCCCATGCCAAAGGCGTTGGTGGCCACCATGACCCGGACCTGATCGTAGACAAAGCCCTCCTGGCTCTGGCGGCGCTCCTGGTCCTCCATGCCGGCGTGATACCGGGCGGCGGGGACGCCCTGGGCCAGCAGGGAGGCGCATACCGCGTCCACGGCCTTCCGGGTGGCGCAGTAGACAATGCCGCTTTGCTCCGGCCGCTCCGCCAGGAAGCGGTGGAGCCACTGGTCCTTGTCCCTGGCTCGGACCACCTCGAAAAAGAGGTTGGGCCGGTCAAAGCCGGTGGTGACGCGCAGGGGGTCCCGGAGCTCCAGCAGGGACTCGATGTCCCGGCGCGCCGCCGCCGTGGCGGTGGCGGTAAAGGCCCCCACCGGGGGCCGGACAGGCAGGGAGCGGACCAGCTCCGCAATCTCCAGGTAGCTGGGCCGGAAGTCCTGGCCCCACTGGGAGACGCAATGGGCCTCGTCCACAGCCACCAGGGAGACAGGCAGCTCCTCCAACAGGCGACGGAAGCCCTCGGCTTGGAGGCGCTCCGGGGCGATGTACAGGAGCTTACAGTCCCCCCGGCGAATCCGGCGGTAGACCTCCCGGTATTCCTCCGCGTCCAGGGAGGAGTTGATGTACGCGGCGGGAATACCCGCCTGGGACAAGGCCGCCACCTGATCCTTCATCAGAGAGATGAGGGGGGAGAGCACCAGGGTCAGCCCTGGCAGCAGCAGGGCCGGGAGCTGATAGCACACGGACTTTCCCGCCCCGGTGGGCATGACGCCCAGGGCGTCCCGGCCGCTGAGCAGAGCGTCCACCAGGGGCTCCTGGCCGGGGCGGAACTCGCTGTGGCCGAAATATTGTTTGAAAAGGGTACGCTTGTCCATGGGACAGGCCTCCTGTCTGGTTCTATTTTCCGGCGATGATCAGATAGCGGTGAATGGTCCCCTGAATCCTTCCGGTTTTCTCCAGCTCCTCCTGCATGTCCAGGAGACGGTCAAAGCACCGCTCCACGGAGAAGCCGGGAAACTCCCACGCAATGACCCGGGCAAACCAAACGAAGGCCCCCACATCATAGAACACAATAGGCCGGTAAGCCTCCTCCCCCTGGTGGATTTGGAAGCCCGCAGCCTCAAAGGCCGCCCGCTGTTCCCGGAGATTCTTGTGGGGAAAGGGCTTTGGAATTCCCGGGAGAACCCGTTCCACCAGGTCCCGGTCGTTGTCCTCCCCCACCTGCTCCGTGAGGAATATACCGCCGGGTTTCAAAAGGCGGAACAGCTCCGCCGGGTCAAAGGCCCCGTGGCGGTTGAGAATTCTATCAAAGGAGCTGTCAGGAAAGGGAATGGCCGAAGGATCGGCACACTCCCGAAAATCGATCCCCAAGGGCGGCAGAGTTTCCCGGCACAGCTCCACATTGGGGGGATAGCCCTCTGTGGCGGCGGTGTTGGAGGCGGGGTGTTCCAGGGACAGCAGGAACTCGCCGCCCCCGGTGTCGCAGTCCAGAAGCGTCATATCCCCCCGCAGGTATTCCCGGACCAGGGCCCGGTAGCTCCAGGGAAGGTCGTGTTCCTCCTCAAATCGGCCCTGAAGATGGGAGAAATCCCAGCCGTGAATATGGGCCTGGGCTTCCTCCTCCAGCCAGAGGGCTTTCCATTCTGCGGTATTCATGAACCCGCCTCCTTTCTGGTAGGAAACAACGGTAGACCCTTTGATTTTATCACGGGGCCTGCGGCAATTCAAGAAGGGAATCCCTCTGGCAGCGTCCGTCGGCTTTTGGCTCCGCCATGGCGGAGCATTGACGTTCCGGCGGGACAGCGGTATAATTGGAACCAATTACCGGCCTACAGGGGGCAGACTATGAATTTGATCTACCAAAAAGCGGGTATTGCGGACCTGGATATCTTAACCGACATAAGAGCGGAAGTGCTGCGGGCCGCTAACGGATTACCCAGTAGTACAGACATGAGCGAGGTAAAGCGGCAGACCCGCCGCTATTATCAAAGAGCGCTTCTGGACGATAGCCACGCCGCATATCTGGTATGGGACGGAGGGCGCGTTGTGGGTGCCGGCGGCGTCAGCTTCTTTCAGGTGATGCCCACCTATCACAACCCCAGCGGGACAAACGCGTATATCATGAATATGTATACCCGCCCTGAATACCGGAGAAGGGGCATCGCCCGAAAAACCCTGGGCCTTCTCGTGCAAGTGGCTAGGAGCCGGGGCGTTGCGGCCATTTCTCTGGAGGCAACCGCCATGGGGCGACCGCTGTATGAAGCATACGGTTTTATCCCCATGGAGCATGAGATGGAACTGCCGGAGCGGCAGGGATAGGCGGAGCGCTTGACGTTTCGCCCGCTCCGCTGTAAAATAACGGCAATTGTCAACCAGGAGGTAAACCATGGAGCGTACCGATTTGATTGTCTGCCGGGACCTATCCCTGGGCTATGAGGGTCAGAGCGTCCTGACCCATTTGAATCTGCACATCCGGGCCGGAGACTATCTCTGTATTGTGGGGGACAATGGCTCCGGGAAGTCCACCCTGCTCCGGGGGCTTCTGGGGCTTCTGCCGCCCTTGTCGGGGACCATCGAACGGGCGGCGGAGCTGGAGCGGGGAGCCGTGGGTTACCTTCCCCAGCAGACAAAGGCTCAGCGGGACTTCCCCGCCACGGTGGAGGAGGTGGTCCTCTCCGGCTTTTTGAACCGGAAGGGCTTGGGGTTCTTTTACTCCGCCGCTCAGCGGTCCCAGGCGCTGATGAACCTGGGGAAGCTGGGGGCCCTGGAATTGAAAAACCAGAGCTATCGGGACCTCTCCGGAGGACAGCAGCAACGGGTGCTCCTGGCCCGGGCTCTCTGCGCCGCCGGGCGGCTCCTGATCCTGGACGAGCCCGTCACCGGTCTGGACCCCGCCGCTGCCCAGGACCTGTACAAAACTTTGGGCTATTTGAATAAAAAGGAGGGCATGGCGGTGGTTATGGTAACCCATGATCTCCGGCCCGCCCTCCGGGAAGCGGGAACCGTCCTGCATATCGGCCACGGGGGAACCTTCCTGGGAACCCCGGCGGAGTATCTGGCCTCCCCCTATGGGAGGCGCTTCAAGGAGGCCTCGGAATGAGCTTATTGGAAATGTTCTCCTTCCCCTTCATCCAGCGGGCCCTCATCGCCGGGGTGCTGGTGAGTTTGTGCGCCGCCCTGCTGGGGGTGCCCTTGGTTCTGAAACGGTACTCCATGATTGGCGACGGTCTTAGCCACGTGTCCTTCGGGGCCCTGGCCGTGGCGGCGGCCCTGGGGTTTACGCCGCTGTATTTCTCCATTCCTGTGGTGGTGGCGGCAGCCTTTCTCCTCCTCCGTGTGGCGGACAGCCCCCGGTGGAACAGCGACGCCGCCATCGCCGTGGTCAGCGCCTCCTCCCTGGCCCTGGGCGTGCTGGTAATCTCCAAGACCTCCGGCATGACCACGGATGTGGACAACTACATGTTCGGCAGTGTCCTGGCTATGAGCCAGGCGGACGTGGTCTTGTCCGTGGTGCTTTGCACGGCGGTGCTGGCGCTGTTTGTCCTGTTTTATCACCGAATTTTTGCCGTGACCTTTGACGAGAGCTTCTCCCGGGCCACAGGCTTGAAGGTGGAACGGTACAACGCCCTGTTGGCCATTCTGACGGCTTTGACCATCGTGCTGGGGATGCGGATGATGGGGGCCATGCTGATCTCCTCTCTGGTGATCTTCCCGGCGCTGACGGCCATGCGTCTCTTCCGGAGCTTTCGGGGGGTGGCCCTCTGCGCCGCCGCTACGTCGGTTGGGTGCTTCTGCGTGGGGCTCACCGTGTCCTTTGCCTGGTCCACGCCGGTGGGGGCCACGGTGGTGGCGGCGAATCTGGGGTTGTTCCTTCTATCCTGCGGGGCGTCGATGCTCCGGAAACGGCGGCGGGCATGAGAGACGGCGGTCTATCCTCTAACGTTTGACAAGAAACGCAGCGGAGTGAAAGCGGCCCCGGCAAAAGCCGGGGCCGCTTTACCATTCACGGTATGTACCTTGGCGCGCTTACGCCGCGGGGATCACCAGGACTTGCCCAATCTGGATGGAGGCGGGGTCCTTGACGGAAGCCTTGTTGGCATTGTAGATGGCACCCCACTTGGTTCCGGTGCCATAGACCTCTTGGGCGATGCTCCAGAGGCAGTCCCCGGCCTTGACGGTGTAGTCACCCTCGGCGGCGGGGGCAGGAGCGGGAGCAGGCTCCTCAACGGGCTCCGGTTCGGGAGCGGGCTCCGGAGTCGGGGCGGGCTCCTCGGCGGGCTCTTCCTCCAGAGGAGGCAGGACGCCCTCGGCCCGCAGGGCGGGACCGTTCAGGGAGGCGATGTTGGGGGTGCGGCCATCCTCGCTGGTGGGAATCTCAATCTCGCCCGCCCGGACCTTCTCATAGATCAGGTCCTTCTGGGGGTCGTCCAGGTCCGCGCCCACGATCTTCCAGTTGTTGTCCACCTCGGGCATCAGGGGACCGTCCAGGGATTCCACGTACTCCGTGATCATATCCCGGACCGCGCCGCCCTCGTACACCACGTCCTCTTCATTGATGAGGCCCGCGGAGACCAGGCCGCCGTAGCGGTAGTTGTTCAGGGCCAGGATCATGGTCTCGTCGTCAGTCATGGGGTGGCCCTTGTAGATCACGTTCTGGATGCGGGAGCCCACGGGCTTGGAAATGTCAATCTCATAGTCCAGACCCGCAAACATATCGTAGTTGTACAGACGGATGTTGGGATTGAAGCTGATGGTCACGTCGCCGGGCTGGTACTGGTTGAAGAAGCTGCCCGCTTTTTCCTCCATGATGGCCTTCATCTGTTTCCCCGTGACCTTGACACCGTAGAGGGTGTTGTCGTACTTGTAGATTTTCACGCTGTCCCGGTGGAGGAAGGGTCCCTCCTGGAGGTTGCTGGTGGAGTCAAACAGGGCCGCCAGGGACACGTCGGCCCCGGCCCGCTCCATCTGGACCTTGTTCACCAGATCGGTGACCGCGTCGTCCTCCAGGACGGCGGTGGGGATGCCGGGGAGCACTTCCAGATTTTCGATGAAGGTCTTGCCCACCGTGCCCACCTGACGGGAGGCCAGCTCCAGGCTCTTCTCGTGGAGGTCCTTGACCTGGGCCAGGAACTCCGGGTCCGGGGTAGCTTCCGCGCAGTCCAGAAGCTCGCCCTCGGCCTTGTCCACGGCCCAGCCGCCGCCCTCGGCCTTGAGGGTCAGGGTGACCTTGCTGACAAATTCGCCGTTGCTGCTGGGCTCCAGGACGGGGATGCCCCCGATGGTCTCATTGACCTTGGCGTGGGCGTGGCCGATGAAGAGGGCGTCCATCCGGTCGCCGTATTTCTCGGCGACTTCCCGCATGCCCGCAACGCCGTACTCGCCGTCCAGGCCGTAGTGGACGGAGCCGATGATCACGTCGGCCTTGCCTTCCAGCTCGTCCAGAATCTTGCCGATTTCCTCATCGGGGTTTGTGATTTTCATGTTGTCATAGTGGCTGGGGTCGGACTTCTCCCACTGGGGAATATGGGGCGCGTCCACGCCAAATACCGCCACCTTCACGCCGTCCACCTCGAAGATGTGATACGCGTCCAGCCAGCGGGACCCATCGGCCTTGTAGAAGTTGCCGCCCAGGGTTACGCCCTGGAACTCCTCAATCTCCCGAGTGGTGTACTTGAAGTCGAAGTTGAACTCGTGGTTGCCCAGTGTCCAGGCGTCGTACTTCAAGTAGTTCATAGCCGCAATCATGGGGTGGGGCACTTCGTCCAGGAATGCCTGGATGTAGTTGGCCTGTGTGGTGTCGCCGGTATCCAGCAAAAGCAGGTCCGGGTCCGCCTCCCGCTCCGCCTTGATGATGGCGGCGGCGTGGGCCATACTGGTTTTGACTTCCTTGTTGGAGGCATAGTCAAAGGGATTGACCATGCCGTGCAGGTCGCTGGTTTGCAGGATGGTGATGGTTTTGCCGCCCTCCTCCGCCGCCAGGGCGGGAACGGACAGCCCGGCCAGCATGGCCAGGACCAGCACCAGCGCCAGGAACTGTTTGCGCACGATGTTTCGCATAAAATGACCTCCCGTTTTTCATTTCCTTCCCCCGTACAGCAGGGGAGTTTATTATACGACGGTTTCCGGCAACATGCAATAGAGTCCAGGAAAGATTTTCACTCGCGTTTGGACAATTGCAACAAAATAGCTGGCAATCCTTGTCAGCGCAAGGCCTTTCGCCGGAACACGGAGCTGTGGAATCCCTGACCTCGGCTCCGCTTTTTGGTAAAAATGACGATTGACTTTATCCCTTTAAAGCTGTATAGTACAAAAGCGTTAAGGCTGTTTACCTTTCTGACCTATCTGAGAGGAGCGTTATGCAATGGGTACGCGCACTTCTTCCCTTCAAGGCGTCTATTTCCGCTTTACCAAGGTCCGCTATGCGGGCCGTTTTGAGCGTGGAACCAGACAGTCCGGCTGAACAGGCGCTTGCTTTTGGTGGAAGGCGGTCCTGTCTGCGGACGGGCCGCTTTTTATAATGAACCCTATAAATCCGCGCACACTATAGAACACAAGGAGATTGGAAATGATGAAGAAGAAATTACTCGCTCTTGTCCTGACCCTGGCCATGGCCCTGAGCCTCGCCGCCTGCGGCGGGGATTCCGCCGGTTCCGGAAACTCCGGCAATGACGCGCCGCCCGCCGAAACCCAGGAGCCCGCCGGCTCCACTTCCTCCGACGCCTCCGGCGAGACCTACAAAATCGGCATTTGCCAGCTGGCCCCCCACCCGGCCCTGGACGCCGCCACCGAGGGCTTTACCGACGCGGTGAACGCCCTGCTCCCCGGCCAGGTGGAACTCGATCCCCAGAACGCCGCGGGTGACACCCCCACCTGCGCCACCATTATCAACGGCTTTGTCTCCGGAGGCGTGGACCTGATCATGGCCAACGCCACCGCGCCCCTCCAGGCCGCCGCCTCCGCCACCAGTGACATTCCCGTCCTGGGCACCTCCATCACCGAGTACGGCGTGGCCCTGGGCATCGACAACTTCTCCGGCGTCGTGGGCTCTAACGTCTCCGGCACCTCCGACCTTGCTCCCCTGGACCAGCAGGCCCAGATGATCCAGGAGTGGTACCCCGACGCCAAGACCGTGGGTCTGGTCTTCTGCTCCGCCGAGCCTAACAGCCAGTATCAAGTGGACAATGTCCAGAGCTACCTGGAGGACATGGGCTACGCCTGCACCCAGTTCCCCTTCTCCGACACCAACGACATGGCCTCCGTGGTCCAGAGTGCCGCGGATGCCTCCGACGTGCTGTATGTCCCCACGGACAACACGGCGGCAAACAACGCCGGAATCATTGACAACATCTGCCGGGGCGTGAAGCCCGTCTTTGCCGGGGAAGAAGGCATCTGCGGCGGCTGCGGCGTGGCCACCCTGTCCATCAGCTACTATGACATCGGCTACAAGACTGGCGAAATGGCGGTGGACATCCTGACCGGCAAGGCCCAGGTCTCCGAAATGGCCATTGAGTACGCGCCCCAATTTGTCAAGAAGTACAACCCCGCTATCTGCGAGGCCCTGGGCCTCACCGCTCCCGAGGGCTACGAGGCCATTGCCACCGAGTAAGACAATCAGAGAGAGGGTTCCATCATGCTGACTTTCCTCAACGCCCTGCCCGGGGCCGTGTCCCAGGGCTTAATCTGGGGCGTCATGGCCATTGGCGTTTACCTGACCTATAAGATTCTGGACATCGCCGATCTGACTGTGGACGGCTCCTTCTGCACCGGCGGCGCGGTCTTTGTCATGCTCTTCACCGCCGGGGTCAACGTCTGGGCGGCCATGCTGGCCGCCACGCTGGCGGGTATGCTGGCGGGGCTGGTGACGGGACTCCTGAATACCCAGTGCGGCATCCCCGCCATTCTGGCGGGCATCCTGACCCAGCTGGGGCTGTACTCCGTCAACATGTCCATTATGGATTTCAAGGCCTCCGTGGCCCTCAACGTCACCCAGGTGGACACGCTGGAAAAGCTGCTGGTCTCCCTGCGCTTTGTCCAGGGGGCCATCCGGGGGGACTTCCCCCTCTGGCGGCATCCCATTTTGGTGGTGGGCCTGTTCACCGTGGGTCTCATCGCCCTGCTGTACGGCTTCTTTGGCACGGAGTTGGGCTGCGCCCTCCGGGCCACGGGCTCCAACGGCAGTATGGCCCGGGCCCAGGGCATCAACACCGACTTTTGCAAGGTGCTGGGCCTGATGATTTCCAACGGCCTGGTGGCCCTCTCCGGGGCCCTGCTCTGCCAGTATAACGGGGCCAATGAGATCAACGTGGGCCGGGGCGCCATCGTCATCGGGCTGGCGGCGGTGATCATCGGGCAGGTGCTCTTTGGTAAGCTGTTCCGCAACTTCGCGCTGAAGCTGCTGGCGGTGTCCATCGGGGCCATCCTCTATTACATCGTCATCCAGGCGGTGCTGGCCATGGGCCTGAACCCCAACTATTTGAAGCTCCTCTCCGCGCTGGTGGTGGCGATGTTCCTCTCCCTGCCCTACTGGAAGGGGAAGTATTTCCACGCCAAGGTCAAGACGGGAGGCGCCAGCCATGCTTGAGATCAAAGACATCTGGAAGGTATTCAACGCCGGGACGGTCAACGAAAAGCAGGCCCTCCGAGGCGTGAGCCTGACGCTGAGCGACGGGGACTTCTGCACCGTCATCGGCGGCAACGGGGCGGGCAAATCCACCATGCTCAACGCCGTGGCGGGGACCTGGGCCGTAGACGGCGGGTCCATCTCCATCGGCGGGGTGGACGTGACCCATCTGCCGGACTACAAGCGGGCCCCTTATATCGGCCGGGTCTTTCAGGACCCCATGCTGGGCACCGCGCCCACCATGCAGATTCTGGAGAATCTGGCCCTGGCGGCCCGCAGGGGCCAGCGCCGGGGCCTCCGCTGGGGCGTGACCAAGGCGGAGAAGGACCAGTATCAGGAGATGCTGAAAAACCTGGACCTGGGACTGGAGGACCGTCTGACCAGCAAGGTGGGCCTCCTCTCCGGCGGCCAGCGGCAGGCGCTGACGCTGCTGATGGCCTCCTTAAAAAAGCCCAAGCTGCTGCTGCTGGACGAGCACACCGCCGCCCTGGACCCCAAGACGGCGGCCAAGGTGCTGGAGCTGTCGGACCGCATTGTGGCGGAGAACCGTCTCACCACCATGATGGTCACCCACAATATGAAAGACGCCATCCAGCACGGAAACCGGCTTATCATGATGTACGACGGAAAAATCGTGATCGACGTCTCCGGCGAGGAGAAGAAAAAGCTGACGGTTCCTCAGCTGCTGGAGCTGTTCAACAAGGTCAGCGGCTCTGACGAGGCGGACGACAAGCTGCTGCTGTCGTAAAAACCAAGCGGCGGGGCAAAAGCCCCGCCGCCTTTTTCACAACGATGGAAAGGGGTATCCCATGAAACTGATTACCTGTCTTTACAAGGGCGAGGAGCGCGTGGGCGCGCTGACGGAGGAAGGTGTGGCCTTTCTGCCCTATCCGGACATGAACGCCCTGATCGAGGACGCTTCTCCGTCGGCTGCCGCCCTCACCCCCACCGCCAAACCCGTTCCCTTGGAGGACGTGAAGCTTTTGGCCCCCATTCCCCGGCCCCGGCAGGATGTAATCTGCCTGGGAATGAACTACCGGGACCACGAGCGGGAGGCCGTCAAGTACGACGCGGAGGCCTTCGCCAAGGGCAAGCCCACGGCGGTTTATTTCTCCAAGCGTGTCTCCCGGGCCGGGGACCCGGAAGGAACCATTCCCCGGTATGAGGGATTGGTGGAGCGTCTGGACTATGAATCGGAGCTGGCGGTGATTATCGGAAAAACCGCCAAACACGTGAAGGCGGAGGAGGCCGGGAAATACGTCTTTGGCTACACCGTCCTCAACGACGTGTCCGCCCGGGATCTCCAGACCGGGCACAAGCAATGGTACTTCGGCAAGGGCCTGGACGGCTTTACCCCTATGGGCCCCTGCATTCTCACCGCCGGCGAAACCGCCTTCCCTCCAGCTCTGGACATCTCCTGCCGGATCAATGGCGAGCTTCGCCAGCACTCCAACACCGCTTTGCTGGTTCACAGCATCCCGGAGATCATCGCGGAGCTCTCCGCCGGAATGACGTTGCTGCCGGGGACCATCATCGCCACCGGCACGCCGGCGGGCGTGGGCATGGGCCTCGACCCGCCGAAGTTTTTACAGGCCGGCGATATCGTAGCCTGCGCCATCCAGGGTATCGGAACCCTGCGAAGCACGGTTCGCTGAGTAACCACAGCAGTCCTGTGAGGCCGGACGGCATACGCTGTCCGGCCTCAGTTTCTGCCTGGACTTCCAGAACCTGTTCCTTGCTCCGGTGGGGGAACCCGCGGTAAAATGGGGTGTATGATTTGTCAAACGATTTTGTAATACGCTTTTATTTTCAATGAAGGAGTCTGGAGCGATGCGGAAACTACGTCGTTTTTATCCATTGGCCTCGCTGTTGGTCCTGCTGCTGTCTATGGCGGGGCCCCATTGGGTCTCCGCCGCCGGAGCGGAGAGCGCAGGGGAGGCGGTGGGGTATTACGCCTCCTGGGCCGCTTCCCAGGGCTATACGCCGGACAAGCTCCCGGCGGAACAGTTCACCCAGATCAACTACGCCTTCGCCAAAATTGAGAGCGGCAGGGCGGCTCTTGGGGACCCGGCGCGGGACGGAAAAAACCTCCGGGAGCTAACGGCCCTGCGGCGGCGGAATCCAAATTTGAAGCTCGTACTCTCTCTGGGCGGCTGGGACGACTCCGCCGGATTTTCCGACGCGGCAGCTTCCGCGGAAAGCCGGAAGCTCTTTGCCCGGTCCTGTGTGGACCTGCTCCTGGCACACGATCTGGACGGCGTGGACCTGGATTGGGAGTATCCCGTCTCCGGCGGGGCCCCCGGCGCGGTTCACCGGCCCCAGGACAAGGAGAACTTTACCCTCTTGCTCCGGGAGCTCCGGCAGGCTCTGGACCGGCAGGGACGGCGGGACGGAAAGCAATACGTTCTCTCCATCGCCGGGGCGGTAAGCGGGGGCTATCTGAACAGCATTGAGCCCCAGGCGGTGGCGGAGACCGTGGACCACATTTTTCTCATGGCCTATGACCTTCACGGTCCCTGGGATGCCTCGGCGGACTTCAACGCCCCTCTCTACGCCCCCTCGGACGGTCCGCCCCGATACCGCGCCAGCGTGGACGACGGCATTTCCGCCTGGCTGGGCCGCGGCGTTCCAGCGGAGAAGCTGGTGCTGGGAATGCCGCTGTACGGGTACATATACCAGGGGGTTTCCAGCCGGAACAGCGGGCTGTACCAGCCTTATGAAAACGCCAAATCCGTCTCCTGGGACAAGGTGAAGAGCACGTATCTGAACCAGCCTGCCTACCGGCAGCTCCGGCATCAGGAAGCGGAAGTCCCCTATCTTTACGGAAACCGCTCCTTCCTCTCCTACGACGACCCAACCTCCATCGCCGCCAAAGCGGAGCTGGCCCGGCGGCGGGGTCTGAGGGGCGTGGGCTTCTGGGAGCTGTCTCAGGACCAATCCGGAGACCTGATTCAAAGTGCCTGGGCCGCCTGGAACCAAAGACGTTTCCAAGACGTGCCCCAGGACGCCTGGTACGCCGGAGCCGTGGAGCGGGTCTGCGCCGCCGGTTTGATGAACGGCACAAGCCCGACGGCCTTCTCCCCCGGCGGTACGGTGACCCGGGGGCAGATTGCCGCCATCCTCTACCGGCTGGCGGGAGAGCCCGTTGTCCGGGGCTCTTCGTTCTCCGATGTGCCCGCCTCCGCCTATTACAGTAAAGCGGTGACCTGGGCGGCCCGGCGGGGTATCGCGGAGGGCTTTTATGACGGGACCTTCCGCCCCGATCTTCCGGTGAGCCGCCAGCAGTTATCCGCCATTCTCTGGCGGTATGCCAAGCTGGAGAACGCGGACAGCGGCGCCCGGGCCTCTCTTCTGGGCTTTCCAGACTCCGGCGAGGTAAGCGCCTACGCCGAGGAAGCCATGCGATGGGTCCTGGCGGAGGGCATTTTGCGTGGGACTAAAGACGGAACCCTCCAACCCCAGGGCCGGGCCGCTCGGGGGCAGACCGCCGTTCTGCTGGAGCGGTTTCAGGAATTGCTGGAGCAGAAATGAAAGGCAGGGGCGAAAGCCCTTGCCTCTTTTTGCCGGAGCTGGTATACTGTCTCCATCAACAGAAAGGATGATGACGATGAAGCGCTGGCTCAGCGGCCTCTTGGCCGCTTTGACCTTGTTCTCCCTCACCGCCTGCGGCGGCATTGTGGACCTGACGGACGTGCCGGAGGGGGCCCAATTTGAGGACACAAAGGTCGATCTTCCCGCCGTGGAGGATCCGCGAGACCTGGCGGACCCCGCCGGACCGGAGGACCCTCCCAATGAAGAAGACGCTTCTTCACCGGAGATTGAGGATTCCTTGGCAGACGCCGAGCATCCACTGGAAGAACTCCCCGACGCCCAGGAGGACACTCTCCCGGAGGATGGAGCTTATACCTCGAAGGAGGACGTGGCCCTCTACATCCACACCTATGGCCGTCTGCCGGACAACTTTATCACGAAGAAGGAGGCCCAGAACCTGGGCTGGCCCGGCGGGGACCTGGAGCCCTACGCTCCGGGCATGTGCATCGGCGGCAGCCGCTTTGGAAATTACGAGGGACTTTTGCCGGAGTCCAAGGGCCGGACCTATACGGAGTGCGACATCGACACCCTGGGAGCCAGGAGCCGGGGGGCCAAGCGGATCGTCTTTTCCAACGACGGCCTGGTCTACTACACGGAGGACCACTATGAATCCTTCGAGCTGCTGTATGGAGATGAGGGCGATGGTTGAGATCGTATTGGACGGATGGGAACTCCAATCCCTGGAGGACGTTCACGACCGCTTTGCCCAGGCTCTGGACTTGCCGGAGTGGTACGGGCGGAATCTGGACGCCCTGTTTGACTGCCTGACGGACCTGGGAGAACCCTTGACGGTCCGCCTCCTCCACCAAGAAACCCTGGAGGACCGGCTGGGCCGCCGGGGAGGAGCCCTGGTCCGCCTGCTCCGCCGGGCGGCGGAGGAAAATCCCAGGGTAACGCTGCTGAAGGAGTGAGGGCGGAAAATTCCCCCTTTTCAGCCGTCCTTTCCTGTGGTATACTAGGGAAATCGAATTGGCTACTGAAAGGACCACTTGTTATGGATAAACGTTACGCGCTCCCCCTGACGGCCGCCCTGGGCGGAGCCGCCGCCTGCGTGCTGCGGCTGCTGCAAAACCACACCGGCTACGAGGCGGACACCGGCCTCCCCATTCCCGGCAACTTCGCCGCCCTGGCCCTGGCGGTTTTGCTGATTGGCCTGGCCGCCGCCCTGGCTCTCACCGCCCGGCTCCTTCCGGCGGAGGAGGAACCCGGCCCCATTCTACCCAGAGATTTCTCCACGGAAAACACCGGACTGCTGACCGTTCCCATGTGCGGCGTGTTTCTCCTGGCCCTCAGCGGTCTCAGTGACCTGGCGGAGAGCGCCTCCCTACTGCCGGAGGGGCTGGTCTCCTCCCGGCACGCCATTTACAGCATCCTCCGGGCCGGGGGCCTGGGATTGTCCCTCCGGGGACAGACCCTGCTGGGTGTGCTGACCCTGGCCGCCGCCGTCTCTTTGTTCCCGGTGCTGGCGGGCTGCCGCCGCCGGGAGGGCGGGCCAACGCGAAAGGCCCCCTCCGCCATCACTCTGACGCCTGTGGCGGCCTTGGTGGTGCGTCTGGTGCTGACCTACCGCATCGACTCCGTAAACCCCTCTTTGACCATGTACTACGTAGAACTGCTGGCACTGGTGTTCATGACCTTGGGCTTTTACCGTCTCAGCTCCTTTGCCTTTCAGGCGGGACGGACACGGCGTTTCGGGTTCTACGCCGCAGCCTCCCTGGTCCTCTGCGCCGCCTCCTTAGCGGACGGCAGCGCGTACCTCTCCTCCCTGCTCCTCTATGCGGGGGGAGCCCTGACGCTGATGGGCTTCCTGCTTCTTCGGGTCGCCAACGAGCTGGAAGCGGAGAAGGACGACGGCACCATCATCGGACCGGCGGGATGACGCTCTCCCCTCTTCCGAACGCAAAACGGCCCCGGCGCGATTCAAGCGCCGGGGCCGTTCTCTATGCTTGGGGTTCCACAATACGCACATCCAGCTTATTGTAGGGAATCTCCACCCCCGCCTTGGCAAACTCCGCCCGCAGATTCTCCGCCAGGGCAAACTGGGTGGTCCAGAAGTCCTCCGCCGAGGCCCAGCAGTAGACGGTGAAGTCGATGCCGCTATCCGCGAAGGCGGTGAGGTACACTGCCGGGGCAGGGTCGGCGAGGATGCACTCCGTGGCCTCCATGGCCCGGTAACAGGCGGCCTTTACGGTCTCTGTAGGCGCGTCATAGGAGGCGCTCATTTTCCAGACAATCCGCCGCCGCCCCAGCACGGTGTAATTCGTGACCTTGGAGGCCGCTAATTCCTTGTTGGGCAGCAGGGCCGTCAGACCGTCGGGGGTGATGAGGCGCGTGTGGTTCAGGCTGATCTCCTCCACCGTTCCGGAGACCCCGCCGGACTCGATGAAGTCCCCAATCGCGAAGGGACGAGAGGACAAAATCACCAGTCCTCCGGCCACATTGCCCAGTACGTCCTCCGCCGCCAGGGTCACGCCCAGAGACCCCACGGACAAAAGCGCCACCAGAGAGGTCATGTTGATTCCCAAGCTCCCGGCGGTAAAGACCACTGTCAGGGTGTACAGCAGCAGCTTAAGGGCCATCAGGATATACCGCCGGATGCGCTCCTCCAGCTTCGTCCGGCGGAGGAGGCGGCGGACCAGCTTCAGCAGCAGTCGCGCCGCCACCATGCACACCAGAAGTGTGATGGCAGCGGCCAGGATGTTCTCCAGGGCCAGCTTTCCGGCAAAACGCTCCATGGCTCCATTCAGGTCGAACACATTCGCTCCTCCTTATGAAATGTCAAGGAATCCGTTCAGCCGATGACCCGGACCCGGATGACGTTGGGCAGGCGCTTCAAGTCCTCCAGGACGGTAGGCTCCACCGGCGTCCCCAGGTCCACCAGGGTATAGGCGTAGTCCCCCTTGCTCTTGTTGCTCAGGTTTTCCACATTCACACCGTCCCGGCTGAGGAGGGCCGTGATGCTGGCCAGCATGGCGGGGATATTCTTGTGGAGGACACAGAGCCGCTGAGCGCCGCTCCGGTCCAAGTACACGTCGGGGAGGTTCACGGAGTTTCGAATGTTTCCGTTTTCCAGGTAGTCCCGCAGCTCCTCCGCCGCCATGACGGCGCAGTTCTGCTCGCTCTCCGGGGTGGAGGCCCCCAGATGAGGCATGGCAATGACATGGGGATTCGCCACCAGCTGATTGGTAGGGAAGTCGGTGACGTAGGCCGTCACCTTCCCCGCGTCCAGAGCGGCCAGCAGGGCCTCGTCATCCACTACGCCCCCCCGGGCCAGGTTGATCAGCCGCACGCCGGGCTTCATGGCGGCCAGGGCCTCCCGGCCGATCATGTGACGGGTTTTTTCATTGAAGTGAATGTGGGCGGTGATGTAGTCCGCCTTTTTATAGAGCTCGCTCACATCCTGGACCACGTGGACATGGCGGTCCAGCCGCAGCGCCGCGTCCACGGAGAGGAAGGGGTCGTATCCGTATACGTCCATTCCCAGGTCCAGGGCCACGTTGGCCACCAAAGCGCCGATAGCCCCTAAGCCGATGACCCCCAGGGCCTTCCGGTAGAGCTCCGGGCCCACGAAGGCGGACTTGCCCTTTTCCACCACCGTTTCCACCTCCACGCCGGAGGCCGCCTGATTCTTCACCCAGCGCACGGCGCCAGTGATATCCCGGGAAGAGATCAGCATGGCGCAGAGCACCAGCTCCTTCACCGCGTTGGCATTGGCCCCGGGAGTGGAAAAGACGGCGACGCCGCTTTCCGAACAGCGATCCAGGGGAATGTTATTCACGCCCACGCCCGCCCGGGCGATGGCCAACAGGCTGTCCGGGAAGGCGTAGTCCAGCAGATTGGCGGAGCGGACCAGGATGCCCTCCTCCTCCGTCACGTCCTCCCCCACCAGATAGCGGGCGGGGGCCAGCCGCTCCAGCCCCTGGGGGGCGATCTTGTTCAGTGTTTTGACTCGATACATGGAAAACCTCCGGTTAAACGAGATCATGCTTTCTCAGTTGGAAGCCCGCCGGGCGGGTTTCCGGTTCTAGTATAGTCCCCTTTTTCCCCGGGGGCAAGTGGCATTTCCACAGTATTTTCCCCTTATTGTTGCTTTTGCCATGGATTTTTTTCAAAGAGCCGCTTATACTGAAAAAAAATACTGGCTTGGGAGGTCACACCATGGCGATTTTCACACCGAAGCCCCTCGCCCAATCCTGCCCGTTGGAGGACCCCGCCGGAGACTACAAAACCGCCCGCCGGGCGGAGCAGTATCGCTTTAGCAAACAGGCTGTCTACTTTCCCGCCTTTCCCGGCATCCAATATCTCTCCTTCGCCGCCCTGACGAAGGCCATGACCCGGAATACCAGTCTGCCCCTGACGGGCTGCTGCGGCAAGGCCCTGCCGGTGACCCGTCTGCGGCTGTATTACGGCGGCGGGGAGTTTTACCAGGATTTCACCTTTGAAAAGCTGGTCAATGCCAACGAGGTTCTGGACGCCATCGCCGCCGCCCGGCCGGAGCTTCCTCTGGAGCGGGAGGAGCGGCCACAGACTGCCATTTAGGCGGTTCCATCTATGGCCTAAGAGCGGCCCTGGGCGCGGTTAACCCGCAAAGCGCGTCTGGGGGCGCAGCCCTTTCAAACTTCCGCACCCGAGGGAACAAGAGACAAAAATGCGCGCCGGAGGTCATACCTTCGGCGCTTTTCCCGGCCTTTTTCGGAAATTTACAAAATACCTCTTGACCTTCCCCCTGCTGGAAGGTGTATCATGAGCCCAGAAATTGAGGTGAGGGACGTGAAAATCAACGAGGTGGAAGCCCTGGTGGGCATCACCCGGAAGAATATCCGCTTTTATGAGGCCGAGGGCCTTCTGGCCCCCCGGCGGAACAGTGAAAACGGCTATCGGGACTATGGTGAGGCCGAGGTCAGCGTCCTGCTCCAAATCAAGCTGCTGCGAAAGCTGGGCGTGCCTCTGGAAGAAATCCGCCGGATGCAGAGCGGGGTCCACACTGTAGGGGACGGCATGCGCCGCCATCTGGTCTCCCTGGAGCGGGATCGGGACAACCTGGATCAGGCCATTCGCCTTTGCGCCGGACTGACGGACCGGCAGGAGCGGCTGGGGGACCTGGACGCCGGGAGCATCTTAAAGGAGATGGAGGTCATGGAGCAAGGCGGCGCTACATTCCAGAATAAGCAGCGGCAGGACGTCCGCATCCGCTATGTGGCCCCGGTAGTCATCACCGTGCTGATGCTGCTTTTGATGGGGGGCATCGCGGGGCTGATTCTCTGGCTCACCGCCTTGAGCGCCGAGGAAGCGCCCCCGTCCTTCATGCTGGCGATCATGGCCCTGGTCCCTTTGGTTATCAGCGGCGGCGTGGTGCTGGCCCTGGTACAGCGAATTCGAGAAATCGGGAGAGGAGAAATTGACGATGCGAAAAACTACTAAAAAGAAGATCGCCCCCATTGTCATCACCGTGGCGGTGGTGTTGTATGTCGGGCCCCTGGTCCTTCTGCTCCTGGCATCCATGGGCAACCTCTTTGGCGGGGCGGAGCCGGTCCTCTTCCCGCTGGCCTTTCTGGCGGCCTATCTGCTTCTGGGCGGCGCGGTCATTGTGGGAGTCATCAAAGCTCTGCTCCAGCGGCTGGATGAGATCGACGGCGGCGAGGAAGAGGAGGCCAGCCGGTACTGAGGGCAGAAAAAGCGGGACGCTTTTCGAAAAGCGCCCCGCCGGGAAGGTCAATGACCGGGGAGATTACCAGTGCCCCTCCTCAGAGCGGCTATGCTCCCGCCGATTGCCAAGCTGCATGTTGAAAAGGACCTTGGTCAGGGAGTTGATTTCATCCCGTTTCAGCTGTGCGAAGAGGACGCCGCAGCGGAACTCATTGGGCCCGCACTCCACCACCCGGATGATCTCGCCGATGAAGTCCATGGCTACATAGTCCTCCAGCTTGATCTTGAGGCGCAGCACCTCGCCCTCTCCGTGAAGATACTCCGAGGTGAAGCAGCAGCCGCCGGTGCTGATGTCCACCAGCCGGCACTCCTCCGGCCGCTCGAAGCGTTCATCGTTCATGTAGTAAATGGAGATGGGGACATTATTCACCGCCAGACGGAAGGTGTCCCGGTGGTTCTCGTGAACCTCCGGCTCCAGATCCTTCAGCCGCATCTGGACGCGGGAGGACTCCTCTACCGTCGCCCGGAGATAAAACTGGTTCATCTTATTGTCGCAGCCCCGCACAAACACCGTGCTCCCAGGCTCGCAGACCTTGAACGACAGCCCGCCGGGATGGCGGCCCATGGTGAGCTCGGTGCCGCCGTGTTCCGTAATCAGGCCGGTGTTCAGTACCCGGCCGGATTTTTCCACAATCTCAATGGGCATTTCCCTGCACATCTCAGGGAAGCCCGGGTTCGTTTCTTCCAGCGCCGGTTCCGTCGGCGTCGGGAGGTAAGCCTCAAGGTCCTGGTCCCGGTTGAAAAACGAAAAGATACCCATACCACACCACCTGTATCACGTATTTGAAAGCCTATGCCGGTCCGGCCGGAGACGATTTTCTGGTTTGATCGCCGCTTACTGGGCATTATAGCATAAAACCTTTCCCACCGCAAGCCCCTCCCCATTTTTACGGAGGCGGGGAAGCGCTGGAGATAATCTCTCTATTTTATGAGGAAGGGAGGGACCGTTATGACGGTATCCTTAAAATCCCAAAGGCGCCGCCTGCGGCGGCAGGCTGTGTTGGGCGTGACATTTTTTGTCCTGTTTCAGCTGGCCTGCGCCGCCGTATTCGCCGCGCTGTGCTTTATCCCGAACCTGCCCAGGTGGGCGTTCTGGCTGTTCGCCGCTCTGTCGGGGGCATGCGGACTGCCGGTCATTCCCGCCCTGGTGGTGTTAAAAGAACGTTTTCAAGAAATTGAAGGAGGAGAATTCGATGCTGCTGCTGAATATTGACTATGTACCCGGAAAGGAACTTGAGGCCCTGGGGATTGTGAAGGGGACGGTGGTCCAATCCAAAAACTTCGGCAAAGACTTTATGGCCGGCATGAAAACCCTGGTGGGCGGCGAGATCGCGGGCTATACGGAGATGCTCAACGAGGCCCGGCAGATCGCCACCAAGCGTATGGTGGACGAGGCCCAGGCCCTGGGGGCCGACGCGGTGGTCAACGTCCGCTATGGCTCGTCATCCGTAATGCAGGGGGCCGCCGAGGTGGTGGCCTACGGCACGGCGGTGAAGCTGAAATAATGCGGGTCACCTTTTTGGACCACAGCGGCTTTTTGGTGGAATCGGACTCCACCACGCTGCTGTTTGACTGGTGGAGGGGGGAGCTCCCGGCGGTCAGGCCGGGAGTCCCCCTGTACGTCTTTGCCAGCCATGTACATCCCGACCATTTCGATCCCCGGATTTTTGCCCTGGACGACGGGAGCCGGGAGGCGCGGTTTATCCTGGGCCATGACATCAAGCTCAGCTCCCGGAATCTCAGCCGCTGGGGCGTCTCGCCGGAGACGGCGGAGAAGTGCCGGAACCTCCGGGGCGGGGAGACGCTGGAGCTCTCCGGGGTCTCCGCGGAGGCCCTGCCCTCCACCGACGAGGGGGAGGCGTTTTTGGTGACGGCGGACGGGCGGACCGTCTTTCATGCCGGGGACCTGAACTGGTGGCACTGGGAGGGGGAGGACAAGGGCTGGAACCGAAACATGGAGGTCAACTTCAAGAAATACGCGGAGGCGCTCCGGGGACGGACCGTTGATCTGGCCATGCTGCCTCTGGACCCCCGGCTGGGGGAGGCGGGCTTCTGGGGCCCGGCGTATTTCCTCGAAACGGCGGAGATCCGGCGCTTCCTGCCCATGCACCAGTGGGGCGAGTTTGACTTTACCAGGAAATTTTTGGAAAAGTACCCAGCCTTTACAGACCGCGTCCTGCCGGTAAAAGAGCCCGGACAGGTCTTCGCGCTTTGACAAGGAAAAGCCCCTCCGGGAAATTCTCCCGGAGGGGCCTCTTTTTATTCCTCTTTCAGCAGGTATTCCGGGCCGAAGCCGTGGGGCAGCAGCTCCCGGAGGGTCCGGGACAGCTCCTCCCCCTTGCCGTTGAGGCTGATAACCTCCATGTCCGGGGCGAACTCGTAGAGCACCTGGCGGCAGACGGCGCAGGGGACGCAGAAATCCTCGCACCGGCCCGCCACCGCGATGCGGACAAAGTCCCTGTGGCCCTCGCTGACGGCCTTGCCAACCGCCACCCGCTCGGCGCAGAGGGTGGGGGAATAGGCGGCGTTCTCAATGTTGCAGCCGGTGAAAACCGTGCCGTCGGAGCACTCCAGGGCCGCGCCGACGGGGAAGTGGGAGTAGGGAATATAGGCCCGGTCCAGCATGGCCACGGCGGCGGCTTTCAGTTCTTCTCTTGTCATGATGAAAACTCCTTTCTCACTCCGTCCAGGAGACCTCTCTCTGAGGACGGACGGTTAAGTCTATGATATCCTTGGCGTCGTAGAATTGGAGATAGCGGTCCCGGGAGTGGCGGAGGGTGGTGCCGTCGGGGTGGAGGCGGTCACAGATTACGGCGCTGATGTCCTTTTTGATGAAGCTGAAGCTCTCCACGCCTACGGAGCAGAAAACCCGGAAGCCCTTGCTCTGTAAGTACTGGAAGGCCGGGCCCGTTATGGTCCAGTCGTTGCCGTCGGGGCGCTCGCCGTGGGGGTAGAAGAGGATCGCGGTCTCCCCCACCAGACTGCCCACCTCGTCCAGCCAGCGCTGGGTATCTGCCTCGATGCGGGTCATGTTTCCATCTCCCAGGCGGATGTGGCCCCAGGTGTGGCTGCCGAAGGTCCAGCCGGTACGGCGGAGCTCCTCGACAATGGGCCGGACGGCCTCCCGCTCCTTCTGGCGGTTGGCCTCCTTGGCGTCGTCCCACTCCTTGGTGTCCGTCTGGGTGCGGTAGCCCAGGATGCCCTCATAGCCCGTCAGGCTCAGGCAGCCCTTGGCCCCGAAGGGGGAGAAGTCGGGGTGCTCTTCCACGAATTTATCCAAAATCGGGATGGCGTCCAGGTCCCGGCTGACGACCTCGTTGCCCTCCGGGTCCAGGCCCCAGGAGGCAATTTTCAGGTCCTCCCCGATGATAAGCTTATGGGCAAAGCCGTTTTCCAGCATATAGGGGTAGTAATTCGTGTCGTCGTAGCTGAGGACCAGGGGCTTCTTTCCCTCGGGGAGGTAGAGGGTATTCCGGACCATATGGGGGCCGTCCTCCCCTTCCTCCTCACTCCAGACACTGTTGATATCCACCAGGACATAGCCCTTGTCATAGACGCTCCGGAGGATTTTATTATACTCGTCCACGGTGACCATGAAGTCGTCCAGGCCGTTGGCCTGGTTATCCCCGTCGAAGGCCAGCTCCGGGTAGGCGATGACGGGATGGAAAAACAGGTGCTCTACAATGCCGGTCCAGGGGACGTAACCCTCCCGCTCCTGGGTGGGGTCCTTGATTTCATAGGGCTCCTGGACGGGGGCGGGGGGCGGCTCCGGCTCTTGAATTTCCGGTTCCGGCGGGGACGGCTCCTCCGGGGGCGGGGCCTGGGTGGAGCAGGCGGTCAGGAGGAGAAGCAGCAGGGTCAGGCTTAATAATCGGCGCATGGCGTCGGTTCCTTTCTGTCGAAAAATCTGTTATTTTAGTATAACAGATTTTTCGGCAAAAGGGGTAACAAATTTGTGACAGTTTTTTCCCATGCGGGGCTGGTACTCGCCCTTGCGGGCGGGGAGAGATTCAGCCATGAAGATGGCTGGTTCTTTGCACCCCCCATTTTCTCTTTTTCTTCCAGAAGAAAACGAGAAAACGGGCCGTGCACGGTCCAAAAGAGAAAAAGAAGTAACGGGGGTTGCGACGGGGCGCGGCTGAATGAATGGCGGAGCCAGAATGACTTCCCTTGCGCAATTGGATTGAGCGGGGGTTTGTTCCTCGACGAATGGACCAGCTTCTCTTTTCGCTGCCGCTTATGTGGTGGGTACTGAAAGCAATCCCCGGAGAGCTCTTTACTCTCCGGGGTGTTTGGGGGTGTGGATTTTTGGCTTTGTTATTTTTGTCCTTATCTTTCTCTTTTGCTGCGCTTTTTTAGCGCTTCGCGCTGGGCTTGAACACCGACGCCATGACGGCGGCGAAGAAGGTTGCCGCCGCCACGCCGCCCGCCGCGGCCGTCAGGCCCCCGGTCAGGACGCCCAGCCAGCCGTCCATGTCTACCGCCTTGCGGACGCCCTTGGCCAGCAGGTGGCCGAAGCCCGTCAGAGGCACCGTCGCTCCCGCGCCGCCCCACTGGGCCAGAGGCTCATACAGGCCCACGGCGCTGAGAATTACACCCGCCACTACATAGCCTGTCAGAATCCGGGCCGGGGTCAGCTGGGTTTTATCAATCAAAATTTGACCGATGGCGCAGAGCAGGCCGCCACAGAGGAACGCGTTTACATAATCCATGGTAAAAACCTCCCTTTTCCGGTAGGGTTTCCCGGCGGGAAAAATTTATGCGGCGGAGTTGCACGGGTTTTGGCAACTCTCACCGCTCCGGTTTCCCTGTTTAGGTACAACCATATACCAAAAAAGCAGGAGGTTATTTTTATGAGGCAAACAGAACACTATGGATTGAACCAATGGGAACTGACGGACCGCATCCGCATGGAGGACTTCAACGCCGACAACGCCAAAATCGCCGCCGCGCTGGCGGAGCTCAAAACCAAGGTGGACGAATTGGAAAGCCGGAAATTCCGCCAGTACCGATTTCACCAGGCCGAGGGTCCCCGCAATTTCTTATCCTATCCCATTACCGATGTGGACTGGGCTCAGTTCAGTCGGGTCCACTTCGTCCTGGACATTTACACCACCGCCGCGTGTACCCTGCGTCCCTATGTCTACACAAACCGCTCGCCTGACAGCTTCCAAGTCCCGGCTTCCGATACGCCCCGGCGGACCCAGGTCCACATCACCTTGTTTCCCGGGCGCCGCCCGGATGACACGGCCTGGGCCACCATCGCCTGTGAGGACCACTGCGTCACCCGCGTGTTTGACTTCCCCTTCCGCAACATCACCACAGCGGGTGTGGAGGCAGGAGACTTCCGCATCCTGGCAGGGTCCAGCGTCACAATCTATACGGAGGGCTGAAAAAGACCCCCGGGCAAAAGCCCGGGGGTCTCTCTATTCAGGTCGGATACCCGAATGGGACAGGGAAATCAGGTGGTCGCAAGCGTAACGGAAGAATCCGTGAAGGACAGCTTCTGGGTGGCAGAGAAGGCAATGCCGTCCTCGTTCTGCATCTTGGTGAAGGTCACAGCGGAATCACCAGAGGTGCTAATCGCGCCGCCAACCGCAACCACAGCGTATTCACCACTGCTATCAATCACAGCCGTCAAAGTCTTGCTGTCGACGCTGGCCAGGGTCAGGGTCGCGCCGGTCACGCCGGTGTCGACCGCTTCGCTGAAGAACACCTTGAAGGTGTCGCCATTAGCCCACGTGTTACCAGCCATCTCGATTCCGCTAACACTCGCAATCTTGGGAGACGCAATCTTCTCGGCGCTCGCCAGAGAGAGCACGAGACTCTTGGTCAGGTTCTCCACGGTATAACGGAAGGTCTCGACGTCGTTGTCAGCACCAGTAGCCTTATAGCCGTTCTTGAAGGTTGCGGTAAAGGTATCCACCACAGTGCCCTCCGCGTCCGTCAACTGATAGTTCAGCTTAACAGCGTCCTTTGCGCTCGTAAGAGCGGCAGCCAGGGAGATGTCGATATAGGCTTTCCCGGCGGCATCGTTATGGGTGATGCTGTAGGTGATTGCGTTGGTTGTACCAACAGCGGTACCCGTGCTGTCCTCAGCATCCGCCAAGTCATCCACGATGTCATCCGCTTCGGTAATGCGGTTCAGGACCACAATCGGCTTCTTCGCAGTGATGGTAATGGTCACATAACCCTTACCGTCGGGAGTGACATTGCTAGCAGTGGTGGCACTCCAGCTAGAACCAGTCACGGAGAGCTTCGCGTCCGCAGCGTTGGCAAAGGTCACGCCAGTGATGGCAGCCTCCAGCTCGCCGCTGTCAGCGCCAGCAAACTTGACGGTCACAGCCTCGCCGGTGGCGACAACCTTGTTGTTAGCCGCGGTACCCTTGGTTCCAGCATAGGGGCTGTTAGTAATCGCTGCGCCCTTATACTCGGTTCCGTCATAGCCGACAACCTTGATGTCGTAGTTGTCATACTTGACCTCGGTGATCTCAAAGACCAGATCCTCGACATTCTGGCCAGCCAGCAGGGCCTTCAGGGCATTCTGCGTGGTGGTGCCCATGATATAGGAAGTGCCGGTAGTATTAAAGCTAGCATCGATCTTAACAAGGGGTACCATGCTATCGGGATACAGGACAGTGCCCTCGGCGTCCTTGATCTGGGCCTTGATGGAGGTAACAGCGGTGGCGCCAGAGACGTACTCGGGATTCTTGAAGCGGAAGATCACGGTAGCGACGCCATCCTCGGTCAGCTTGAAGATGGGCTTGCCCAGGATGGAGAAGTCATCAGCAAGCGTCTTAGCGAACTGGACGGTGCCCTGGCCGGCAGTCTTCGCGTCGCTGACCTTGATCACGACGTTCTTGGTAACGTCCTTGTCCGCGTTCTTGTTGTCCTTGTTGGTAACCTTAAGGGTAACGGTGTACTCGCCAACAGCGCTGGCGGTGAAGACGGCCTCGTTGCCGGAAGCCTTCACCTTGGCGGCAGAGTCGTCGGCGTTGTTCTTGGCGCTCCAAGAATAGCTGACCGTGGTCAACTTATCCTTGTTGGTCAGGTCGGCGGTCAGGGTAACCTTCTCGCCCTTCGTGACCTCGTAAACGGTCTCGTCGATGTTCCAATCACCGTCGCCGTCGCTGGTAACCTCAAGATCAAACTCGGGAGCAGTGGCGTACTTCACGGGATCCTTGGTATCGAGAATGACGATGGCATAGGCGCTGCGGAAGCCGGCGTCGCCAGACTTACCATTCAGCAGAACCTTCAGCTCGATCTGATCCAGATCGAAATCGCCGTCAAACAGATCCTTCAGCTTGGTGATCTCGCCCTCGTGGCCCACGCGAACGTCAATGATCTTCGCGCTGCCACCGAGGATGATACCAGCCTGGTGGCGACCGTTGAGGACATCCTCACCCTCGTTCTTGGTCAGCAGGGCATTCACAGCCGCGTTGGTGCTGCTCGTCTCAGCGGCGCCCTTCAGGGTGATGCTTTCATCCAGGGTCTTCAGCAGGCTGCCAGCAATGCTGAAGCGGTCCTTCATCTTGTTATCCTGGGTGTTCTTTACCGCCTGGATTCCCTTGATGTAGAGGCCGTCGAGGCTGTTGCCGCGGTAGTTGTTGCCGTGGAACTCACGGGCATAGAAGATGCCGTTGCGTTCAGAGCCCATCAGGATATCGCCAACATCATATTCCTTGTCGAAGATGCCGGTCTGGTTATCCTTGAAGTCGGGACCCTGGACGTACTCGCGCTCGGTCCATCTGCCCTTGAGCAGCTCGCTCTCGGTGGCATCAGCGCCGACGCTCTTCACGTAGTTGTTGGAACCGGTGTTCTTGGTGATGATGCGGAGGCCGGACAGATCGGCGTCGGCGGAGTCGGTCTTGATGACCACGGTCTCCACGTTGCCGGAGTCGTTGACATACGCCTCGGCAGTGGTGGCAACAAAGTCGTCATTGTTGGTGCCGACATTGCGCCAATCGCTGTTGTAGGTGCGCAGCTCTCTGTTGTCAACGTCCTGCTTGCCGTCCGCGAAGTAGATGCTCTCCACCTCGCCGGCGCTGTCGAAGCTCACATAGACGAACTTGACACCGGAAGCATAGTCGACATCCTGATAATCCCACTTATAGCCGGCGAGAGTGTTCGCGTTGCCGCCAATCGTCGCCTTCTCCGCCTCGGAGTACCGAGTGGGATGCGCAGAGGTGTTGTGAGCATAGCCGTCCAGAAGGATATACTGGCTGTTCTTCTTGACAGCGTACTCCTTCGCCACACCAGTGCCGTCGTCGTCATAGCCCAGGGCGACACGGTAAATGCCTTCCCAATCCTTGTCGAGGTCCGTTCCAGTAGCGGCACGCTTAGGCTCCGTAAAGCTATTGGAGGTGGCAGTCACGGCATCCCAGGGATGGGTGTACTGACCGTCAGTCGCCTTAACAGCGTTGGGCAGGTTGTACATGCCAGCCTTCTTGACGCTGCTCTCGTTGCCGTTGGGCTTGGTCAGGATATACTCGCCGCCGCCGCTGGCGGTGTTGATCTGGCAG